>NZ_JBXWMM010000002.1:0-501989 GCF_059609825.1 Ruegeria sp. YTSB088 | reverse complement strand
TTCCGGCGTAGCTCAGCGGTAGAGCAGTTGACTGTTAATCAATTGGTCGTAGGTTCGATCCCTACCGCCGGAGCCAAATCCCCCCTCGTTAAGACCTTCAATGACGTCAAAAATCGCATCGGTTTCTGCCGGTTTTTTCGTCGAAAAAACACACGCCCCCTCTGGACGCCGGGAAACCGGATTGCTATACGGCGCGAACCGTTCCGGCGTAGCTCAGCGGTAGAGCAGTTGACTGTTAATCAATTGGTCGTAGGTTCGATCCCTACCGCCGGAGCCAATTCCCCAAAACGCAGCAGACCTACCCTGTCAGGGCATTCCCGAACTCTGCTCGCAGCTTGCGTTTCAAGACCTTTCCTGTTGCACTCAGTGGCAGCGCATCAACAAAGACAACCTTGTCAGGAATCTGCCATTTGGCGATTTTGCCATCGAAAAAGGACAGCAAATCCTGTTCGCTAGGTTCTACTCCATCGGCTTTCACGGCAACCAGCAAGGGGCGTTCATCCCATTTCGGATGCGGAACACCGACCACGGCGGCCGTCGCAAGCTGGGGGTGGGCCACGGCGATGTTCTCAAGCTCGACCGAACTGATCCATTCCCCACCGGATTTGATGATGTCCTTGGATCTGTCGCGAATGGTCATGTAACCATCCGGGTCCAAAGTGGCCACATCCCCGGTCGCGAACCACCCATCCTGTAACAGATCCTGATCCTGCAACTGGAAGTAGCTGTCCAGAACCCAGTGGCCTCGCACTAGCAAATCGCCCTGAGTTTCACCGTCATGCGGAAGATCATTCCCATCTTCGTCCACGATTTTCAACTCAACCCCAAAGGGCGGTCTTCCCTGGCTCAGGCGAATCTTGTGCTGTTCTTCCGGCGGCAGCTTCAGGTGTTTGGCCAGTGGGTAATTCGTCGAGCCCAGCGGGCTCATCTCGCTCATGCCCCAGGCGTGAACCGTGTCAACGCCATAGGTTTCGCGGAACGTTTCGATCATCGACGGCGGACAGGCTGCGCCGCCAATAACAGTGCGATCAAGACTTTTGAGTTCGGTTCCGCATGCCGCGGCATGGGCCAGCAGACCCTGCCAGATGGTAGGCACGCCCATGGCCAGTGTCACGCCATAGGTATCGATCAGATTGACCAGCGCTTCACCATGTAAATCCGGTCCAGGCAACACAAGCCGCGATCCCGACATGGCACAGGCGTAAGGCGACCCCCACGCGTTGACATGGAACATCGGCACAACAGGCATAACAACATCCATCGCAGAATACCCGATCACATCCCGTGTGTTCGATGCAAAACTGTGCAGCAGTGTTGACCTGTGAGAATACAACACGCCCTTTGGATTGCCCGTCGTTCCCGACGTATAGCACAGACCGCAGGCGGTTTTTTCATCCAGGTCGGGCCACTGGAAATTCGCATCTCCTGTCTGGATCAACTCGTCATAGAACTTCAGATCAGGAACCTGAGCCGCAGCCTCTTCATTGCGAGGCCCCATGAGGACAAAATGCTGAACCTCGGACAAAGCGTCATGCAGCGCAGCGACCAGCGGAAGGAACGTCGCATCAAAGAACAGAACCCTGTCCTTGGCATGATTGATGATAAAGGTCAGCTGCTCGGGGAACAGGCGGGGATTGACCGTGTGACAGACATAGCCCGCGCCGGAAGTGGCAAAATAGATCTCAAGATGCCGCCGATTGTTCCAGGCCAGTGTCCCGATCCTGTCCTGCGGCTCCAGCCCCAGAGTCGTCAATGCCGACGCCATTCGTCGCGCATTCACTGCAATCTCGGACCAGTTGGTTTCAGTGACCGTTCCATCCGTTTCGACCGAGACAATCTCGGTCTGACCGTGATAGCGCTTTGCGTGTTCGATCAGCGACGAAATCAGCAGGGGCTGCGTCATCATCTGTCCCAGCATGGACATCCTCCCGTCCTTGGCGAGACCTTAGATGGCCTCTGCCTTTTCCACCTGACATTGACAGCTTGGGGCGTGACCCGATGCGTCAATCCAGTCGTTTCCTACGGAGGAACCCTGCCAATCATTTAATTGTCTGACAATAAAAGAATGCTGCCCACCAAGGTGACAGGCAGCATTTTCTACCGTTAATCCCGGTGTTTCAGCGCATAGGCGACCAATGCAGCGGTTGATCCGTCTTTATCTTCAGCGCTCGCAACACCATCCACGACAGGCCCAAGAGAGTTGGCAAGCTCTTTGCCCAACTCCACCCCCCACTGATCAAAGGAATTGATGCCCAGCAGAACGCCTTCAACGAACACACGATGCTCATACAGCGCGATAATCTGCCCCAGAACGAACGGTGTAAGCTTCGGATACATCAGCGTTGTGGAAGGACGATTACCGGGAAATACCCGGTGTCGCGCCTGCCGATCAAGTTCGTCGCCATCAAGGCCTTTTTCCGCCATGCGTTCACGGGCTTCATCCAAAGAACGACCACGCATCAAAGCCTCTGACTGCGCCAGACAGTTGGCCAAAAGCAGGCGGTGATGGTGAATCAGCTCAGGTTCGTGCCCTTCGGCAGCGACCATGAATTCACAGGGTATGACATCCGTGCCCTGATGGATCAGCTGATAAAATGCATGTTGACCGTTGGTTCCCGGCTCACCCCAGACAACGGGCCCCGAAGGGACGGTCAGGGTTGATCCGTCCATCGCGACAGATTTGCCATTCGATTCCATTTCCAACTGCTGGAAATATGCAGGCAGGCGCAGCAGCCGCTGATCATAGGGCAGCACGGCCCGGCTGGAATAACCCAGAACCTGACGGTGCCAGATACCGACCAGCGCCAGTATCACAGGCATGTTTTCACCCCAATCCGCCGAGCGGAAATGCAGATCCATCGCCTGCCCGCCGCGCAGAAACGCGTCAAATGCATTTGAACCGACGGCAATCATGACTGGCAATCCAACCGGCCCCCAGACCGAATAGCGCCCGCCCACCCAATCGGCGAAACCAAATACATGTGCCTCGGGGATGCCGAAAGCCTGCGTCTTGTCCAGCGCGCTGGATACGGCAGCAAACTGGCGGGACGGATCCCCCCCACCCTCAGACATCCAGGCGCGGGCCGTGCGCGCATTGGTCATCGTTTCGATCGTGGTGAATGTTTTCGACGCGACAATCACCAGCGTCCGTGTCGGGTCCAGCTGGCGCAACGTGTCTGCAATATGGGCCCCATCCACATTCGAGACGTAATGCACACGCGGACCATCGTGATAAGGGGCCAGTGCGTGCGTGGCCATCACCGGGCCAAGGTCAGATCCTCCGATGCCGATATTCACCACATCGGTAAAACTGCCCCCTGCCCCTGCAATGGCGCCGCCGCGCACCTCCTCGGCAAAGACACGCATCCGATGCAGTGTGCCCAGAACCCCGGGCATAACATCCTGACCGTCCACCTCGATCGGCCCGCCATCAAGGTTGCGCAAGGCAGTGTGCAGCACCGCGCGCCCTTCGGTTTCGTTGATCTTCTTCCCGGCAAACATGGCGTCGCGCTGTGTCGCAAGCCCGGCATCTTCGCACAATTGCAGCAGCGCCGCCTGCACGTCTTCATCGATCTGTGTTTTCGAATAATCGAACAGCATATCCCTGGATGAGACTGAAAACGACCCGGCTCGGTTTGCATCCTCTGCGAACAGATCGACGATACGGCGTTCGGCCGTCGCAAGCGTCTTCAAAGCATTCAGCTGCATTGCCTCACTCCGCCCAATGAACCGTCACGCCACTGAGAACGGCGGCGATCGGTGCCTCTTCTGGTGGCATTGACATGGCTTTTTCCAAAACGTCTCGTTTTGCCTGCCCGTAGATGACCAGATGTTTCGACAAAGCCCCGTCCAGAACAGGGGCCGTCAAAGAAATCCGAGCTTCTGGCTGCACATCGGTCCGGGCGACGATCAAGGTTGGTGCTTGGCTGTCGAGAGCCTTTGCAAGCCCCTCCATTCCGGGGAACAACGAGGCCGTATGCATGTCTTCCCCCATCCCCAGGACCAGAACCGACAATGGCAGCACTGGCGCGATCAGCGATTCAACCTCGGGCAACGCCGCTTCAGGCTCTGTGCCCGGCACATAGAGTGGAATAAACTGCGCCACGGATGCCCGGTTGGTCAGCAGTCTCTCCCGGATCAGGCGTTCGTTCGAACGTTCATGATCAGACGGTACGCAGCGCTCATCCGTGGGCAGAACGCGTACGCGGTCCCACTCAAGATCAGCGGCGCACAGACTGTCAAAAATCGGCCCCGGCGTTGTCCCGCCGGGGACGGCCAACGCAACCGTGTCGTTGTGCAACAAAGCGGCTTCAAGCTCACCCGCCAACGCGTTTGCCACATCGATCGCAAGCATTTCCCGATCGGCATATTCCTGAATGTTCATGGCTTTATTCCTTGCCAGCGGCGACCGTCGCGTTTCATCAGCAGCTCGGCGTCGCCCGGCCCTGTGCTGCCGCTGTCATAAGGTTTGGGCACGTCCCCACGCGCCAGCCATCCGGCGATGATCGGATCGGTCCAGGCCCATGCGGCCTCGACCTCGTCTCCACGCATGAACAGCGTCTGGTTACCCCGGATCACGTCCATAACGAGACGTTCGTAAGCATCTGGCGGGTCCTGGTTTTCCGGCCCCAGCGCTTCGGCAAAACTCATATCCAAAGGCACGTCGATCAACCGCATCCCACCCGGCCCTGGTTCCTTGATCGTCACTTTCAGCGTGATCCCCTCATTGGGTTGCAATCGGATCGACAACGCATTGGCGTGACGCCCGGCTTCTTCCCCAAAAATCGAATGCGGTGCGTCCTTGAACATCACGTTGATAATCGAAGAGCGCGCCACCAACCGTTTACCCGTACGCAAATAAAACGGCGTACCCGCCCATCGCCAATTGCTGACATGCGCCTTCAGCGCCACGTAGCTTTCGGTGGTCGAGCGTGGATTGCCAACACATTCACGGTATCCCGGCCCGTCCGGCCCCTCCGAAAACTGGCCGCGCACGATGTGATGCGGTTCCACAGGATCAAGCGCCCGGATCACCTTGAGCTTTTCATCCCGTACCGCGTCCGGATCGAACTTTGCCGGGGGTTCCATGGCAATCAGACACAGCAGCTGCATCAGGTGGTTTTGCACCATGTCACGCATCGCACCCGCGCGCTCATAGTATTCTTCGCGCCCTTCGATACCGACGGTTTCCGCAACCGTGATCTGGATGTGGTCTACATACTGGCTGTTCCACAGCGGTTCGAACAACATATTGCCAAACCGTACCGCCATCAGGTTCTGGACGGTTTCCTTGCCCAGATAATGATCGATCCGGTAAATCTGGCTTTCATCAAAATGCGCAGCGAGTGTGGCATTCAGCTCTCGCGCACTGTTCAGATCATGCCCAAACGGCTTTTCCACCACAATGCGCGTCTCTTCCGTCGCCAGATCATAGGCCCGGACACGCTCGGCCAGGGGTCCAAACAGACTGGGGCCAACCGAGAAATAGAACGCGCGAACGCGGTTGGGTGAGAGTTTTTTACCCAGCACATCCCATCCTGCGTCCGACATAGCATCCAGCGGGACATAATCGACCCGCTGCAGGAAACGGGACAGTGCCTGCGAATCCGCGGCCCGGACCGCGGCATGCTGGTGAAGCGACTTTGTGACCATCCGTCGGAAATCATCAGCGGAATGGCCCGCACGCGCTGCTGCGATAATCTTCGCATCTTCATGCCATTGCCCGGCGCAAAAGCGACGGTATAGCGCAGGCAGGATCTTGCGCTGCGCCAGATCGCCGGTGCCACCGAAAATAATCAGATCAAAGGGATCAACTGGTATGACGCGTGAAACCATGAGTTGTCCTTACCTCGCCCCTTCCGGCATGTCCAATGTTAGCGCAACCATATACCGAGAAATCACACTGATCAAAACTCTGTCAGAACCGCTGCGTCACCCTTACCAAATCGGCGGCGAAGGGCTAGATCAAAGCGACGCCCTCAAAGAACCGGATGCGGGAATGAAAGACAACGCCCCTCAGCTTGCCAATAACGGCAAGTTTCAAAACAAATCGGTGACAGCTGACGGACAGGCCCGCGCAACGGTTTCCCTGACACGCCCCGAAACCCTTTGGTTCAATACAGGCACGTTGTGCAACATCGAATGTGTGAGTTGCTACATAGCCAGCAGCCCGACCAATGATGCTTTGGTTTACATCACGGCTGACGAGGTTCGTGACTACCTGGATCAAATCGAAGCTCGCAATTGGCCCGTGCGCGAGATCGGGTTCACGGGTGGTGAGCCGTTCATGAACCCGGAAATGATCGACATGACACGCGCCGCGCTGGAACGAGGATACGAGGTTCTGATCCTGACCAACGCAATGGCTCCGATGATGCGCCGAAAAATGCGCGAAGGCTTGCTGGGGTTGCAAAAGGAATTCAACCACATGTTGACTTTGCGCATTTCGGTCGATCACTTCCGCCCGGCCCTGCACGATGAAGAGCGCGGCGAGGGTAGTTTCGACAAAACCTTGGCCGGGATGGAGTGGTTGCGCGACCACGGTTTCAACATGGCCATCGCCGGACGCACCGTCTGGGGAGATTCAGAGGCGGAAAGCCGTACGGGTTATGCCAGGTTCTTTGCCGAGCACGGATTCGATATTGACCCGCAAAACCCGGCTCGGACCGTTCTGTTCCCCGAAATGGACGAAACTGTCGAAGTCCCCGAAATCACCACGGCTTGCTGGGGAATCCTGGGCAAATCCCCCAACGACGTCATGTGCGCAAGCGCCCGTATGGTGGTCAAACGCAAGGGGGCCGAAAAACCTGCTGTCCTAGCCTGCACCCTACTGCCCTACGAGCCGGAGTTCGAGATGGGTCATACCCTTGCCGAGGCCGAGTCGGACGTGCATCTGAACCACCCTCATTGCGCCAAGTTCTGTGTCCTGGGCGGCGCCAGCTGTTCTGGCTGATCAGTTCAGCTCGGGCGATTTCCAGAACTTGGTGCCCGACGCGCCGGCCGATACGCGCCACCCCTTTTTGTTGAGAACAAAGAACGAGCGCCCATCGGTAAAGCGCAGGGTTTCGCCGGTTTTATCCTCGCCATACATGGCACCTGTTTCTGCGGTCGCGTCGTAACCCTGGCTGATGAACTTATCCAGATCAGCAGGGGTTTCGAACAGGATCACGAATTTGGTCTCGAAACCGCCGATGCCGATGGCACCGCCAACACCGCCTGTCCCCATGTTCATATACGTATGCTGTCCGGTGTCTTTCGACACTGCTACGCCACGGCCATAGCCCGCCGACACGGGAAACACTGTCACCTTACGAGAATCGAACACCGCATATCCGGCACTGATGTCATACAGGGCCTGCGCCTCGGGGTTCTCCGTCAGAAGCTGATCCAGAATTTCGCCTGCCATCGCGTCAAGCTTGGCGCGCGTTTCCTCCGGTGTTGCCTCATTGGACAGCAATTCTGAAGTTGAATCGATGGTCTCATCGACGGCGGCGGCACCTTTGTCGATCGTGTTCCCGACGCTCTCGGCGCCTTTCTTGATCTTGTCCAGAACACCTTCTGCAAAAACAGGGCGGTTCACGCAAAGCGCTGCAGCAATAAGCGCCGCAGCAAAGAGAAAGGCTCTTGTCATGATTTGTTTTCCTGTGACACCAACAGATTGGCTGCCACCATACGCGACTTGCCTCAAATGAGAACGGGATTTCCGACGTTCAGGCAAACTTAGCCGACCGCTCAGTTCACGCGAAACTCACCGACCATGTTGCGCCACTCACCCGGCGCAATCATCTTGCGGTGAGTGAATTTGACCGAATGCAGCGGCCCTTCGATCTCTCGCTGCCAAAACTCGATGAATTCGAACAGCTTGGGATGATCCGGCGCAAGGTCATATTCCTGCCAGATGAAGGTATTCAGGACGTGGATATAATCGGGCATATGGTAGAAAAATTCAGCCGTTGTCAGACCATAGCCCTTGAGCATCAATTCTGTTTCGCTTGCCTTCATGCAGACCTCCGGTTTGTTGCAAGATGTCTTCAGGTTAGCACGAAAACTTCCTAATTCTTAGATAACAATATGTTACTTGGGTGTTACCGAGGATTTCAGCCTCAGGAAACGCTGCTTGCTTGCACCTTATGTGCCGGGTCTGATAAGGTGCATCCACAAGATATAGACCCAGCACAATATACGGGCAGTTTACGTGAGCGATACGCCAGAAATTCCTGAAAACATGGACGAAACCCCGCCCGAGCGCCCTGTCTACGACGGCCCGACGGTCTCCATCGAATCCGAGATGCGCACCTCCTACCTGGACTATGCCATGTCGGTCATCGTCAGCCGCGCGATCCCCGATCTGCGTGATGGGCTGAAACCGGTTCACCGCCGCATCCTGTATGCGATGCACGAAACCGGAAATACCCACGACAAATCTTATCGCAAATCGGCCCGTCCGGTTGGCGATGTGATGGGTAAATACCACCCGCACGGTGACAGCGCGATCTATGACGCGTTGGTGCGGATGGCACAGGATTTCTCGATGTCGCTGCCCTTGCTGGATGGACAGGGCAACTTCGGCTCGATGGACGGCGACAACCCGGCGGCCATGCGATATACCGAAGTGCGAATGGACAAACCCGCAAGCGCCCTGCTGGCGGATATCGAAAAAGAAACGGTCGATTTTCAGGACAACTACGATGGCAAGGACCGGGAACCGACCGTCTTGCCCGCCCGTTTCCCAAACATGCTCGTCAACGGTGCCGGTGGTATCGCCGTGGGTATGGCGACCAACATTCCGCCGCACAATCTGGGCGAAGTGGTCGATGCCACGCTGGCACTGATCGACGACCCGGACCTGACGTCAGAACAACTGATCGAATATGTCCCCGGTCCCGATTTCCCGACCGGCGCCGTTATGCTGGGACGGTCCGGCGCGCGCAAAGCGTATCTTGAGGGGCGCGGCAGCGTCATCATCCGCTCTAAGACCCGCGTCGAAGAGATCCGTAAAGACCGTTACGCCATTGTGGTTGATGAGATTCCCTATCAGGTGAACAAGGCCGCGATGATCGAAAAGATCGCCGAAGCCGTGCGCGAGAAACGCATCGAAGGCGTCAGTCACGTACAGGATGAGTCCGACCGCAACGGTGTTCGTGTCGTAGTGGAACTGAAACGGGATGCCACGCCTGAAGTGGTGCTGAACCAACTTTTCCGCTTCTCGCCGATGCAGACTTCGTTCGGCTGCAACATGCTGGCGCTGAATGGTGGCCGGCCCGAGCAACTGACACTGCGCCGGTTCCTGACCTCGTTTATCGACTTCCGCGAGGATGTTGTCGCGCGACGTACCGCATACGACCTGCGCAAGGCCCGCGAACGCAGCCACATTCTGTGTGGTCTGGCCGTGGCGGTATCCAACGTCGATGAAGTGGTCGCGACGATCCGTTCGTCGGCAGATGCTGCTGAAGCGCGCGAAAAGCTGATGACCCGCCGCTGGCCCGCATCCGAGATCGAAAGCTATCTGCGCCTGATCGACGATCCGCTGTCCAAGATGAACGACGACGGAACCTACAACCTGACCGAGGTTCAGGCCCGCGCAATCCTTGATCTTCGACTGCAACGGCTGACCCAAATTGGCGTCAAAGAAGTCACCGACGAGCTGGAAGAACTGGCTGGTAAGATCAAGGAATACCTTGATATTCTGTCTTCACGCGAACGCATCATGAGCATCATTGCTGATGAACTGCGCAGCGTACGCGAGCAATTTGCAGTACCGCGCCGCACCGAGATCGTCGACTGGTCCGGCGACATGGAAGACGAAGACCTGATTGAACGTGAAGACATGGTCGTGACCGTCACATCGGGCGGCTACATCAAGCGAACCCCGCTGGCCGATTTCCGAGCGCAGAAACGCGGTGGCAAGGGTCTTTCGGGGATGCAGACCAAGGAAGAGGATGTTGTTACCAACCTCTTCGTGGCGAACACGCATACCCAACTGCTGTTCTTCACCACAGAAGGCATGGTCTACAAACTCAAGACCTGGCGCTTGCCGCAGTCCAGCCGTACCGGCAAGGGCAAGGCGATCGTCAATATCCTGCCGATCCCAACCGGGGTTTCCATCGCCGCGATCATGCCTGTCGATGTGCCGGATGAAGAGTGGGAGAACCTTCAGATCATCTTCGCCACCAGCGCGGGTGACGTGCGCCGCAACCGCCTGTCGGATTTCACCAACGTCCGCCGAAACGGCAAGATCGCAATGAAACTGCCTGAAGGCGTGGAACTGGTGAATGCGCGCATCTGTTCGGAAGATGAAGACGTGATGCTTGTGACCAACTCAGGTCGGGCCATCCGCTTCCGGACTACGGATGTACGCGTCTTCAACTCGCGCGAGTCGACCGGTGTGCGTGGCATCAGACTGAGCAACGGCGACCGCGTAGTCTCGATGTCGGTGATCCGCCACTTCGAAGCTGATTCAGACGAGCGTGCCGCGTACCTCAAGATGCGCCGCGCCGTAGCCGGTGTTACCGACGATGGTGAGACGGACGATGAAGAAGGCAATGCCGACAGCCTGCTGCCGCAGGAGCGGTACGCCGAGATGTCAGCGGCGGAAAACCTGATCCTGACCATCACTGCCGGCGGTGCGGGCAAGCTGAGTTCCAGTCACGACTACCCTGTTCGCGGACGAGGCGGCATGGGTGTTGCCGCGATGGACAAGGCGATGCGCGGCGGAGAACTGGTGGCTTCGTTCCCGGTTGAACTCGACGACCAGATCATGCTGGCGACATCCAAAGGCCAATCGATCCGGGTTCCGGTGGAAGGTATTTCCTTCCGCTCCCGCTCGGCAGGTGGCGTGAAAGTCTTCAATACCGGAAAGGGCGAAGTGGTCGTCAGCGTTGCCTGGATCGCTGATCAGGGTGATGAGGAAACCGAAGAATAACCCTCACGCTCAATTACGGATCTGAAACAAAACGCTCGCTCTGCGGGCGTTTTGTCATTCTGGATCACGATATCGACAACTCTCGGGATGATCCGCTTGCCCGAAGCCATTCTGCCGCCTAGCTTTTTCATATGTGGTCATTTGCGCATATCCGACCAGCTTACAGTCGCACGGAACGTATCAGCGACGGGGTGGTCCATGTGCTGGGTATCTCAAGTGCGTTGGTTGCCGTACCACTGCTGATCACAATGACCATCTATTACCGGTATGATCAATCTGCGGTTCTGGGTGCCTCTGTTTACGGGGTGACGCTGATACTCATGCTCACGTTTTCCGCCTTGTATAACATGGTCGAAAACGAGGAATGGCGCGGGTTCCTGCAGCGCCTCGATCATTCCGGCATTTACGTCAAGATCGCAGGGACCTACACACCGTTTCTACTGTTGTCCGGTGCTCAGCCCCCGGGGCTATTACTCGGATTGTGGTCTTCGGCAACACTTGGGTCGGTTCTCAAGATGCTGGACCCAAACCGGTTCCGCTGGTTCGGGCTTGCGCTATACCTATTGATGGGTTGGGCGGTGGTCTGGGCCGGGCAATCCATGTTGGCAGACCTGTCGCCTACGATCGTTACACTGATGATTGCCGGAGGGCTCGTGTACACGGCCGGGGTCGCCTTCTACCTGCTGGACTGGCTGCCGTTCCACAACACGATCTGGCATGTATTTGTGCTGCTGGGCAGCGTTTTGTTCTTTGCAGCGGTCGCGGCCCGAATTGAACTGTTTCAGGTCGTTTAGGTTAACCTGTGCGTATTTGTTCGGGAAAAAGTTTGCGTAAAACGAAAGTTGGCGTCGCCCGAAAATAGTATTCCGCGTGAAGCCGAAGACAAATTGCGCGGCATGTCCCGCGACCATCTCTCCGTCTTCACCAGCCCCGTTTTGTGTTGGAAGCCCCCTATTCCAAAGCGCTCACTGTCTCAAACCAGTCAAGCATCAGATCGCTCCAGCCATTTGGAACGCCATGCCCGACCTTATCGCCGATAACAGAAATGGTCGAACCAGTATCACAATCGCTCAGAACGCGCTGATCATAGCTATCCTGCGCAACGACGTTATCCCTTTTCAGCCCGCAGAGACCCCAAGCCTTAGTGTGGCTTCCACTGCCCCTATATATCCCGGGTCAGACCACGAAGACCCGGAAACCGCGAAAGGAATAACTGTGTCGTCATAACCATGGCTATAGTACATGTTGAAATCGAAATCTGCTGACGCACATTTCCCAGGTTCGCCGCGCACTGGTTTTCCAGCAATGGGGGCAAAAGCCTTCAGACGTGGGTCAACATCTGCACAGGCAAGAAACCAAGCGAAGGATCCACCTCGGAAATGGCCAGTGGTTACGATCTGCGCCGGATCAATGGGGGATCGAGCTAAAACGTCCTCAAGCACATTCGCAATGAACTCAAAATCATGCCGGCCATAATATGCGTCATTCCAAACCCATCCTGTGCCCGGGCCGTTTTGGTACTCAATTTCCAGCGCGGTCGGAGCGACGATGGCATACCCGCGTTCCAGTATCGACTTGACGGGAAATGCACTCTGGATAGCCTTTTGCCCCGTTCCGCGGGATCCATGAAGAAAGATCACGGCCGGGAATGGTCCTTCGCCCTTGGGATTCAATACGTTTTATTGTCGCCTGGAAACCATACATGGGGTACTACGCCATCACATCCCTGTGCTTGATACAGATGTGAGAAGCTATCCGCAGGTCGCGCTGGTTTGAGTGCTAAAACCAGAGCCATTGCTGCAATGCAAAGAGCAATGAGCCTTACTGTTCAGTTGCCGCTCCGTGCTTTCACAGCCCATATATCGCGCTAAACTTCAGTTCCAGATATCCCAGCAATGGTTCGGGCCCCGGCTCAATGCCGCTTGCCCGTCGGATAATCTCGCGCGGGGCATAAAGCCCGCCGTGCTGCTGGACGTGTTCGCGCAGCCAAGCAGTTGCGCCAGATGTGTCGCCTTCTGCCAGTTGCGCATCCAGATCGGGCACGCCGCCGCGCAGGGCCTGATACAGGCATCCAGCATAGACGTTGCCCAGCGAGTAGGTCGGAAAGTAACCAAACAGCCCGACCGACCAATGCACATCCTGCAAACAGCCGTTCGACGGCTTGTCCACCGCATAGCCGAAGTCAGCCTTGAAGCGGTCGTTCCACGCCGCCTCAAGTTCGCTGACCTGCAAGTCTCCGGCCATCAGCGCGCGCTCCAGATCGAACCGCAGCATGATATGCAGGTTATACTGGACCTCGTCCGCTTCGGTGCGGATATAGCCGTTGTGAACCCGGTTGACAGTGGCGTAGAAAGCGTCGGCATCGGCAATTCCGAAATCGCCGAATGCGCCATTCATCTGATCGAATAACCAGCCCGTAAAGGCACGGGAACGGCCGAGCTGGTTTTCATAGATCCGGCTTTGACTTTCATGCACGCCCATGGACACGCCGCACCCCAGTGGCGTCAGCAGGTAGTCGCGGTCGATCCCCTGTTCGTAAGCGGCGTGGCCGACCTCGTGAATGGTTGAATAAAAGCAGTTGAACGGGTCTGTTTCGCTGGTTCGCGTGGTGATGCGCACATCAAGACCCGAGCCCGAGCTGAACGGGTGAACCGCCTTATCCACACGGCCGTTGTTGAGGTCATAGCCGAAAGCGACCGCCAGCTTTTGCGCAAGCTGCATCTGGGTCAGCTCATCAAAGCTGCCGCTCAGCGCAGCAGGTTCCGGGCGATCCAGAACGGTCGCGCGCAAAGCCACCAGACGCGGGCGCATCTCGTCGAAAATGGCCGCGATCTGAGCGCCAGTCGTATAGGGTTCGTAATCTTCGACCATGGCGTCATAGACATCTCCGCCCTGCGCCAGCGCCTCACCTTCCTGACGCTTCAGCGATACGACCTCTTCCAGCACCGGAAGGAACGCCGAGACATCTTCGTCCGCGCGCGCCTGGGCCCAGGTTCCCTGTGCGGCGGACGTAATTCGGGCAATCGCCGTAGCCAGATCGGCAGGCACCTTGACCGCCCGATCATAGGCGCGCCGGATTTCGCGCAGTTGCGCCTTACCGACTTCATCCTGTGGGGCAGCCTGATCCAGCCACTCTGCAACGCGTGGATCCGATCGGCGCGCATGAAGGACCGCCTCGATAGCCGCCATTTCTTCGGCGCGTTGGGGAGCAGCCCCGCGCGGCATGACGGTTTCCTGGTCCCAGCCGAGCCGGCCCGCGATCTGGCCCAATGCTGAGGTTTCACGCTGAAAGGCCATCAATTCGTTGAAAGCGGTCATATTATGTTACTCCGCGCAGAGATGTTGCGATTGGGTAAGCCGTGAGGAACCGAGCGCGCAGGATCAGGGTCCAGACAACAACGGCCATGAACTGGTGGAAGATCGCTATCTGCCATGGGGCGCCGTAGACGACCGTCACGATGCCGACGACGACCTGCAAAGACAGCGCTGCGAATGCCGCATTGAAGGCAAAGCGCGTTTGAGGATGCACACTGGCACCACCACGTCGCCACACGACAATGGCAAAGATAAACAGCACGTAACCGGCACAGCGGTGAATGAACTGCACCAGTCCGGGGCTTTCAAAGAAGTTTCGCCACACCGGCTCCAAAGCAGTGGCATCCGGTGGCAACAATTGCCCCCCAATCAACGGCCAGTCGGTGTAAGACCTCCCGGCGTCGATCCCGGCGACCAGCGCGCCGATGAGTATTTGCAAAAAAGCGAAATGCATCAGGCCAGTCGCAAGCGAGAACAGTTTTGCCTCTTTGGCACGACGCGCCTGCATCAGGTCACGTTCATCGCGGCCAAGCTCAAAGATATACCACGCCAGGAAGCCCAGAATCACGAAGGCTAGCCCCAGATGCGTGGCCAGACGATAGCTGGCAACGGCTGTCATACCCTCGCCCTGCGTCACGCCCGAGGCGACCATCCACCAACCGACCGCGCCCTGAACGCCGCCCAACAGGCCCGGGATCAGCAGCTTGCCGGTCCAACCCGTGGGTACCTTGCGCGCGACAAGAAAGCCAAAGAACCCGATGGCCCAGACCAGCCCGATCACGCGGCCCAATTGGCGGTGGCCCCATTCCCACCAGTAGATAGTTTTGAAGTCACTCAGCTCCATCCACTGGTTCTGGATGCGCCACTGGTCAATCTGCTTGTATTTGTCGAATTCAGCCTGCCAGTCCGCTTCGGTCATCGGCGGGATGGCACCGGTGATCGGACGCCATTCGGTGATCGATAGGCCACTGTCCGTCAGGCGCGTCAGGCCGCCGACTGCGATCATCACGACCACCAAGGCAAACAGGATCATCAGCCAAACGCGGATCGCATTGCGCGCGCCGCCACGCCCCCGGTCGATCATACCGGGTTGAACCGCCTGTTGTTTTTCCGTGTCCGAGACCTCTTCGAAGATGCTGCGCTTACCGCTCATGCTGTCCTCATGTCCTGATTTCGTCGCAAGCTAGGGTGTGGCGGAAGATAGGTCCAGCCTCAGCCTTTGTCTTTCCAGCGGACCATCTGCCGCATGATCCCGTGCAGCATCTGCACATCGGCCCGCGTCATCCGCATCCGCGACCACAGATTGCGCAGGTTGGTTTTCATGCCCTCGGCCTTTTCGGGGGGATAGAAGAACCCGGCCTCTTCCAGCCGGTCCTCGTAGTGCTCGACCAGTTTTTCAACCTCGATCCCCGTGGCCCAGTCACCCTTTCCCAGATCAGTGGATTCATGCACCACGTCGCCAGTCTGGCGCATCCACTCATAAGCGGTCAGCAAAACGCATTGGCCCAGGTTCAGCGACGCGTATTCCGGGTTCACCGGCACCGAAATGATTGCGTTTGCCTTGGCGATGTCTTCGTTCTCCAACCCCGCACGTTCGGGGCCGAACAGAACCGCAACCTTTTCGCCCGCCGCGACTTTTTCAGCAGCGATCTGCATGGCGCGCTCGGGGCTGTAGACGGGTTTCGTCAGCCCGCGTTGCCGTGCAGTGGTGGCGAAGACAAAGGTGCTGTCGGCCAGCGATCCGGCCAGATCGTGAAACAGCAGTGCTTCATCCAGCAACCGGCCTGCACCGCTGGACATCGCCACTGCCTTGGGGTTTGGCCAGCCGTCACGGGGCGCCACGATGCGCATTCGGTCCAGTCCAAAGTTCCACATTGCCCGGGCAGCAGCACCGATATTCTCACCCATCTGCGGGCGAACAAGCACGAAGGAAGGCTGAGATTTGTCGCTTGGCATGGTTCACCTTATGAAAACTTGGCCTGCTGTAATCGGCACGCACTTGCAGGGCAAGGCGCTGGGGGTGTTATTTGCGCGGCCTCAGCCATAAAAGTTTGCTTCCCCGCCGCAATCCGCTAAACCGCGCCAAAGACTGAAACCCGAAGGACGCGCCCATGGACACCCCCGAGCAGCCGCAGATTTACCTGATAACGCCTCCGACGATCGAGCTGAGCACGTTCCCCGGCAAACTGGCATCGGTTCTGGACGGGGCCGAGATCGCCTGCATCCGCCTGGCGCTGGCTGGCAACGACGAAGACACCATCGCCCGTGCTGCTGATGCCTGCCGCGAAGTGGCCCACGCCCGCGACGTGGCCATCGTGATATCGAACCACGTGCTGTTGGCGCAACGTCTAGGGCTGGACGGGGTGCATCTGGATGACGGCGCACGCTCGGTCCGCGCCGCGCGCAAGGAACTGGGCACCGATGCGATTGTCGGCAGCTTCTGCGGCGCGTCCAGCCATGACGGCATGACGGCGGGCGAACACGGCGCGGATTACGTGGCCTTCGGGCCCGTCGGAACCGCCACATTGGGGGACGGAACCCGCGCCGAAAAGGATTTGTTCCAATGGTGGTCCCAGATGATCGAGGTCCCGGTCGTGGCCGAAGGCAGTCTGACGCCCGAGCTGATCCGTGATCTGGCCTCCTGCACCGATTTCTTCGGTATCGGCGACGAAATCTGGGGCAGCGACGACCCGCTGGCCGCGCTGAACACGCTGCTGGCGGCGATGTCTTAAGCCAGCAACCAGGGTTCAGCCATCCAATACACGCCGATTCCGGCGATCAGCATCGAGGCCAGAACCGAAATCCGGCCTCGTGTTCTGTGTGACCCGCCAGCAACCAAAAGCGCGCAGGCAAAGGTCAGAACAGCCACAAGGATGACAGGCAGTGTATTTCCGACGCCAAACCCAAAAACAGCCGGGGCCAGATGATCGGGCGGCACCCCGATCCTTGTCAAATCCGAAGCCAGTACCAATCCTTGAACACAACCTGCGGCAAGCACAGCCAACAGTCGCCAGACCTGCAAGTGCCGGGCCACCAGGTTCCATAGCGCCAGAATGATGATCGAGGCCACCAACGCCTGGTCCTGCACATTTTCTGGCACGTCCAGCGCGCCGTACATGCCCAACCCGAGCCCGATAAAAACTCCTGCTGCCAAAAACGCCACCTGAGACACCACAGGCCGCAGGCTCAGTGTCAGCATTACGAGTGTCAGAACAACGATGGATGGCTTGAGGGGGCTTTGAACAAAACGGCTGATCCCCTTTGCGAAATACGTCTGCAGTGTCTGCTCTGTTGTCAGCGATGCCCCGCCCTGCAACGGGATCAGTGGGCTGATTTCTCCGGCAGTCAGAAACCCTGTATACGGGGCCATCACGTTTTGCTGACGAAGAACGACTGACCCGCTGTACTGCGGCCAGGTCAGGCGCAGATTCGATGCATGATCCGGCAAACGTGCAGTCAACAACAACTTGGAAACACGCACTTTTTCCGTGTCGCCCACCACCGGAATACGCACACCTTCATAAGACAGGTCCAGGCGATCAGGCGCTTCGACCACAAGGCTTTGCTTCCAGACCTGAACAAAGTCTCTGATCTGCGGTTCCAGTTCCGACGACACCTTCCGCCGCAGAGATCGGTACTGTGTATCGTCAGAATAGGTTTCTGGCTGTGTCGGGTCGGCCCCGGCCAGCATCGACTCGGCATTCAATTTCACCTCCAGAAACAGCGTGTCAGCTTTGACCCAGAAATCGACAACTGTCGGTGGGGCGGTTTGTGCCTTAACAGTTCCAGGAAGCACAGTCAGAAGAACAATAATACTCAGGGCGCAGGTTTTGAGGACTCGAAGGATGGCACGGAAGGCAGGGCCATTCATACGAAACGCTCCAACAGGAAAATCAAATCACCAATCATTGCTCTCGATTGTTCCCGCGAAGGCCACGGATCGCAAGCCCAAAGGAAACATCAGCCCCGGCAGATCGGGAATCTCTTATAGCGATAACGTTCCGGCTTGCACGGGCACCATCGCTGCGGCATGACATCCCGTATGACTCAGAACACCAATATCCTGTGCATCGGCTCGGTCCTGTGGGACGTTATCGGTCGATCGGCCAGCGCCATGAGGCAAGGCTCGGACGTGCCGGGCCGGATCACCCGCCTGCCCGGCGGCGTCGCGATGAACATTGCCATGACACTGGTACGCTTTGGCATGACGCCCACCCTGCTAACTGCCATTGGCCGCGATCCCGAAGGCGACGAGCTGGTTCACGCCTGTTCGCGCCTCGGCATGGTGACGGATCACATCTATCGTTCGCAGGATTTGCCGACTGACCGCTACATGGCTGTCGAAGGGGCGAACGGGTTGATCGCGGCGATTGCCGACGCGCATTCGCTGGAAGCCGCTGGCGCAAAGATACTACGCCCCTTGATGCACGGGCCTTTGGGCTATGAGAACACACCGTTTGAAGGCCCAATCGCACTCGACGGCAATCTGACACTGGACCTGCTTGAAGAGATTGCTCAAAGCCCTGCTTTCTCTCGCGCTGATCTTCGCGTGGCCCCGGCCTCGCCCGGCAAAGCCGAACGGTTGCTACCCTTCCTGAAACACGCACGCGCAACGCTTTACGTGAATCTCGAAGAGGCCGGCATCCTGTGTCAGCGCGAGTTCACCGACTCCGAATCCGCCGCTAAGGGCCTGCTGGATCGTGGCGCGCTGCGCGCTCTGGTCACCGATGGCGGCAATTCAGCCACCGTCGGGAGCTCTGATGATATCCTGACACAAACACCCCCTGCCGTTCTGGTCACACGCGTGACCGGCGCCGGGGACACTTTCATGGCGGCCCATATCGCCTCAGAATCCGGCGGTGCATCCAGTGACGAGGCTATGGCCCGCGCCCTGCACGCCGCTGCAACCTACGTTTCCGGAGAAACCCCACTGTGATCGACATTCAATACTCAGCCGAGGTCAGCGCCGCCAAGGACGCGGGCCTGCCCATCGTTGCGCTGGAAAGCACCATCATCACCCATGGGATGCCCTACCCGCAGAACATCGAAGTCGCGGCACAGGTCGAACAGGACATCCGAGATGCGGGAGCGGTTCCTGCGACAATGGCCGTGATCGAAGGCAAATTGCATGTGGGGCTGGAGCAGGATCAGCTGCAATGGCTGGGTCAGGCCCAGGGTGTCGCCAAGATCTCGCGCGCGGACATGGCAGCGTGCATCTCGACCGGTGGCACCGGGGCCACCACCGTTGCGGCGACTATGATCGCAGCGCATTATGCCGGGATCGAGATTTTTGCCACCGGCGGTATCGGCGGCGTGCATCAGGGTGCCGAGACCACGTTCGACATCTCTGCCGATCTGCACGAGCTTGGGCATACTCCGGTGACTGTCGTCGCAGCCGGGGCGAAAGCCATCCTCGACCTCGCCAAAACGCTTGAGGTTCTGGAAACGCTGGGCGTGCCTGTGATTGCACATGGTCAGGACGAGTTTCCTGCGTTCTGGTCGGCAAAGTCGCCCTTTGCCGCGCCCCTTCGTATGGACAGTGCCGACGCCATCGCCAAAGCCCACTCCACCCGCCGCGCGCTGGGTCTGTCCGGCGGGCAGTTGGTGGCAAATCCGATCCCGGCCGCTGATCAGATCCCGTCCGAGGAACTGGCCCCGATCATCGCCGAGGCTCAGTCAGATGCGGATGCCCATCGTATCACCGGCAAAGCAGTGACCCCCTATCTGCTGCAACGAATCTTTGAAAAGACCGAAGGCCGGTCCTTGGTCGCCAACATCGCCCTTGTTCGAAACAATGCACGGTTGGCGGCAAAGATCGCGCAAGCGCTGGTCAAACAGAGGTGACGTTAACCTATTGTACCAAGGCCGTGGATTGACTACCTAATTCCGGAAACCATTCGGAACCACCATGAATACACCGTTCGACGAAGAACCTCACCGCCGCCCAGGCATGCTTTCACGGCTGCGCGCGTCCTTTCTGACGGGCGTCGTTGTCATTGCGCCTGTCTGGTTGACGGTCTGGCTGATCTGGTCGGTGGTCGGCTGGATCGATAGCGCGGTTCTTCCACTGGTGCCACACCAGTTCCAGCCAGAACAGTACGTGGGCATCAACCTGCGCGGTGTGGGCGTGGTCATCTTCCTGATCTTCACCATTCTGGTCGGCTGGATCGCCAAGGGTATTCTGGGCCGTTCCCTGATCCACTTCGCCGAAAGCGTTGTTGACCGGATGCCCGTCGTGCGCTCGGTCTATTCCGGGATCAAACAGATTTCGGAAACGGTGTTTGCCCAGACTGAGCGTTCTTTTGAAAAAGCCTGCCTGATCCAGTACCCGCGTCGCGGGATCTGGGCCATCGGCTTTGTCTCCACCAGCGCCAAAGGTGAGGTAAGCGAACGTGCCGAAACCGGCGGAGAGCTGCTGAGCGTATTCGTGCCCACGACGCCCAACCCGACGTCGGGGTTTCTGTTGTTCTTCCCCGCAGAAGACGTGATCTTGCTGGATATGAGCATCGAAGACGCAGCCAAACTGGTGATTTCAGCGGGGCTTGTCTATCCGAATGGAAAAGATCCGACCCAGCCACCCGAGTGATCAGCTGAACATCGCAGGCAGATCAATTGTGCTGGTCTGCCCCAAATCGTCCTTGTGTTTGGCAAGAAAACCGTCCGCGGCGTCCCGTCCGGCCTGTTTCAGCTTATGCAGAATGACCGGATTGGGCACGGTCTTGGTGGCAACAGACAGGCTGTTCATCAACTCGTTATCTGCAATCATGTGAACCAGAACGCGGCTCATCTCTCCGGAGGTCAGCTTGCCCTCTTTCAGCAACCGTTGGACAAAGCTGATCGCCCGCAACTCGCGAAACAGGGATGAGTTGAAGCTGATCTCGTTGATCCGGTTCTGAATTTGCTGCGGTGTGACCGGAACTTCGTCGCGCTCCAGCGGATTGATGTTCACGATCACCACGTCATCCGGCAAATCATCGTTGAACAGCGGATAGAGAGCCGGATTGCCGGTATACCCGCCGTCCCAGTAGGCTTCGGTCCGGTTTGTTTTCGGATCAAAAATCTCAACCGCCTTGAACAGGGTCGGTAAACAGGCCGAGGCCAGGATAGCGTCCGTGCTGATCTCGTCGCCGGAAAAGACGCGGATCTTGCCGCTGCGTACGCAAGTGGCACACACGAAAAGACGCGGGCCGTCTTCCGCGCAAATCTCGTCAAAATTGAACCTGTCCACCACCGGTTCCAGCGGGTTGCTGTAGAACGGCCCATACGCATAGGGCGACACCATTCGCGACCACGCATCCCCGATTGAAAACGGTACCGAATATTCCATCGCCTGCGCAATGGTCGCCGGTTCCAGGCCGCGAAACCAGTTGGCGAAACGCATGTCGCCAATAGCGCCCATGCGCTGCCACAACCCGTCCAGGCGCGCCCGCGCTCCTTCGCGCCCTGAATGAACCATTCCCGACTTGTACGCCGCTGCGTTCAGCGCCCCTGCGGAGGTTCCGGTGATGGCAGCGACCTCGATGTCTTCCTCATCCAGCAGCCGGTCAAGCACACCCCAGGTGAACGCGCCATGCGCGCCACCCCCCTGCAAAGCCAGATTGATCCGTTTCACGTCGCTGCCCCTTCGTCTCTGCAAAAGAATGCTTCGGGGGAATGAGGGCAATGGCCCCCTTTAAACCTCAAAGTGCTGTCCAGCCACCATCGACTGAAATTGTGGTTCCGGTGATCTGAGCCGCCGCGTCCGAACACAGGAAGATAGTCGTTCCACCCAATTGCTCGACGGTGGCGAACTCCTTGGAGGGTTGCCGTTCCAAAAGAATGTTCTTCACCACATCCTCGCGGCTCATGTTGTATTCTTTCATCGTGTCGGGGATCTGCGCCTCGACCAGCGGCGTCAGAACGTAGCCCGGGCAGATGGCATTGCAGGTGATCGGTTCCTGCGCGGTTTCCAGCGCTACGGTCTTGGTCATTCCCACCACGCCGTGCTTGGCCGCAACATATGCCGCCTTGTAAGGGGATGCCGTCAGACCATGGGCCGAGGCGATGTTCACCACCCGCCCCCAACCCGCCTTGCGCATCATCGGCAACGCAGCCGCCGTGGTGTGAAAGGCCGAGTTCATGTTGATTGCGATAATCGCGTCCCATTTTTCAACCGGAAACTTATCGATCGGAGAGACATGCTGAATACCAGCATTGTTCACCAGAATATCACAGGACCCCGCCTGTTCGATCAGTGATCGGCATTCCTCGCCCTTGGACATGTCGGCCTTGATGTAGCGCGCATTGGTTCCGGTCTCTTTCGCAATCTCTGCGGCAAGCGCATGATCTTCATCGCGATCCGTAAAGGAATTCAGAACCACATCGGCACCCGCCTTGGCCAGCTCGCGCGCTACGCCCAGCCCGATGCCCGAATTTGATCCCGTGATGATTGCCGTTTTACCGGACAGGCTCATGTCCATTCTCCCTCAAGCGTTAATCAGGCGCACCATGCCATGCTGCACCTGCAAAGAAAACGGGGAAACACATCAGATTGGAATCCCGGCCTGAGACTTCGCGACGCACAAAAAAACGCCCGCACGAAGCGGGCGTTAAGTTATTGAGGCAGGTTTCATACAGGCAAGAAACCTATCGAGCAGTGCAACCTTTATAAGCAATTCTGCGCCTTGGTCCAAGCTAAAAGTTTGATAATAAGAAAAATCATCACTACGATGATCTCCAACAAAATAAGGCCAGAGCAGGATTGTTTCCAAAATGAGCCCGGAATTTCTCCGTCCGTTTCGATCACTTGCGGCGGGAATCGCCAGCATTTTCGTGATGTCTGTCGCCCATGCAGAATCGTCTCATGGCATAGCTATGTACGGGGACCCGGCCCTACCACCGGATTTTGTGTCTCTCCCCTATGCGAACCCGGATGCGCCCAAAGGTGGCAAAGCTGTTTTCGGAAACACGGGCGGCTTTAACAGTCTGAACCCGTTTTTGCAAAAAGGCACTTCGCCATGGCAATTGCCTTTCTGGACCCATGAAAGCCTGATGGGGCGATCCTGGGACGAACCTTTCACACTTTACGGGCTGTTAGCCGAATCAGTTGAGACCGATCCAGACCGGTCCTGGGTCGAATTCACCCTGCGGGAAGAGGCGCGTTTTTCCGACGGCAGCCCGGTCACGATCGATGATGTGATCTGGTCTTACGAGACTTTGGGCACGCAGGGGCATCTGCGCTATCGCGGTCTTTGGGGCAAGATCGACGACATCGAACAAACAGGCCCGCGCTCGGTGCGGATTACGTTCAATGAACCCGATCGAGAGCTTGCGCTGCTGGCAGGGATGCGTCCGATCCTGCAAAAGGCACAATGGGAGGGAAAGGACTTCGCTGACGCGCAACTGCATGATGTGCCGATTGGAACCGGCCCTTATGTGATCGATAGCTACGAAGCGGGACGCTACGTGAATCTGCGACGCAATCCGGACTATTGGGGGAACGACATTCCGTTTCGCCGCGGCACCATGAACCTTGATGAGCTGCGGATCGAATTCTACGGCGACGGCAGCGTCTTGTTCGAAGCCTTCAAGGCCGGAGAGTTGTCGGCCGTCCGTGAATTCAATGCCGACAAATGGGACACGCAATACAACTTTCCCGCTGTGCAGCGGGGTGATGTGATTAAAACTGAAATTCCACATGGAAAACCTTCGGGAATGACCGGGTTCGTGATGAATACACGAAAGGCCCCGTTCGACGACTGGCGTGTGCGCGAAGCGCTGATGCTTGCCTTCAATTTTGAGTTCATCAACGACACGGTAACCGGTGGCGCCCAACCAAGGATCACGTCTTATTTCTCGGGGTCCGACCTTGCCATGCAGCCCGGCCCGGCCCAAGGGCAGGTAAAAGAACTGTTGCTTCTTTACGCTGACATCCTGTTGCCAGGCACGCTGGAAGGGTATGAGCTACCGAAGGGTGACGGGTCGGCCCGGAACCGGGCAAACCTTCGCGAGGCCACCAAGCTTTTGACCGAGGCAGGTTGGACCGTTCAGGACGGCGCACTGCGCAACGGAAATGGTGATGCCTTTCAGGTGACTTTCCTGCTTCAACAGGGCGACAGCGAGATGGCAACAGTGGTCGAGATCTATTCCCGCGCGCTGGAACGTCTTGGCATTCAGGTCACGACGGAACAAGTCGACAATGCCCAATATGTCGGACGCACCTCTGAACTGGACTTTGACGTCACGACATTCCGCCGGGCGCTTTCTCTGTCTCCTGGCAACGAACAGCGTCTTTATTGGGGCAGCGAGACTGCTGATGCCCCCGGCACACGCAACCTGATGGGCGTATCCTCGCCCGCAGTTGACGCAATGATCGATGCCATGCTCGCCTCAAAAACCCGCGAGGACTTCACCGATGCCACCCGCGCGCTGGACCGGGTACTGACAGCAGGCCGCTATGTCATCCCGATCTGGAGCTTTGACATCGGACGAATTGCGCATGTCAAGGAACTGAAGCACCCGAAAACCCTGCCCATCTATGGTGACGGTCCGCAATACATGCCAGAAGTGTGGTGGTACGACGCCCGGTAGAGGCGTGATCCCAGGGCCAGCCGATGGGTATGTGATCCCGGCGGGTTTTTCCAAGCGGGCATTCCGAACGTCAGAAGCTCGAAGTTTCAGCAGTTCTGTACAATCTGCGGTCAGGAAGACTCCATCAGTCGGCAAAATTCAGCACATTGCCGCGTCATACAAGATATCGTTTGATCGCACCCAAACCGCCGTACTGGGCCGCCAACACAATCACCACCGGGTGATCCCGCAGGAAACGCCCTCAAACAGTTTTACTCACCTAGAAAAACCTGTATAAAATGGCATATTTAGTCGTCATAGATAGCTGGTGCCAGCCCAAGATCCCGGACTGCCCGGACAATCGGACGCTGGGAACCAAAGAACAACCGGGCCCGCCACCACTCACACCAAATGTAGGCCCGTCGCCCCGCTGCGGATACTTCGCAGCGGGCACAATTCCCCCCAAAAAAGGCGCGGCCTCAGGATGCGACATTTTGTCATGTCTTTCGTTACGGCACCCCGTTCGTACTCTGATGTGGGGGAGAGCAGTCCTAATCGTTGCTAAGGGAAGCTCATTGATGATGAACTGGACCGATCTTACAAAAGACTGGAGCGCGGCCTGCGAACGCGCAAAGCGGCGTTTTCCGAACTTGCGTGACAAAGACATGATGCGCGTGTTGAAGGATCGAAAAGGATTTGAAGCCTATTTGGCCGAACGTCACCAACTTACAATGAATGAGGCGCATGAGGAGGTCGAAGACTTCCTGTTCACCGAAGGGCTGAACCGTGAATTCAGCAGTGCCGCTTTAAGCAAGTGATGTGACCCAAAGGATAGTCGCGTCTTCGTCACTGACGGAAATCACATTGTGGCCCATGCTGCCGTCGTAATAGGCGCTGTCGCCCCTGCGCATCTCCACCGGCTCATAAAACTCGGTGTAAAGCTTGACGACACCGGTCAGTACATACATAAACTCTTCTCCGTCATGGCGCACCCAGCCGTCAAATTCCTCCATTGATCTCGCGCGGACCCGCGCGCGATAGGGCAGCATTTGTTTCTTGGTCAGGGTTTCGGCCAGCAACTCATGTTCATAAGTGGTTGTGGCGTGCGCCGTGCCGTCGCCCAGACGGGTTATCGCCATACGCCCGATCACCTGATCGCGCTGGGGCGGCGTGAAAAGCTGCGGAACCGAAATCTCCAATCCAGTCGCAAGCTTCTTGAGCGCGTCGTAGGTCGGCGACATCTGCCCGTTTTCGATCTTGCTGAGGGTCGAACGTGCCAAACCGGCCTGACTGGCGGCTTGCTCCAATGTCCATTCCCGTGCTTTGCGCAGCTCTCTCACACGCGCGCCAAGGTCCAACGGTTCAACTTCGGTGTGTTCGCCAGAGTTGCGGGCAATTCGGATCAGAGATTTGGGATCTTGAGTGCTCATGACCCTTCTATAGGCCCGGCCAGCCACGCTTGCAACGCGACAGGCGGCGCGATAGCCAGAGGCCATGTTGTCAATCTTCGATCAGGGGGCGCCTGCGCCCTGCCCCACACCTTTCAATCTGGCAGCTCATGTTCTGGGCTGCGCGGATCAAGCCCCGGATAAACTGGCTTTGTCAGTCTTGCGTGAAAACGATACGCAGGATTGGAGCTTTCGCAATCTGAAAACAGCCGTGCTGGGCACCGGCGCGGGGTTGCTGCGGGAAGGATTGAAACCCGGAGATATCGCCCTGATGCGGCTGGGCAATACGGTGGACTTCCCGATTGCCTATCTGGGTGCAATTGCCGTGGGTATCGTACCGGTGCCGACATCGTCGCAACTGACGGAACCCGAAACCGCCAAAATGATCGACGAGCTTTCTCCGGCGGCCATACTGCGCGATCCGGATGTTGCCTGTGCCTCGCATTCCAAGCAGATCAGGCTGAACGAGTTGAAAGCGATGCGAACCCTGCCAGCGGCAGGTTTTGACATGGGCGATCCGGAACGTATGGCCTATGTCGTCTACACCTCTGGAACTTCGGGCAAGCCTCGTGCCGTGGCCCATGCCCACCGGGCAATCTGGGCGCGGCAGATGATGGTCGATGGCTGGTATGGTCTGCGCGAGACCGACCGGCTGTGTCACGCGGGGGCTTTCAACTGGACCTATACGCTGGGCACTGGCTTGATGGACCCATGGACCATTGGTGCGACGGCCCTGATCCCGGAACCCGGAACCGAAATCACTGCATTGCCTGCCTTACTGCGCCAGCATGGCGCAACGATCTTTGCTGCGGCTCCGGGGGTCTTTCGCAAGATAGTGCATTGGCGCAATCGGATGGAGCTGCCAGACCTGCGCCACGGATTATGCGCGGGAGAGAAACTGTCGCGCGCCCTGCACGAACAGTGGCTGAATGCCACCGGCACCGAGCTGTTCGAAGCCTACGGCATGTCCGAATGCTCTACCTTCATTTCCTCCAGCCCGGACCATCCTGCGCGCGGAGACGCACTGGGACAACCGCAACCCGGGCGTCGAGTGGCGATCCTTGGTCCGGACGGTCCGGTGCCACAGGGGCAGGAAGGTACAATTGCCATTCACCGCTCTGACCCCGGGTTGATGCTGACCTATCTTAACGCACCCGAGGACGTTGAAACGCGGATGCAGGGTGAATGGTTTCTGACTGGCGATCAGGGGGCCATGGCAGTGGATGGCCAGATCAGCTATCTGGGCCGCGACGACGACATGATGAACGCGGGTGGCTATCGCGTATCCCCGGTCGAGGTCGAAGCCGTTCTTGCCCGCTATCCGGGCATAACCCAAGTCGGCGCAGCGGCAGTCGAGGTCAAACCGGACACATTTGTGATAGCGGCCTTCTATACGGGCCCTGAAAAGCTGGACGATACGGCCTTGCGCACCTATGTCGAAGCCAACCTGGCGCGGTACAAACAGCCTCGCGCCTTCATCCATCTGCCCGCCCTGCCAACTGGCGGAAACGGCAAACTCCTGCGCCGGGCGCTGCCGGCCTATTTCGAGGCACCAACAAAATGACCCAGACCGTCAAGCTCGACATCCTGTCCGATCCGATCTGCCCGTGGTGCTATATTGGCAAAACCTATCTGGACAAGGCTCTGGCCAATGTGCCCGACCACCCTTTTGTCATTGAATGGCATCCGTTCCAGTTGAATCCTGACATGCCGGATGCGGGTATGGATCGGCGCGAGTATCTTGAGCGCAAGTTCGGCGGCAAGGACGGCGCGTTGCGCGCCTATGCGCCGGTGGTGGAACATGCCGAAAAGGCCGGTCTGAACATCAACTTCGATGCCATGAAACGTACCCCCAACACGCTGGACGCCCATCGCCTGATCCACTGGGCAGGGATCGAGGGCAAGCAGAACGATGTGGTGGATGCGCTGTTCGACGCCTATTTCGTGCAGGGCCGCGACATCGGCGACCACGAGGTGCTGGCCGACATCGCAGACAGCACCGGAATGGACGCAGCCGTGGTCATGAAGCTGCTGAAATCCGACGCCGACCGCGAGGATGTCCGCAACCGCGATGCTCATTCTCGCGAAATGGGCGTCAGTTCGGTTCCGACCTTCATTGTCGCGAACCAACATGCGGTGCCGGGCGCGCAACCTCCTGAAATGTGGGAGAAAGTAATCGCTGAGATCATGTCTCAACTTGAGGCTTCCCCTGCAGAATAGCACAGAGGTCTGTGCAAATTTCCAGTCTGGCCTATGCCGACCCGCCGTGATAGCGCGAACGGGTTAGGAGTGCTTCATGGCTAATCGCATGTCGAAGGCGGAATTCATTGCGTTGATTGCAATGATGTTCGCCACCATCGCCTTTTCGATCGATTCAATGCTGCCTGCGCTGCCCGAGATCGGCGCGCAGCTCAGCCCAGATGATGTCAATCGGGCGCAACTGATCCTGACGTCTTTTGTGTTGGGGATGGGGATCGGAACGTTTTTTACCGGCCCTCTCTCAGATGCTCTGGGACGCAAGCCAGTTATTTACGGTGGCGCAGCCCTTTACATTGCGGCCTCAGCGGTTGCCTGGGCCAGCTCCTCACTGGAACTGGTATTGATCGCACGTGTGGTTCAGGGGTTGGGCGCGGCTGGCCCACGCGTGGTAGCCATGGCGATCATTCGCGACTTGTATTCGGGTCGCGAAATGGCGCGGATCATCTCTATTGCGATGATGATTTTCACGTTGGTACCCGCAGCCGCACCGATGCTGGGCGCGGGTGTGATCGCATTGTTCGGCTGGCGCGGGATCTTTGTATCGTTCATTCTGTTTGCGTTGGTCATCATCTCTTGGATGGGCGTTCGCCTGCCGGAATCTCTGGCACGAGAAAACCGTCGCCCCTTCCGCTTTCCGCTGATGCTCTCGGCCACGAAAGAAATGTTTACCCATCCGACTGTCCGCCTTTCGATCATGGTTCAGACGCTGTGTATGGGGGTGCTGTTCACCATGCTGACAATGGTTCAGCCAGTCTATGACGTAATCCATGACCGTGCCGACAGCTTTCCATTCTGGTTTGGGTTCGTGGCTTTGATGTCTGGGTCGGCCAGCTTGTTGAATGCAGCACTTGTGGTGCGTGTGGGCATGCGCCGGATGGTGACATGGGCGCTGGGGGGACAAATCCTGATCACCGCTTTTGTTATGACGCTTAACACCATGCACCTTTCGCCGGACGCCTCATTTGCACTGTTTGTATTCTGGCAAACCATGGTGTTTTTCATGGCCGGGGTAACATTGGGCAACCTGAACGCCATCGCGATGGAGCCGATGGGGCATATTGCCGGAATGGCAGCCTCGGTCATCGGATCCATTTCGACGGTTCTGGCTGCGGCTATTGCCGCGCCGATCGGATTGCTTTTCGATGGGTCCATCGCGCCTTTGACATTTGGCGTCCTGAGCATGTGCATTCTGGCCTTCGGGCTAATGCTGCATATGGGCCGCGTCGAAGAGCGTCTGCCAGCCTGATCTGTGCGACTCGTCAGAAACACGCTACTCTCGACCTGAACCGAGCGGAGGGCTTCTGATGCGTGAATACTATGATTTGGGCAGCTATTCCTGTCCGGTAACGACCTCCGTTCCCGAGGCTCAGCTGTGGTTCGACCGAGGCCTGAACTGGACCTATGGATACAATCACGAAGAAGCCGTGGTTTGTTTCCAGCGCGCAGCTGAACATGACCCCCAATGCGCCATGGCATATTGGGGCGTCGCCTACGCGGCGGGACCGAATTACAACCTGCCATGGGACTTGCAGGACGAGCAGGGACGCAGCAAGGCGCTGGCGCTGGCTTATGATGCCACGCAAAACGCACTTCAATTGGCTGACGGCTGCACGCCTGTTGAGCAGGCACTGATCCGGGCCCTTCCAGCGCGATACCCGCAGCGGGATCCGGCCGAGGACATGCACCTTTGGGATCACGATTTTGCCGAAGCGATGCGCGCGGCGTTCGCTGCGCACTCCGATCACCTTGACCTGCGCACACTCTTTGTCGAAGCGCTTTTGAACCTAACGCCCTGGAAAATGTGGGATCTGAAAACCGGCCAGCCTGCTGAAGGCGCCGCAACGCTTGAGGCTCAGGAAGTATTGGAAACAGCCATGGCCAGCGATCCGGCCGCCATGTCGCATCCCGGTCTGCTGCATCTTTATGTTCACCTGATGGAAATGTCGCCCACCCCGGAAAAAGCCCTGAAAGCCGGTGATGTCCTGCGCACATTGGTACCTGATGCAGGCCACCTCGTTCACATGCCGACACATATCGACGTCCTCTGCGGCCACTACCACAACGTGGTGCATTGGAACGAAAAAGCCTCGGATGCCGATCTGAAGTATTACGAACGCGAGGGGGCATTCAATATCTACACCGGCTACCGCCAACACAACTATCACTTCGCCATCTACGGCGCGCTGTTTCTGGGACAAATCGAACCTGCCCTGCGCGCCAATCAGGGTTTGTGGGAAACGACGCCCGAAGAAATGCTTCGTATCGAAAGCCCCCCCATGGCGGATTACTTCGAAAGCTACATGTCCATGGGGCCGCACATCCTGATCCGCTTTGGTCGCTGGGAAGAGGCCAAGGCGCTGGAGCTGCCCTCCGATCCGGATCTCTACCGTACCCTGACGGCCACGACCCACTACGCCCGCGCCATCGCACGTGCCGCAACTGGTGATGTTGCCCATGCTGAAGCGGAAGAGAACCTGTTTCTCGCAGCCAAGGAATGCGTTCCGGAAACGCGCAGGTTGCACAACAACCGCGTGATAGACCTGCTGGAAATTGCCCGGGAAATGCTGCGTGGTGAGATCGAGTACCGAAAGGGGAATTTTGAGATCGCTTTTGCCCATTTGCGCCGCTCGGTCGAGTTGGATGACACCCTTCCATATGACGAGCCCTGGGGCTGGATGCAGCCCACCCGCCACGCGCTTGGCGCGTTGCTGTTCGAACAAGGTCATACGGCAGAAGCAGAGGCTGTCTATCGCGAAGATCTTGGCCTTGGTGGCTCGCTCAGCCGCGCTTCGATCCATCCCGACAACGTGTGGAGCCTGAAGGGGCTGTACGATTGTCTCAAAGCCCGTGGGGAAGATGTTGAAATCCTACAGGTCAAACAACGCCTGGATCTGGCTCTGGCCCGGGCAGATCGGGCGGTTGCAGCGTCCTGTTTCTGCGCGCAGGCCGCAATGCGTGAATGAGGTGTGTTGGATCGCGCTGCCGCGCGATGCCTCCGGCGGGGATACTTTCAGTCAGATGAAGCTGGGATCCCTTGTTCATCTGGCCGCAATGATCTCGGCCGAGACGCACAGCATGCGGCGGGGGCAAAGTCCAAATCCCACAGCTTAACCTGCCTTGGCCTTTTTCTTTTCCGCGACCACTTTTTCAGCAAGGTCGCGGGCAATCGCAAAGGCCCCTTTGATCTTGTCGCTGTCTTTCTTCCAATCCCGGCGCACGACGATCTTGTTATCCTTGACCTTGGCCATGCCGCGCTGGTTTTGAATGAACTCGACCAAACCTTCTGGTGATGCGAACTTGTCATTGTGGAACTGGATCGTCGCCCCTTTCGGGCCGCCGTCCAGCTTGGCAATGCCCGCCCGTTTGCACATGGCCTTGATGCGCACGACCAGCATCAGAGTGTTAACCTCTTTCGGCAATTTGCCAAAACGGTCGATCAACTCCGCAGCAAAACCCTCCAGTTCAACCTTGGTCGAGAGCGATGACAGGCGGCGGTAAAGGCCCAGACGAACATCGAGATCGGGTACGTAATCCTCGGGAATCAGAACCGGCACGCCCAGATTGATCTGCGGGGCCCACTGGTCATCAGCATCCGACAGCCCCTCCATTTCACCCGCTTTGATCTTGGCAATCGCCTCTTCCAGCATGGATTGGTAAAGTTCATAGCCGACGTCACGCATCTGGCCGGACTGCTCTTCACCCAGCAGGTTCCCCGCGCCGCGAATGTCGAGATCCTGAGAAGCCAGCGTAAACCCGGCGCCCAACGTGTCCAGCGATCCCAGGACACGCAGGCGTTTCTCGGCCGTGGCGGTCAGCTTCTGGCGTGGTTTGGTGGTCAGATAGGCATAGGCACGAGTTTTCGAGCGCCCAACGCGACCCCTGATCTGATAGAGCTGCGCAAGGCCGAACATATCCGCGCGGTGCACAACCATCGTGTTCGCCGTTGGAATATCCAGCCCGCTTTCGACAATCGTTGTAGCCAGCAGCACATCGTATTTACCGTCATAAAACGCGTTCATGCGATCATCGAGCTCACCGGCTGCCATTTGCCCATGTGCAACCACATAGGTCAGTTCCGGCAGCTGCTCTTTCAAAAACTCCTCGATCTCGGGCAGGTCCGAGATGCGGGGAACGACGTAGAAGCTTTGGCCGCCACGATAGTGTTCGCGCAGAAGCGCCTCTCGGATCGTGACCGCGTCGAATTCGCTGACATAGGTTCTGATTGCCAGACGGTCGATGGGCGGGGTGCCAATGATCGACAGGTCGCGTACCCCGGTCAGCGACAATTGCAGCGTTCGTGGAATCGGGGTCGCGGTCAGTGTAAGTACATGGATGTCACTGCGCAGTTGTTTCAGCCGTTCCTTATGGCTGACACCGAAATGCTGTTCCTCGTCGATGATCAGCAGACCCAGATTGTTAAACCTTATGTTCTTGGCCAGCAGCGCATGGGTCCCGATCACGATATCCACCGTACCGCGCGCCAAACCGTCGCGGGTTTTCTGGGCCTCTTTCGCCGAGACAAAGCGCGACAATTGCCGAACCTCCAGAGGAAACCCACGGAACCGTTCCCTGAAGCTTGCTGCGTGCTGGCGGGCCAGCAGTGTTGTTGGTGCCACGACCGCCACCTGCACGCCGGACATGGCGGCGACAAAGGCGGCGCGCATTGCCACCTCGGTCTTGCCAAAGCCGACGTCACCGCAGATCAGCCGGTCCATCGGCGCGCCGGAGTGCATGTCCTCCATCACATCCGAGATCGCGCTCAACTGGTCGTCGGTTTCCTGATATGGGAAACGGGCGCTGAACTCTTCCCATGCATGCGGAGGTGGGTCCATTACCGGAGCTTTTCGCAAGGCACGTTCAGCCGCGATGCGGATCAGCTTGTCGGCCATCTCGCGGATGCGTTCTTTCAGCTTGGCTTTCTTGGCCTGCCATGCGCCGCCGCCAAGTCGATCCAAAAGACCTTCGTCATGGCCGTATTTCGACAGCAGTTCGATGTTTTCGACCGGCAGGTACAGCTTTGCCTGCTCGGCATATTCCAGCAGCAGACATTCATGGGCGGCACCGGCGGCCGTGACGACCTCCATCCCCATGTAACGACCGATCCCGTGGTCAACATGCACCACCAGATCACCGGGGCTGAGGGATTGGGTCTCGGTCAGGAAATTTTCGGCCTTGCGGCGCTTCTTGGGTTGGCGGATCAGCCTGTCGCCCAGAACATCCTGTTCGGCGATCACCGTCAAGTCGGGGGCCTCAAAACCGTGCTCCAGCGCCCAGACGGCAAGGTGCAGGCCGCGCTTTCCGATACGTGTGCCATTTGTTATCGGAATCGCCTCGGCCAGACCTTCATCCTCAATCAAGCCAGTCAGACGTTCGCGCGCACCTTCCGAATAGGACGCAATCAGCACCGGACCTTTGTCGAGCCTGGCTGCAATGTGGCTGGCCAAAGCACCGAACAGGCTGATGCTTTCCTGCTGACGTTCGGGGGCAAAGTTGCGCCCGATCCGCCCGCCCGCATCGATGACACCCGGGCCCGACGCCTGCGGCAAGGGGCTGAACTGCATGACACGCCGATCTCCGACGGCCGCCTCCCACGCGGCATCATCGAGATACAGCAGGCCCGGAGGTGTGGGTTTGTAGACCGTATCCATACGGGATCGGTTTTCCAGCGCCAGTCGCCGGGTTTCATATTGATCGGCAATCGTGTCCCATCGGGCCAGTCTGGCCGGTGTAACCTGATCATCGACAGTGATCGTGGCATCCGGCAAATAATCAAACAGCGTTTCAAGCTTGTCGTGGAAGAATGGCAGCCAATGTTCGATGCCCTGATGTTTGCGACCGGCGCTTACAGCCTCGTAAAGCGGATCATCGGTGCCGGCAGCGCCGAATTCAATGCGATAGTTCTGGCGGAACCGTGTGATGGCCGCGTCATCCAGAATGACCTCGGACACCGGAGCAAGTTCGACCACGTCCAGCTTTTCGGTCGTGCGCTGAGACACGGGATCAAAACGGCGCGCGCCGTCCAGTACATCTCCGAACAAGTCCAGACGGACAGGGCCCGATTCACCCGGCGGGAAGATGTCGATGATACCGCCTCGAATGGCATAATCGCCCGGCTCCATCACGGTGGGGCTTTGCGTGAACCCCATGCGCACCAGGAAGTTGCGCAGCGCGGTCTCGTCAATGCGCTGATCGACGCGGGCAGTAAAAGCCGCCTCGCGCAACACGTCTCGCGCCGGGACGCGTTGGGTAGCCGCATTCAATGTCGTCAACAACACGAATTTCTGCGGCATCTGGTGAACCAGCGCAGCCAGCGTGGCAACGCGGGCCGCCGAGATATCCGCATTGGGGGACACCCGGTCATAGGGCAGACAATCCCAGCCAGGAAACACGAAGACCGGCATGTCGGGGGCAAAGAAAGCCAGCGCAGCGCGCATCGCCTCCATCCGCTTGTCATCTCGCGCGACATGGGCCACCGGCCCGTTGCTGCGGGCGATTTCGTTCAGCACAAGCTGCGCGTCAAACCCTTCAGGGGCGCCGCCAACTGTCACGTGGTTCGGAGCCTTCATCGCCTCGCCTTTCAGATTTTGCTATCCCAGAACGCCAATCGAGATGTTCTGATACATGCCCCAGAACGAAGTGACCAGTATCGAGATCATGCCTATGATCTGAGTATAAAGCCGACAGCGCGCAATGGTTTTCGAAACGGAGTCGAGCGTCAGTTCCTGCCGCCGCAATCGTCGTGCATGCACGATGTTCACCAGCAGAACAAGCGTCAATGGAAACAAAAGCAGAAACACGGCCTGTGCGAACTCGACCCCATAGTAGAACCCCAGCGTGGCCAAGCCGGTGAACAAAAAACACCCAAATGCCAGTAAGATGGTGCCGGACATGTCGACGATCAACAGTATTCGGTTGGTGTGTATGCGAACGATGTCCAGAAGGTCGATCTCGACCTGCCCGCCAATGCGTCGGGCACGAACCACCAGATCGTAGGGAATACCCATCACCCAGTGGCTTGCCGATGACCAGACAACCGCCAGCACGATCCAGAACCAGAGATTCGAGAAGCTGCGCATGTCGATGACTTCAAAGATCGAAGAGTACCAGTCCAAACCCAACCCTTTATTCAAACCTCTCAGAGAGGTTCTGCCACGCTCCCGCGTCCATTGATACCCTTGAGACCTTTGTGAATTCATGCCACCCAATGCACGAATGTTCAAGGAGAACGCGCCATGAAACCGACCATTGCACCCTATCCCATGACCCGCTTTCGGCGTGCCCGTCAATCTCAGGCAATTCGCGGGCTTGTGCGCGAGAACACCTTGACCACGGATGACCTGATCTGGCCCGTTTTCGTACGCGACGGTGAAGGGATTGAAGAGCCCATACCCTCGATGCCGGGCGTGGTCCGCCGTTCGGTGGATCTGATTGCAAAAGCGGCCATCGAAGCGCAGGCGCTTGGAATCCCCGCGATATGCATCTTTCCCTATACGGATTCTGCGCTGAAAACAGAAGACTGCGCCGAGGCCTGGAACCCTGACAACCTGTCGAACCGGGCCATCCGGGCGATCAAGGCGGCAGCCCCTGACATCGCGGTGATGACAGACGTGGCGCTGGACCCGTACAATATAAATGGTCATGACGGATACGTCGTCGACGGCGAGATCGTGAATGATCAGACCATCGAAGCGCTGGTCAAGATGACCCTTGCCCAGGCCGACGCCGGAGCCGACATCATCGGGCCGTCGGACATGATGGACGGCCGGATCGGGGAGATGCGCCGCGCATTGGAAGGCGCCGGGCATCACAACGTGATGATCCTCAGCTATGCCGCGAAATACGCCAGCGCTTTTTACGGCCCCTTCCGCGACGCCGTCGGCGCGTCAGGCGCGCTGACCGGTGACAAGAAAACCTACCAGATGGATCCTGCCAACTCGGACGAGGCGTTGCGCCTGATCGAGCGTGACCTGACCGAGGGCGCGGACATGGTGATGATCAAACCCGGAATGCCCTATCTGGATATCTGTCGTCGTGTGAAAGACAGTTTCGGCGCACCCACCTATGCCTACCAGGTCTCGGGCGAATACGCGATGATCCAGGCTGCCGCCCAGAATGGCTGGATCGACGGAGAAAAGGCAATGCTTGAAAGCCTGCTGGCCTTCAAGCGCGCAGGATGCGATGGCATTCTGACCTATTTCTCACCTCAGGTTGCCCGCATCTTGCAAGGCTAAAACCCCGAAGAGTCGCAACTTTTCGCCGACAAATCCCCTTCAGCGGGCAGCTTTCCCGTGACACATCGCCCTAATCGGCGTATCCTTGCCAGCAAGATCGGGATCACCCGACATATCAGGCACAGTTACAGAGAAAAAAACCATGAGCAGTTCCAACTCCCCCCGACTGAACCGTCGCGGCTTTGCCTTGGGCATGGCAGGCCTGACCCTGACCGCTGCCTGCGGCAACGGCGTCGGCAATTCTAACTCGGCCACGATCGACGCCCGCGTCGATGCCACGCTGACCGAGATGTACAGCCGATACCCCAACACCGTGGAAATCGCGAACAAAGCCAACGGCTTGCTTGTCATGCCATTGATCACCGAGGCGGGGTTTGTATTCGGCGGCGGCTATGGCCGCGGCGCGTTGCGTATCAACGGCGCTACAGTCGACTACTACTCGGCCGTCAAAGGCACCGCCGGATTGCAGATCGGCGCTCAGCAATATGCGCATGTGCTGTTCTTCATGACAGAAGACGCGCTGAATGATTTCCGTCGTTCAAGCGGTTGGACCGCCGGGGCCGACATCGGATATGTGGTCAGCGATCAGGGCGACTCGTTGTCGACCGACACCACGACTCTGCGCAGCCCCGTTCTGGCCGCGATCTTCGGGCAAGCTGGCCTTCAGATCGGCGCAACCGTCGAAGGAACGAAATACACCCGCATCATTCCATAACCCGGATTACCACTTCCCCCACACACGGCCCCGTCGCAGCGCAACACTGCGGCGGGGCATTTAATTTCAACCCTCCCCGCGCAGGTTCTTGCCGCGTTCCTCTTTCGGTCAGACCGACCATCCTCTAGTCTCAGACCAACGTTCACTTAATAAGAATCTGGGGCAGTAATGGGTCTTGTTTTCCGCTGGCTGGTGCGCATCGCGTCGGGTCTGATCATCCTGATCCTCGCCGCTATGGGCCTTGTCTATTTTCTGGCCAGCCAATCCCTGCCGGACTATGACCAAACGCTTGAGGTTAACGGTTTGACCGCCCCGGTCGAAATCGTACGCGACACCGCCAACGTGCCACATATTCTGGGCCAGACCGATCCCGATGTGTTTTTTGGATTGGGATATGCCCATGCACAGGATCGACTGTGGCAGATGACGGTCATGCGCCGTACCGCGCAAGGCCGTCTGTCCGAGGTTTTTGGCCCTCGCACGCTTCACATCGACAAGCTGCTGCGCAGATTGGACCTTTATGGGCTGGCTCACCGCTCGGTCGAGGTGCAGGACGATTATACCAAGGCCGCCTTGCGTGCCTATTCCGCCGGGGTCAATGCCCGTCTGACCGAGATCAACGAAGAGGCGCTGGGTCGCGGCGCACCTGAGATGTTCCTGTTCAACGCTCCGGTCTCACCCTGGCAACCGGGTGACAGTATCGCGATGATCAAGCTGATGGCGCTGCAACTGTCAGGCCACCTGACCGATGAAGTTCTGCGTGCGCGCACGTCGCTGATGCTGAACAACCCCGATCGTCTGGCGGATATCCTGCCCGACGTTCCCGGGCCCGGCATCGCGGCGTTGCCGGAATATGCCACGCTGTTCCCAAATCTTCCGCGTTATGCGGCGGGAACGGATATTCCCGAAACACCTCTTTCACCCCTTCCCAAACGTGGTCTGGCCGGAGCTTCAAACGCCTGGACCGCCGCGCCGTCACGTTCTGCAAGTGGCGGGACTCTGTTGGCCAACGACCCTCATTTGGGTTTCACTGCTCCCGGGATTTGGTACCTGGCGCATCTCGATCTGAAAAAAGGCGGTGTCATCGGGGCCTCTATTCCGGGTGTGCCCGCCATCATGACCGGACGCAGCGACCGGTTGGGATGGGGACTTACATCCTCGTATCTTGACGATCAGGACGTTCATATCGAGCAGCTCAATCCTGACAACCCCGAGGAATACCTGACCCCAACCGGCTTCAAGGAATTCCAGACCCGCCCTTCGATCATCGAGATCAAGGGTGAGGCTCCGGTTACGCTGACCCTGCGTTGGACGGACAATGGGCCGGTGCTGCCGGGCACGGACTACAAGCTGGAAACCATCACGCCGCCGGGCCACGTGGCATCTCTGTCCTGGACGGCGCTCAGCCCGCAAGACACGTCGATGTCGGCGTCCATGGCTCTGATGAACGCCGACAACGTGGAACAGGCCATCGCGGTCGGTAAACAGTTCATCGCGCCTTCTCAGAATCTGTCGCTGGTCGACAAGATGACGATTGGGATGAAGCTGATCGGCGCCATGCCACGGCGTGATCTGCAAAACCAAAGCCGTGGGCGTATCCCCTCGCCCGGCTGGATCGAAGCCAATCGCTGGCAAGGCCGCCTGCCCTATGCCGACAACCCGGAATTCGTGGCCCCCGTCGGCGGTGTTCTTGGCAACACGAACAACAAGATCATCGACCGCCCGTTTCCAGAGCACGTCTCGTATGAATGGGGCGATACGCAGCGCGTGCATCGCTGGGAACGCCTGATGCAATCGCGCGAGGTGCATACCCGCGACAGTTTTATCGAAGCGCAATTGGACACGGTCAGCTTTACTGCGCGGTCCCTGCTGCCGCTGATAGGTGCCGATCTGTGGTTTACCGGGGCTTCGGCCCCTGAAGGAACTCTGGAGCGTCAGCGCCAGATCGCGCTGTCGCTGCTGGCGGACTGGAACGGTGAGATGAACGAACACCTGCCCGAGCCGTTGATCTATGCGGCCTGGCTGCGTGCGCTGCAAATCCGGCTGATCTCGGACGAGCTTGGGCCACTGGCCAGCGAATACAAACATGTCGAACCGCTGTTCATCGAGCGGGTCTATCGCGAAATTGACGGCGCTGGTGTCTGGTGCGACGTGATTCAAAGCGCACCGGTTGAGACTTGCACGGAAATGGCACGGCTCGCGCTGGACGACGCGCTGATCTGGATCTCCGAACGATATGGCAGCGCGCTTGAATCTCTGCGTTGGGGCGACGCGCATCAGGCAACTCATGATCATCCCGTGCTGGGATCCGCCCCCATATTGCGGTTTTTTGTTAACATTCACCAATCGACCAGTGGCGGCGACAACACACTGCTGCGAGGCCGCACGTCGGGCGAAGGGCCGGATCCGTTCCAGAATGTGCACGGCGCCGGGTATCGCGGGGTTTATGACTTCGCCGACCCCAACAGCTCGGTCTTCATTACGGCGACCGGGCAATCGGGTCATTTCCTGTCACGCTACTATGACGATCAGGCGCAGTTGTGGCGGCGTGGCGAATACATCCCCATGTCACTGGATCTTGATCTGGCCCGCGCCGCGGCTGTCGGAACAACCAATCTGATCCCGCGATAATCCGCCTATTCGGCAAGTCCCCGCCCCGATTTTCCACGCCTCGTGGCGCCCAAGGTCAAATTCGCCTAACATTATCGGACTGATTATGTGGGACCAAAGGGGGACGAGTATGGCCAGTATTCGGGATGTCCTAAATAATCTTGCGCGCGACTACGCAATCGCATGGAGCTCTGGCGACGCTGACGCAGTTGCCGGTTTCTTTGCACGTGACGGACAGATCACCTTCAACGATAGCGAACCAGCCAAAGGACGCGAAGCAATCGCCAACCTGGTGCGCGAAACTTACGCCAGTTTTCCGGATCTGGAAGTGCGCTGTGACATGATGCGATGGGCCGGAACTCGTGCCATTTTCGTCTGGACACGCGAAGGGCACCACGCCGAGACCGGCAATCACGTTGTCACGCGTGGATGGGAGGAATGGGAACTGACGCCGGACTACCTTGTACAATCATCAACAGGCTGGTTCGACGCGGATGACTATCAACGACAGATAGACGGGGCCTGACCTACCCCCCGTTGGATGCGCTTTCTATCCTGTAGTGTCGCGGTATCCCCTGAGTGACCCGAGCCCAGTCAGATGCCTGCGCCCTCGCCTGATGCGCATCGAACGCTTGCTGATCTGCAAACACTTCTGACACGTCGAACCGACCCGGCCTGCTCTGATCCTCGATCACGTCGAAAGAAATGCAGCCCTCTTCCGCGCGGGTCAGTTTTACATGGTCCGGCAACGCCGCGCGCACCCCTTCCAGCCGGTCCGCAGGCACATCGATATGGCCGTTCAGGAACACTCTGTGGTCCGGCTTGTCAGACATATCCAGTTCCACCGCTAATTCTTCAGCGCCTCGAACTGAGCCGCTTGTTTCTCGGTCCACAAAACGGTGATACGAAACCCGTCTTCGGTTTGTTCTTCGTTGCGTACAACATCCTGACGGAACAGCCAGGCCCGCTTGTTACCGTCAGCGAAAGACAGGTCCAGAACTGCCTCACGCCGTGCACCTTGCAGGCGCATCGCGATCTCGGACAGCAAAGGTGCGATCCCTTCGCCGGTTACAGCAGAAATGGCAAAAATCTCAGGATCTCGTTCCGCGCGAGCCAGCGTCGCCTCGCGCTCATCGGCGCTCAGCAAGTCTATCTTGTTCCAGACCTCAAGCCGGGGCCGCTCGTCGTCGACACCCAGCGAGGTCAGGATCGCCTCGACATCCTGCGCCTGCGCCTCCGTTTCCTCATGGCTGATATCACGCACATGGACGATCAGATCGGCCCCCAAGACCTCTTCCAGCGTCGCACGGAAGGCCGCCACAAGCTCGGTCGGAAGGTTCGAGATAAAGCCCACCGTGTCTGACAGGATCACTTCGGGACCATCGGGCAATTGCACGCGGCGCATGGTTGGATCCAGTGTGGCAAACAGCATGTCCTTGGCCATCACCTCGGCCCCGGTCAGGTGATTGAACAGCGTGGATTTGCCTGCGTTTGTGTAGCCCACGAGTGCGACGATTGGATACGGCACCTTGGCCCGGGCGGCCCGGTGCAATGTCCGGGTCTTGACCACCTTCTGCAACTGACGCCGCAAACGCACCAGTTGCTCGTCAATGGCACGACGGTCGGCTTCGATTTGGGTTTCACCGGGTCCGCCGACAAATCCCAAACCACCGCGCTGACGTTCAAGGTGGGTCCAGGCCCGTACAAGCCGCGTCCGCTGATAGCTGAGCGCCGCCATCTCGACCTGCAACACCCCTTCCCGCGTGCGGGCTCGGTCGCTGAAAATCTCAAGGATCAACCCGGTCCGGTCGAGGATCTTGACCTTCCATGCCTTTTCCAGATTGCGCTGCTGCACCGGTGTCACCGGCCCGTCGATCAGAACCAGCTCAACTTCGTTGTCGTGAAAACGCTCGCCAAGTTCTTCAATCTTGCCGCTGCCGAACAAATACCCGGCCTGCGCGCGTTGAAGTCGCACGGTTTCGGATCCGATCACATCCAGATCGGGCAATGCAGCGGCCAGTGCGACCGCCTCTTCCAGCGCCGGTTCAGGGACACGGCGCTGTTCATCTGATTTGATTTCGGGATGCAGCACCCAGGCCCGGGTGCGCATCCGGTCATGTTCCATCAAGAGGCGTCTTCGCCCTCATACAGATTGATCGGCTGCGACGGCATGATGGTCGAAATCGCGTGTTTGTATACCAACTGCGACTGTCCGTCGCGGCGCAACAATACGCAAAAATTGTCGAACCAGGTAATAACACCCTGCAATTTCACGCCGTTGATCAGGAAAATCGTGACCGGAACCTTAGCTTTCCGTACATTGTTCAGGAAGGCATCCTGAAGATTCTGTCTGTCCGAAGCCATATTTTTATAATCTCGCCATTGTTCTTGCTACGCGCTGCGGACCAACGCGCTCCCTCCGGCAGAGTATGGAGTGCTACGCACAGATATTCCAGATGAAAAATCAGGCGTTAGCGACCGCAAGTTGCACCCGGCTCAATCCCGCCAAAGCGACGGGGTGATCAGGGCAATAATCGCCAGCGTTTCCAGACGACCTACGACCATCGCCGCGCACAACGTCAGTTTGGCACCAGCGGAGAGGTCGATCAGGCGAATTGGAACGTCCGTGGCCAGGTCGATCAATGGTCCCGTCGTGCTGAGCGTGGCAACGCTGAGCACCATGGCCTGTTCGAACCCGGACCCCATTGCCGCCAGCAGAAGGTTGAACACGGCAAGGGTCAGCGCAAAAAGCATCAGGAATATCCAGGCGATGAACGCCCCGTCGCTTTGAATGCGACGGTTTCCGCCCCCTGCACTGCTGATGGACGAAGGATAGATCAGGCGATCAATCTCACGCGCGCCATTCAGATACAGGGCGAAGACCCGTAACAGTTTGACCCCCCCGGCCGTTGTCGCGACCCCGCCGCCGATCAATGCCAGCCCCATCAATAGCAAACCAGGCGTTCCCAAACCTGACAGTTGCTGAGCGTCGTTCCAGTTCGCGCTTTCGAATCCGGCTGTTGTCAGGAAGGCGAGAGTGGTGAACAGCATCCCCCAGATGACTTGCAACGCCTGCAATGGTTCCAGTTGACCACCGATTTCTGTCACGCCCGCAACAACGCGGAAGAACAACAGGATCGCGACAGCAAGTACAATCATCAGGCCAATACGAAATTCTGGGTCCGCATCCAGACGGGAATAACCCGTTGTGGCGGTATCCTTTGAAAAAGTCAGGCGCGAGAGCGCGAAGAACAGGAACAGGAACAGAATGGCCTCGCCCGTAAAACCGGCCTGCGCCCCCTCCATCCCACCGACCGGTGAGATGCCGGACGTGGCCATAACTGCCATTGCATGACACACAGCCGTCAGACCGACTTCGCCAGCAATCAGCAGAAGAACCCAGATCACGGCAGTCAGCCCGACATAAACCGGTGTCAGGGTCTTCGCGACACGGATCAGACGACCACGCGGATCCACGCGTTCGCTTTGCGCCACACCCGACACCGGGCGCCCCGGTTGCCCACTGGCAGTGACCTCGAACCCGCCAAGCGACAGTGGCGCAAGGATCGCGGCGGCAGCGATCCACATCAGCAAGCCTCCCATCCAACCGACCATGGCGCGCCACAAATGCAGCGGGGCCGACAGTCGGGCCGGGTCAGGAAACAGGTCCGCCCCGGTGGTTGTCAGGGCACTGACCATATCGAAATAGGCGTTCAGGAAGATGGTCGTTCCAAGTGCATCGTGAAACGGGATCGCAAGAAAAATGGGCAGGAGGGTAAAACAGGCCAGCATCACCGCCAACTGCCCCAACGTCCCGCGCCGGGGTATGCGGTTGGAGGACGCCATCGCGATCGTAGCGACCAGAAACAAACCCAGAATCCCGGAATACAGAAAGGACCGTGACGTGTCGTGATCGTCCAGTGCCAGCGCGTAAATCGCCGGAATCCACATGGCCAGTGACGCTATGCCCCAGATCAGCAGAAATAACGGCAACCGCCGCAACAAACCAACCCGTTGTGTCCTCGCATGCGCCATCAGAAGAAATCGATTGAAACCTGCATCAGGCGTTCAACCTCTGGCACGTCCTTGGCCATGGCAAAGATTGCGACCACGTCCTTTTCATCGATCCGCAGGCTGCCGGTCGGTCGCAGAACGTCGTCTCCCTTGCGCACCGCGCCCACAAGCACACCCTCGGGGAAGTCGATATCGCGCAGACGTTGCCCGGCCATAGGCGAGGTCGACAGAACCTCGGCCTCGATCACCTCAGCCTCGGCGTCCCCGATTGAATAGACCTGACGCACCCGCCCATGGCGGATGTGTCGCAGGATCGAGCTCACGGTTGTCGCCCGCGGATTGATATAGGCATCGATCCCCAGAGGCCCCATCAGGGCCACCATGCTGGGGTCGTTGATCAACGCAATCGCCAGAGCACACCCTTCGGCCTTGGCACGCACCGCGGCCAGCATGTTCGTACGGTCGTCATCCGTAACCGCCAGCATCGCATCGGCCCGCTCGATCCCTGCTTCGCTCAGCAACCCCGCATCCAGCCCGTCGCCATGCAACACAATCGTCCGTTCCAGAGCTTCGGCGGCGAGTTCAGCGCAATGGCGGTCGCGTTCGATGATCTTGGCCCGCACACGGCTTTCGCGTTCTTCCAGGGTTCTGGCCACTTCCAGCCCGACATTTCCGCCGCCCACGATCACCACACGATCCTGCCGCTTCTGCGCCTTGCCAAACACCTCCATGGTGCGATCCACGTCCTTGACGTTGGTAAAGACATAACACTCGTCGCCCACAAACAGCTGATCTTCCGACTCGGGGGCAAACAGCGTACCTTCGCGCCTCACCCCAACCACAATGGAACTGAGGGTCGAGAACAGATCCGTAAGCTGCCGCAACGGTGTGTTTATGATCGGGCAATCCTCTTCCACCCGCACTCCCAGCAGCTGCGCCTTGCCATCCATGAAAATCTCGGTGTCAAAGGCGGATGGGGCAGACAGGCGGCGCATGGCGGCGGCGGCAACTTCGCGTTCGGGACTGATCACCACATCAATCGGCAGATGATCACGACGGTAGAGATCCGAGTGAATCGCCTCTAGATAGGATTTCGACCGCAGGCGCGCAATCTTGCGCTGGATCGAAAAGACCGAGTGCGCCATCTGGCAGGTGACCATGTTCACCTCGTCCGAATGGGTGGCGGCAATGATCATGTCGGCGTCACGCGCCCCTGCCCGTTCCAGCACGTCCGGGTAACTTGCAAACCCGGCGATCCCCTGCACATCCAGCGTTTCCGTCGCCCGCCTTACGAGGTCGGGATTGTTGTCCACGACGGTAACATCGTTCAGCTCGCCCGAAAGATGCCGCGCGATCTGCCAGCCAACCTGACCCGCACCGCAAATAATGACCTTCATGCTTCTGGCCCTTCTGCCTGAAGGGATTGAATGACAGATGCCCCCAAAGCGGTCAATTGAATTGTCATCACAGCCCAGCTGCGGCAAGATAAGCATATGAAAACGCTGTTTCCTATGCTGCTACCTCTGATGGTATTGTCTTCTTGCGGACCGCTTTCGCTCTACTATCGCGAGGGTGAAACCGTATCGCGCCTGCAAAAAGAGACCACCCAATGCCAGCTCAAGGCGGTCAAAGAGGTCCCGGTCGCCAATCAGATCCGCCAAAGCCCGCCAACCTACTGGCCCGGGCGCACGTATTGCGACGGCAGAGGTCGTTGCTATCAATCGCCCGGCTGGTGGCAGCCTGGCAGGGTCTATACCGTGGATGTAAACCAAGGCTTGCGCAACACGGTCGAAGCGCAATGCATGGCCCAGAAAGGGTTTCGACCAGTCAGCCTGCCGCCGTGCAAGCAGAACGTGAAATCACGCGTGCCCGCAACCCGCACCACCACTTTGCCGCCGCTCAACAGCGCCTCGTGCTTTGTGAAATTCGATGACGGCTCATTTCAGATCATAACGCCCGGTCAGGCCGGCTGATGCCTGATGTTTTTCGTGTGCACGGCCTGCACTTTCAAGTTGGGTCAAGCCCAACCTGAGACCGTGCGACCGGCAGACTATTCTGCCGGTTCAGGTTCATCAATTTGCGCAACACGCGCGCCGGATTTGTTCGAAGTCACCACCCCCAGCGACTTCAACTTCCGATGCAACGCGCTGCGCTCCATGCCAACAAAGCTGGCCGTGCGACTGATATTGCCGCCAAACCGGTTGATCTGAGTCAGCAGATACTCTCGCTCGAACGCCTCGCGGGCTTCGCGCAGCGGCAAGGTGGCCAGTGCGCCAGACAACACAACACGACCGGTCTCTTCAGCCTTTTCTTCTTCATTGGGTAGCTCGCGCGCCTCAATCGGGCCGGATCCATCGCCCAGGATCAGAACACGCTCGATCAGGTTCTTGAGCTGGCGCACGTTGCCGGGCCAGGTCATTGTCTGCAGAAGGGCAACGGCCTCTTCCGACAATTCCCGGATCGGCAAACCCTGGGTTTCGTTGCACATCTCAATGAAGTGCTGCGCCAGAACCGGAATATCTTCGCGCCGATCTTCCAGTGACGGAACTGCTATCGGGACAACATTCAGACGGTGGTACAGCTCTTCCCGGAACCGCTCGGCGGCGATTTCCTCATCAAGATCCTTGTTTGTCGACGAGATCACGCGAAGGTCCACGCGCACCTTGTCACTTCCACCGACGCGCTGGAATTGCTGATCTACCAGCACTCGCAGGATTTTGGATTGAGTGCCAAGGGGCATGTCGGCAACTTCGTCAAAATAGACCACACCACCATGTGCCTCTTCCAACAGTCCGGATTCCACGCCACGTTCCGCCGATTCCCGACCAAACAGAACCTCTTCGACACGCTCAGGCTCGATCCCGGCACAGTTTACGGTGATAAAAGGCCCGTTGGCGCGGTTGGAGTGGGCATGGATGTACCGCGCTGCAATCTCCTTGCCGGAACCTGCAGGACCGCTGAGCATCACGCGGCCATTTGACTTGGTCACCTTGTCCAACTGCCCCTGCATGGCGCGGAACGCAGCGGATTTGCCGATCATGTCTGAATTGTTGACTTCTTTCCGCTTCAGAGACGCATTTTCGCGACGCAGGCGAGAGGTCTCCATCGCACGGCGGATCACCACCATCAATTGGTCAATGTTAAAAGGCTTTTCGATAAAATCATACGCACCCTGCTTGATTGCAGCGACGGCAATTTCGATGTTGCCATGGCCCGAAATGATCACCACCGGTACATCCGGGTTGTCACGTTTCACTGCTTTCAGGATGTCGATGCCATCCATGCGGCTGTCTTTCAGCCAGATATCCAGGATCAACAGCCCCGGCGGTTCAGAGTTGATTGACGCCATGCACTCGTCCGAGTTGGCCGCCAGCCGGGTGGAATAGCCTTCGTCCTCCAGAATGTCGGACACCAGCTCGCGAATATCGCGTTCGTCATCTACGATCAGAATGTCACTCATCTTTGGCCTGCTTTCAGTTTGTTGGTTCTAATTGCCTGCTTCTGTGGCGCTGCCGTTGGGGACATGGTAACCCCCGGCAATCGGATCACGGCCATCGCGCCAAAATGGTCCTGTCCGTCAAATACGGGCGCGTCCTCGAGGGTCAGCGCGCCGCCATGCTCTTCAATGATCTTCTTGACGATGGGCAGGCCCAGCCCGGTCCCTTCGTCACGTGTCGTTACATAGGGTTCAAACAGCCGTGCCCGATCCTCGGGCAGACCGATCCCGTTATCTGCAATGGTGATGACCGTACCCGCATCATCACTGGTAACCGCCACTTTGATCTGTGGCTGAAGGTTGTCGGGAGCCCCTTTTTTCTTAAGAGTTACAATGGCTTCCCCGGCATTCTTGATAAGGTTGGTAAGCGCCTGGTTCAGCATGGTTGCATCCACATCAGCCATGATAGGCTGTTGCGGCAGATCGGCATCGATCAGCACATCCGGTTGCCCAGCCTGTTGCAACAGGACCGCCTCACGCACCAGATCAACAAGGTTCTCTTCCCTGCGTTCGGGTTCAGGCATCCGTGCAAACTTCGAGAATTCATCCACGATGCGACGCAGATCGTTGGTCTGCCGCACAATCACGTTGGTCATCGAATCCAGACTGCTGCTATCTTCCTCGTCCAGTTTGCGCGAGAACTTGCGCTTGATCCGTTCCGCGCTCAGCTGAATCGGGGTCAGAGGGTTCTTGATCTCATGCGCGATGCGGCGGGCCACATCGCCCCAAGCCGCCATCCGTTGGGCGCTGACCAGATCGGTTACGTCATCAAAGGCAACCACATATCCTTCAAGGCCCCCGTCTTCTCCGCGCCGGATGGCCATACGGACCAAAAGGTTCTCAAGCCGCCCCTTGCGGGTCACCTTGATTTCTCCCTGAACGGCCTCTTGCCCGCTGTCTTTCAGGCTTTCAAACAAGGGCAGGAACTCTGGCACTGCAATGCCAATGGCCAGATGCTGCTCGCCCCGGGTCCAATCCAGCAACCGCTCGGCAGAACGGTTCACGAATGTGATGCATCCTTCCGGATCTACGCCAACGACACCGGACGTGACCGAGCTGAGCACCGAGTCAAACAGACGGCGTCGGCTTTCAATCTGCCGCGTGTTCTCCAACAACGTATCCCGCTGCCCTTTCAACTGCCTGGTCATCTGGTTGAAATACCGGCCCAGCATCGCGATTTCGTCATCGCTGGCTTCTTCAATAACCTGAACGCTCAGATCACCGGCCCCAACCCGCTGTGCCGCAGTGGTCAACCGTCCCACGGGACGCGACAGCCGTTCGGCAAACCACATGCCCAAGGACATTGCCGCAAGGATTAGGATCAAGGCAAAGCCCAGATACAAAAGGCCGAACTCGAACAACACCCTGCCCCGTTCACTTTCAAGCTGCTGGTAGAACTGTGCCGTTTCCTTGGTATCGTCCAGCAGGGTCAACAACTGTCCGTCCACCTCGCGGCTGACATAGAGGTAGCGGTCCAGAAAGGCTTTGAGAGGGACCAGCGCACGGAACTCATTGTTGGGCCAGTCGGCAATGATCAGCAGGCCCTTGTCGGCGGCTTCAGCAAGCTGCTCGGCGGTTGGGGCTTCGTAGTTGAACAGGTAGGACCGATCGCCACGCGATTTGATTTCGCCACCGCCGTCGATGACATAGGCTTCGCGCAGCCCCCGTTGAATCTGAGCCTGCCCCTGCGCCAGAACTTCGCGCAGTTCTGCGTCCGAGATATAGAAATCCAGCGATCGCGCATTATCCAGATATCGCGCCAGAACAGACGCGTCTTGTGTCAATCCACGACGGTGTTCCTGTTCATAGGCTTCTGCTGCGGTCAGCGAAGATCCCACAACCTGACGCACCCGGTCGGAAAACCAGCCCTCAAGGCCGATGTTGACGGTCAATCCGGCAAATATCGCTACGGTTACGGTTGGAACCAGCGCCAGCAGTGTAAACGCCCCGATCAGGCGCAAATGCAGGCGCGAGCCCGCCGATTTCGCCCGACGTGCGGCAATCAAGCTGCCAACCTGTCCAAGCACAAGTGCTGCAACAACCAGAACGTATACAAGGTCGGCCAACAGAATCAGTCGCAAGGTTGGAGCTGTCGCGCCAAGATCAAAGGGACCGATAACAAGGTAAGTGGCCAGCGCCAGAACGGGGCCCATGAGGACCAGCCCCAAAGTGCCAAAATTGCGCAGTTTCCGTGATTTACTCCATCGACTGATCGATGGGATCATCCCGCTCTGTGCTCGGGTTGCCACTGTCTGCCCTCATCCTGATGTGCCGCTTGCGCGGCTTACCGCCATATATCGTGATCTTTTCCCAACAGATGCCGGGATGCCACGGTTTGTGTGGCGATATTACATCAGTTTGCGTCGACGTGTCACCTGAATATCGAGATCAGTAATCTTTTTTCGCAGCGTATTTCGGTTGATTCCCAAAAGATCGGCACATTTCGCCTGATTTCCGCCAGTTGCATCCAGTGCGATTTCGATCAGTGGGGCCTCAACTTCACGCAATATGCGCTGATACAGACCCGGGGGAGGCAGAATGTTGCCATGCAGATCAAAATACCTCCGCAGGTGACGCTCGACCGAGGTCGACAGCTTTTCGCGTTCTCCACCGCTCAGGACCGGTTCTGCCTCGGGTTGGCTGCCCAGCACCATTTCCACTTCGGTTTTCGAAATTTCATCAGCCCTGCTGGTCAGACCCAACCGGCGCACGGCATTTTCCAGTTGCCGTACGTTCCCAGGCCAGGAATAGCGCCGCACCAACTCCACCGCCTCGGGGCTGAGCCAGCGCTTGGTGCCGTTTTCCCGCTCTTCCCGCGTCAGAAAATGCTCGGCCAGCAACGGAATGTCGTCCACCCTTTCTCGCAATGACGGTACGTGGATCGTGGCCCCACACAGACGATAATAAAGGTCCTGGCGGATACGTCCGTTCTCCATCCCTTCGGTCAGGTCTGTTTGGCTGGTGGCCATGAAGCGAGGAACGTGATCGCCCGGTGTGTCCATCATGCGCACGATGCGCGCCTGAACTTCATCCTCGATATCTGCGATTTCATCTATCAACAGCGTGCCGCCGCGAACCCGCGCCATCACGCGCGCCGGGCCTTCCAGATCGCGCAGTTCAGCAGCTGTGACTGTGACAAAGGGCAAGGTTCGACGGTCGGAGAAATCGTGAATAGCCCGCGCAATCAGTGACTTGCCCGTGCCACTTTCACCAGAAATCATGACCGAGAGATCCGTGTTCATCACCCGTGCGACCAATCGGTAAAGGGCCTGCATCACCGGTGTACGCCCGACCAGAGGCAGCTCTTCTGGGCGCTCGCTTGTGCCTTCGGTTGGTACTGGCTGGGCACGTTGTTTCTGATCCAGCGCCCGAGCCGTACGTTTCATCAGATCCGGCAGGTCGAACGGTTTGGGCAGATAGTCGTAGGCGTCCGCCTCAGTTGCCTGAATCGCCGTCATGATAGTGTTTTGTGCGGAAATCACGATCACCGGCAAACCGGGGCGGTCTTCGGCAATCTTCGGCAGCATCTCTAGACCGTTTCCATCCGGCATGACCACGTCCGAAATCACCACGTCCCCCTTCCCCTCGCTGACCCAGCGCATCAGAGTGGTCAGCGAAGAGGTCGCGTGCACCTTGCACCCGGCACGCGTCAGGGCCTGCGTCAGAACAGTGCGGATCGTGCGATCGTCGTCCGCAACCAGTACGGTGCCATCCATCAGGTGCTCTCCTTCATGTCGTCGATTGTATCTCGCGGCGCGCGGCGCAGCGACAGTTTGAATACCGTACGCCCGGGAACGGATTCGGCCGAAATCCAGCCGTCATGGTCCGATATGATCTTGCTGACCAGCGCCAAACCCAGGCCGGTGCCGTTTTCCCTGCCGGATACGAACGGATCGAAAATGTCGCCACGGATGTTTTCAGGCAGCCCCGGACCATCGTCGATAATCTCGATCTGCAAGGGCAGCGAATGCCCCGACCCGTCACTGCGACGCAGCCGGAAGGAATGTTCGAAATAGGTGCGCAGACGAATCGTTCCACCCTGTGGTCCCGCCGCCTCGGACGCATTCTTAAGCAGGTTCAGGACCACTTGCAGAAACTGGTCCGGGTCTCCATAGGCCAGCGGCAGCGACGGGTCATAGTCTTCGATGATCGTCATATCCGCACCAAACCCCAGCAACGCGGACCGTCTTGCGCGATCCAGCACATCGTGGATGTTGACCGGTTTGAAGTCCGGTTTCTGCAGATTGCCGAATTGCTCGACCTGTTCCAGCAACTTCACGATCCGGCGGCTTTCGGCGACAATAAGGTCAGTCAGTTCAAGATCTTGCGGCGGTATATTCATGCTAAGCAACTGCGCGGCACCGGTGATCCCGGCCAGCGGGTTCTTGATCTCATGTGCCAGCATCTCGGCCATGCCGATGGCGGATTGTGCTGCCGACTTGACCGTGTTTCCGCGCGTCATCCGACCTGCCAGCTCGCGAGGCGAGATGATCATGATCATGGAACCCGGATGCCCAACCAAAGGCGCAATCTGCAACGCGCATTGCAGCGGTGCCCGGCTACCCGATCCCACATCCACATCATTCACGAACAAAGGTGTGCCCTGCCAACGGGCGCGCTCAAATGCCTCTTCCAACGGTGCGTCCACGGCAATCTGATCCCACACAGGATGGCCGATCACCGATTTGCGCGACGCGTTCAGAAACCCCTCACCCGCAGCATTCACATCGGATATCCAGTCCTTTTCATCAATAATGAACGCCGGAACCGGCAGCGAGTTCCAGATGCTGGTGTCAGAATTCATGCCGCCACCTCGTCCGTGTCGCTGAGCGCATCCGCCAACAGGCGCAGCACTTCCCCCGGATCGCGTGACGTCAGGACCGCCCGGCGCAGAGGCGCAGGTGTTGCGGCTTCGTCCATGTACCACCCCAGATGCTTGCGGGCGACACGCAGACCCAGATCGGTGCCGTAGAAATCCAGCATCGACTGATAATGCGCGCAAACCATATCAATCAGATCATGACCGGTCGGAATGTCGGGTGTCTCGGCCCCGTACAGGTCGTGACAGATTTGCGCCAACAGCCAGGGCTTGCCCTGAGCACCACGGCCAACCATCACCCCATCCGCGCCGGACTGGCGCAACGCGGTTCGCGCGGCGGCAGTGTCCACGATATCTCCGTTCGCGATGACCGGGATCGATACGGCCTCTTTCACCGCCCGGATCGCCTGCCAATCGGCGTGACCCTTGTAGAACTGACAGCGTGTGCGGCCATGGATCGTGACCATCTGAATACCCGCGTCTTGAGCGCGGCGCGCCACGTCGGGCGCGTTCAACAGATTGTCGTCCCATCCCAACCGGGTTTTCAGCGTCACCGGCAGATCGACCGCGCCCACCACGGCCTCAATCAGTGCAAGCGCGTGATCCGGCGTTTTCAGAAGGGCCGAGCCGGAGTAACCGTTTGTTACCTTCTTGGCGGGGCACCCCATGTTGATGTCGATCACACGCGCGCCACGGTCGGCGACCTGACGGGCCGCCTCGGCCATCCAATGCGCCTCGCGACCTGCCAGTTGTACGGCGGTGTTTTCAACGTCCGCGGACAGTTCCGCCCGCTCCCGCACGCCTGGTTTGGCCTGCACCATCTCTTGACTGGCTACCATTTCACTGACCACCATGCCCGCACCAAAGCGCATCACCAGATCGCGAAACGGGCGGTCGGTGATTCCGGCCATGGGCGCCAGCAAAACAGGCGGCGCGACTTCCTTGTCAGAAAGATGCAAAGTCAACGTGCTTAATCCTTGGGCAGTTGTGGTTTTGATATCGTTTTCTGCGCATATGAACAACAAAGTAGCGCGTAACAAGCCCGCAAAATCATCATTTGCCTGCTTTTTAATCACATGACCATGGGTGATTGCCTCTGCATTCACCTCCGCCTAAACAATGCCCATCACGAGGAGAGCGTGCACATATGACAACCGCCGCCATCATAGTTGCCGCCGGTCGCGGGTCGCGCGCCGGGGGTGGCGTGCCAAAGCAATGGCGCAGCCTTGCGGGTCGGCGGGTGGCCGATTGGACGATCCAGCGCTTTCGCGGACAGCTGGATCACATTGTTATGGTGTTGTCCGACGAAGATAGCGCCGCATGGGAAGAATTTCGTGAAACCGACCTGATCCTTGCCTCGGGCGGAACGGATCGCGCGGGATCGGTGCGCAATGGATTGGCCGCACTGGCCGGCCTGAACGTGCAGCGCGTTTTGATCCACGACGTGGCAAGGCCTTGCGTCACACCCCGCATCATACAGGACGTTCTGAACGCCCTAGACACATGTCCGGCGGCGGCGCCGGGGCTGGCGGTGACAGATGCGCTGTGGATCGGGCATGAACAGGTTGTGACCGGCACGCAGGATCGCAGCAACCTGTTCGCTGCACAAACTCCGCAAGGGTTTCACTATGACGCCATCACCGCTGCCCACGCTGCCCATCCGGGCGGCGCGGCAGATGATGTCGAGGTTGCCCGAGCCGCCGGGCTCGATGTCTGCATCGTACCGGGCGATGCTGACAATCTGAAAATCACTTGCCCCGAGGATTTTGCCCGGGTGGAACGCATAATGGGAACGGACATGGATGTAAGGCTGGGCAACGGGTACGATGTGCACCGTTTTGGCGATGGAGATCATGTGATCCTTTGCGGTGTGAAGGTGCCGCATGACCGCGGGCTGCAAGGCCATTCGGATGCCGATGTCGGGATGCACGCAGTCACCGATGCGATCTATGGCGCGCTCGCTCAGGGGGATATCGGACAGCATTTCCCACCTTCGGATCCGCAATGGAAAGGCGCAGCCAGTGAGATTTTCCTGCGCCACGCGGTCGAGCTGGTAGAACAGATGGGATACCGTATCTCGAACGTCGATTGCACGCTGGTCTGCGAATATCCGAAAATTGGCCCGCATTCAGAAACCATGCGGGAAAAGATGTCTGACATCATGAACCTGCGCGCAGATCAGGTTTCGGTCAAGGCGACAACGTCCGAGCGACTGGGCTTCACCGGCCGTAGCGAGGGCATCGCCTCGATCGCCACAGTCTGTCTGGTGAAGGCATGAATATCGCACAGATGATCGGTACGGTTGGCGGCGTTGGCTATATGCGCCCCGCCCCCGGCACCTGGGGGTCGCTGGTGGCCCTGCCGATGGCCTGGGTATTGCACACGCTGGGTGGTTTCCCGTTGCTGGCGATCGCAACGGTTGCAGTTTTTTTCGGCGGCCTCTGGGCCACGCGGGTGATGACCAGGGATCAGGATGACCACGACCCGTCCGAAATTGTCATTGATGAGGTCGCAGGCCAGTTCATCGCGCTTTGGGCGATTTCCTATCCGTCATGGGCGCATGGAATCGACATTGCCGCGCTCTGGCCCGGCTGGGTTGCTGGGTTCATCCTGTTCCGTCTGTTCGACATCACCAAACCGGGGCCCGTTGGCTGGGCTGATCGCCGCGGAGATCCGATGGGCGTGATGCTGGACGACGTGATTGCGGGTGTTTTTGCAGCCATCGGCGTGATGGTTCTGGCAGGTATAGCACACGGAGTTCTGGGGCTATGAACGTGACAGACCTGCTGGACCGCGCCAAGGCGCAAGGCGTGATGATCGCCACCGCCGAAAGCTGCACCGGCGGCATGGTCGCTGCGGCCCTGACTGACATTCCCGGCAGCTCTGCCGTCGTGGATCGGGGTTTCGTCACCTACACCAACCAAGCCAAACAGGACATGCTGGGCGTTCAGGCCGAAACGCTGAACGCGCACGGTGCGGTTTCCGAAGAGGTTGCCCGCGAAATGGCAGAAGGCGCGCTGCGCAATTCACGAGCGCAGCTTGCCGTCTCGATCACCGGTATTGCCGGGCCGGGCGGGTCCGAATTCAAACCTGAAGGGCGTGTGTGTTTCGGGCTGGCCGCCGAGGGACAGCCGACGCATGTCGAAACCGTCGAATTCGGCGCACCCGGTCGCGATGCTGTGCGGCGTGCGGCGCGCGACCACGCCTTGGGCCTGCTGTACACGGCCCTTTCCGCAGACGCCTAAACTTTCAGCACATGGCCCCTGAAACCGCTTCTTTTGAAGTCAGTTGAAAAAAGGCTGCCAAAACAGGCGCTTTTTTTCGCCTTGCCTCTTTTTTCTCCAACCGACGGTGGCTTGAAACAGCCCACACCGCTCACACAGCGCCGATCTGTGCCGAGTTTCGACGGACCGGCGCACTCATTCGGAAGGGAGAATGGCACATGAACGGAGCAGATACAGCCTGGATCATCGTTGCAACCGCATTGGTCCTTTTCATGACATTGCCAGGCCTCGCCCTGTTCTATGGCGGCCTCGTGCGTGCCCGAAATGTCCTCAGCGTGTTCATGCACTGCTTTTCAATTGCCTGTTTGATGAGCGTCCTTTGGCTGGTCGCAGGGTATTCCATCGCGTTCGGCCCCGGTGAAAGCGGACTTTGGGGTGGTTTGGGCAAAGCCTTCCTCAACGGCGTCGACGTGGACAGCCTTGCAGGAACCCTGCCCGAGATCCTGTTCTTTGCCTTTCAGATGACCTTCGCCATAATCACCCCGGCGTTGATCGTGGGCGCCTATGTCGAGCGTGTGGGTTTTGGCTTTGTCCTGACCTTCTCGGCCCTTTGGATGCTGCTGTGCTATGCACCGGTGGTGCACTGGATCTGGGGTGGAGGGATGCTGGCTGATGGCGGCATTCTGGGCGAGATCGGAGTGCGCGACTTTGCTGGCGGCATCGTGGTGCATGAAACCGCTGGTCTGGCAGCCCTGATCATCGCGGTTATCCTCGGCCCTCGGCGTAACCGTACCACGCCTCCGCATAATCCCGGCTATGTCATGATCGGTGCCGCAATGCTTTGGGTTGGCTGGTTCGGTTTCAATGGTGGCTCGCAACTGGCCGCCGATGGCGGAGCAGCGATGGCCCTGACCGTAACGCACCTGTCCGCTGCCACCGCATCCCTAAGCTGGGCCCTTTGGGAACGTATCCGTTTTGGCAAGGCCTCGATGGTCGGTCTGGTCACGGGCACAATCGCCGGTCTGGCCTCGATCACGCCCGCTTCGGGTTTCGTCGGTCCGGTTCAGGCCCTGATCATTGGCGCGGTGGCCGGCGTTCTGTGTCAGGAAGCCGTCAGCGTCGTGCGCAACAAGCTGAATATCGACGACACGCTGGATGTGTTCGCCGTGCATGGCGTCGGCGGTATCTTCGGCACGATCATGATCGCCCTGTTTGGCCTCGGAACCTGGACTGCGCAGTTGGGTGGGCTGATTATCGTGGGTGCCTTTACGGCAGTTGTCACGTTTGTGTTGGTCAAACTGGTTGCACAGATCACGCCACTTCGCGTAGACGCCGAGACCGAGACAAATGGCCTCGACCTCTCGGTACATGGCGAGCGGGCCTATGACATGAGCAGTTAAGCCCACCTTGGCTGCCCATCGCCCGTAAGGGCAAAAGCGGACCTCTTGGGGGTCCGCTTTTCTTTTGTCCAATCCCTCTCGACTCCGGCACAAGGGTCGGGCTATCAGCCCGCAACGTGTTTTCAGCCCCGAGGTTTGCACCATGATCCCCAGTTCCTTTCCCGACAGCACCGAAATCGCCCGCCTGACCGCGCGAATGTTGCTGGAGATCAAAGCCGTGCATTTCAATGCGCGCGAACCGTTCACGCTGGCCAGCGGCCTGCCCAGCCCGACATATATCGACTGCCGCAAACTGATCTCGTACCCGCGTATCCGCTCGACCCTGATGGATTTCCTGACCGTCACAGTAATGCGCGACGCAGGCTTCGAGGCGTTCGACAACATCGCAGGCGGGGAAACGGCGGGGATCCCCTTTGCCGCCATGGTCGCCGAGCGCATGGCCCTGCCCATGACTTATGTCCGCAAGAAACCCAAGGGCTACGGCCGCAATGCCCGTATCGAAGGCGCGATGAGCGAAGGCGAACGTGTACTGCTGGTCGAAGACCTGACAACCGACGGCGGCTCGAAACTGTCCTTTGTCGATGCGATCCGCGAAACCGGTGCTACTTGTAGCCATACTGCAGTGATCTTCTATTACGGCATCTTCCCCGAGACCGAGAAGACACTGGGCGATCACGGGGTTCAATTGCACAGCCTTTGCACATGGTGGGACGTTCTGGCCGAGGCCAAGGCGCAGAAAACCTTTGACCAAGAAACACTTGACGGTGTCGAGGCCTTCCTGAATGACCCGCGCGGATGGCAGGAAGCCCATAAGTCGTGACCTCAAGCCTGTGGGCGAATTGGGGATAGTTGATATTCGAATCGTCCGAAATCGTGCCTATCTAGGCGAAAATTGCAGTTACGACACCAAATGTTGCGATAACCTCACTGCCGTGCAAAACTGGACGGAAGTTATCCCCATTAAGGTGGGCAGTTATCCCGAGGCCGGGGGTGGTTATCCCAACTTACCCCCATTCATTTGCAGATAGCCTGAACCGGGGCTTCGCGTGTAGAACCTCGGAACGGGCAGCGGGGACAAAAATGAACGAGATTAGCAGCATCGAGCAGGCAGCGGCACAGATTCAGAACGCCGAAACCATGCCGCATTCCATTGAAGCCGAACAACAGCTTCTGGGTGCGATCCTGACCAATAACGACCTGTATGACCGGGTCGCCTCGATCATCGGGGCTGAACATTTCTACGATCCGGTCCATGCCCGGATTTACGAAGTGGCCGCGGCCCGTATCGCAAAGAATGCGCTCGCCTCGCCCGTAACGCTCAAATCGTTCATGGCCGAGGATGAGGGCCTGAAAGAACTGGGCGGTCCCGCCTACCTGGTCAAGCTGGCCGGTGCCTCGATCAGCGCATTCGCGGTGCACGACTATGCCCAGATGATCTATGACCTCGCCATCCGGCGCGAATTGATCCGGCTAGGCCGCGATATCTCGGACAAGGCGGCGCGGGTCGATATCGCCAGCGAGCCGAAAGAACAGATCGTCGAGGCCGAGCAGCTGCTTTATCAGCTGTCCGAGCAGGGCCAGACCGAGCAAGGCTTTCAATCCTTCCTCAAGGCTGTCACCGAAGCCGTCAACGTCACCAACGAGGCCTACCAGCGCGGTGGCGGCATGGCTGGGATTTCCACCGGTCTGGCCGATCTGGACAAGCAATTGGGCGGGTTGCACCCGTCCGACCTGATCATTCTGGCCGGGCGCCCATCCATGGGTAAAACCTCGCTGGCGACCAACATCGCCTTCAACGTTGCCAAGGCCTTCAAGCGCGGGACTAAACCCGACGGCACCGAGGGTGCGATAGATGGCGGCGTGGTTGGCTTCTTCTCATTGGAGATGAGCGCGGAACAGCTTGCAGGCCGGGTTCTGGCCGAAGCCTCGGAGATCTCGAGCCACAAAATCCGTCAGGGTGACATGACCGAGGCCGAATTCCGCCGTTTCGTGGATGCGGCCAAGGAACTGGAAGCCTGCCCTTTGTTTATTGACGACACCCCGGCCCTGCCGATCTCGCAACTCGCCGCCCGTGCGCGACGGTTGAAGCGGACGCATGGGCTTGATCTGCTTGTCATCGACTACCTCCAGCTTTGCCGGGGCATGGCCGACAACCGCGTCAACGAAATCGCCGAGATTTCGATGGGCATGAAAGCCATCGCTAAGGAACTGAACATCCCGGTGGTCGCCCTGTCCCAGCTCTCCCGTCAGGTCGAAAATCGCGACGACAAGCGCCCGCAACTCAGCGACTTGCGGGAATCAGGATCGATCGAACAGGACGCTGATGTGGTTATGTTCGTGTTCCGCGAGGAATATTACAAGGAACGGGAAAAGCCCGGCGATCACGAACTGGAAAAGATGGAAGAGTGGAAGCAGGCGATGGAACGTCTGCACGGCAAGGCCGAAGTCATCGTCGGCAAGCAGCGCCACGGCCCCATCGGTACGGTCGAATTGTCGTTCGAGGCACAATTCACCCGCTTTGGCAATCTGGTCAAACCCTGGCAACAGGGCGGTGAGATCGAGGGCTATTGACCGCGGACTGAACGCCCGCCCAAGATGCTACACGCCAAGCACTTTTGTGTTTTCCCCGCCCGGTGTTAAAGTGACGGTGACGTTCAGCCAGAATGCACCGTTCCCGCCCGGAGACCAGCAGAATTGCCCGCGATTATTTCGGAAATAAGATATCGCAACGGCCCGAACTTTGCTCCGGACGGAGATTTCATTGAAATCCGTGTCCCCACCGGAACCGATGTCACCGGATTGCAGGTTGATGTTTACAACGCCAACGGCTCGGTACGCAGTTCGACAGATGTTGACACCGGAACGATGACCAGCGTGGGCGGGTTCGATTATTACGTGATCTCCGCCCGGATCAATCGATTGGGGGCAATTTCATTGTCAGACAATGGTTCGGTTCTTAGCTTTGTGTCCTTTGACGCTCAGGTGACTGCGACCCAGGGGCCAGCCAATGGCCAGACCTCGACCCAGATAGGCAGCAACGGGACTGACGATACCGCGTCCTTGTCATCGAAGGATGGGGTTAACTTTGTAGAAGACCCCAATCCCAGCCCCGGAGCCCCCTGTTTCACCTCTGGCACTCTTATCCTGACGGATCGTGGGCAAATATCTGTTCAGGACATAAGGTCAGGCGATCGGGTCATGACAACCGGTGGCAATTCGGAAGTCGTTCGTCTGGTTCTATCCCGGTCCCTTCGCCAGTCGGACCTTTTGAAAACGCCCGAACTGCGCCCGGTCTGCATCATAGCCGGGGCTTTGGGACACGGATTGCCCAGTCGAGACCTGATGGTATCGCGACAACACAGAATACTGGTCCGATCAGACATAGCGCAGCGCATGTTCGACACGCGGGACGTTTTGGTGTCGGCCATCCGGCTGACTGATTTACCGGGCGTTCATGTGAATTGTGACGCGACGCAGGTGACTTACCACCACCTTGTCTTTGACCGCCACGTGGTACTCTTTGCCGAAGGTGCGCCAAGCGAAAGCCTGTTCACCGGCCCCGAGACCCTCAAATCCCTTCCACCCGAAGCGTTGCACGAGCTCTTGCAGCTTTTTCCGGGGCTGAACCGCAATCGGGATATGGACCCTGCCTTCTATATCCCAAGTGGCAGACGTCAGAAAAAGCTGGTGGCCCGGCACATCCGGAACAGTAAGGCAATCCTGGATCAGGCCCAGTTCTAAGCGATGCCAAGATCGTCGTGGGCCCAAACCAGACAGCCTACCTCGTTTACCAGAGCGACGGATTATTTAGTGCGGAAACGCATCGCGACGGGCCTTTCAAAGGCTTCATTTCGTGACCATCCAACGCCTGACCCAACCAACCATGCGGTTGGCTGAGTTTCAGCGGCGGTTGGGCGGTGTCTTCCGTGATCTGCGCAAAACCTGTTTTGCAATAGTAGGCCGGATCGCCATAGGTCAGTGCCACATCCACACCTGACGCCCGTAAGCGATCCAGACCATAAGAAATCAGCGCCTGTCCAATACCTGTTTTTTGCGAGCCCGTTTGAACGGCCATCGGCGAGAGGATGAACACATTGCGCGTATCCTGCGAAAACGTCATCCTTGAAAAGATGGCACAGCCAAGCAGCTCGTGATCCTGATGCGCCGTGCACACCAGGATATCTTCGGGAGGCGTGCTGTTGATCAATTCACGCACGAATGCACCAATTACCGCCCCCTCTTCCGGCCCTTCCGACGCAGCAAAGACATCCGCAAAAAGACTTATGATCTGTGATGGGTCTACGGCCAATCCGTTAGAAAAATCCATGGCTTCCTCATTGGTTGACGGTGCGCCCTCGCCTTCGCCGGGGCGGAACGATCCTGTTCCCAAGATCGCTTTAACTTTGATGTGAAAACAATCCCCGAACCGGGCAATTACAACGGAAGGTTGGCGAATCTTCTGATTTTTTGGTGTTTTCCGCCACAACAGACGAAACACCGTCAAAAACCGCCAGGTAAATGCGCCATTCCCTCTTGACCTTGGACGGCGCAATGTCATGAACAGTGCCATGAGTACTGCACGTTTGACGATCAATCTTCAGGCGCTCGCCAGCAATTGGCGGGCGCTCGACGCGAAAACCGGGGTCGAAACCGGTGCCGTGGTCAAGGCCGATGCCTACGGGCTGGGTGCCGGGCCTGTCAGCGACACGCTGGCCGAAGAAGGCGTTCGCAAGTTTTTTGTGGCTGCCGCAGAAGAAGGCGCTGTTGTCCGCCAGGCGGTTGGCCCCGGCCCGATGATCTGTGCCTTTTCAGGGCATATGGAAGGCGACACCCAATTGCTGCTCGCCAACGATCTGACGCCGTTGATCAATTCGCCAGAGCAGTTCCAACTCCACCAACAAGCCCTGCCCAACCATCCGTTCGGCATTCAACTGGACAGTGGCATGAACCGGCTGGGTCTGGAGCCCGCCGACTGGGCCGAATTGCGCCCAAAGGCTGAGGCGCTGTCACCTGTTGTCATCATGTCCCATCTGGCCTGCGCGGACGAGCCGGACCATCCGATGAACCAGCAGCAGCTTAGAACCTTCCGAGAGATGACCGAAGGTGTCACTGCGCCGCGTTCTCTGGCTGCAACCGGCGGCATGCTTTTGGGGCCAGAGTTCCATTTCGATTTCTGCCGCCCGGGCATTGGTCTGTACGGCGGCCTGCCCTTTGCGGATGCCAAACCCGTTGTCACGGTCGATCTGCCTGTCATTCAGGTGCGCAATGTGGCCGTGGGCGAAACTGTTGGTTACGGCAACAGCTGGGTTGCGCGTCGACCGTCTCGTATCGCCACAGTCGCGGCGGGGTATGCAGACGGCCTGCATCGCGCCATCGGCGGCGGGATCGACACCTTCGCCGGCAACCAGCCCTGCCCGGTTGTCGGCCGCATCTCGATGGACCTGATCACGGTGGATGTCACCGACCTGCCCAAAGACCCGGAACGCCTGCGTATCCTGAATGGCCATCAAACCGTCGATGATCTGGCTGAAGCTGCCGGTACAATTGGCTATGAAATCCTCACATCAATGGGCAATCGCTATTCGCGGGGCTATGTGGAATGAACCCGATCACCGCGCTCGGAGGTCTGGGCCGCACAGTTCTAAGCCTGCTTGCGGCCTTTGGCCGGGTGGCTCTGTTCGCGCTTGATGCGATCTCGCATATCCTGCGCCCCCCTTTCTATCCGCGCGAATTTGGTATGGCCCTGCTGAACATCGGCTGGCTGTCCCTGCCCGTCGTCGGCCTGACGGCGATTTTCACCGGCGGTGCGCTGGCGTTGCAGATCTACGCCGGCGGCGCGCGTTTCAACGCCGAAGCCGTGGTGCCCCAGATCGTCGCCATCGGCATGGTGCGCGAACTTGGCCCGGTTCTGGTCGGGCTGATGATCGCAGCCCGCGTGACATCCTCGATCGCGGCCGAGATCGCCACGATGAAAGTGACCGAACAGATCGACGCGCTGGTCACACTGTCCACGCATCCGATGAAATACCTCACCGTCCCGCGGGTTCTGGCCGCCCTGATCACAGTGCCTGCTTTGGTAGCAGTGGGTGACATCATCGGAATTGCCGGCGGCTACACCGTGGCCACGCAAAACCTGGGCTTCAACCCGGCGACCTATCTGAAAAACACCGTGGATTTCCTGGAAACCCGCGACATCGTCTCGTCGCTGGTCAAAGGCGCGGCCTTTGGCCTGATCGCAGCCATCATGGGCTGTTTCTACGGCATGAATTCCGGCCGTGGCGCACAGGGCGTGGGCCGCGCCACCAAGGGCTCGGTCGAAGCCGCCGCCGTGCTGATTCTGGCTGCAAACTTCGTTCTTACGGGGGTTTTCTTCTCGCTATGATCCGGATGGAGAACGTACATAAAGCCTTTGGCGACAACCGCGTGCTGCAAGGCATGACCCTTGAAATTACCAAGGGCACCTCGATGGTCATCATCGGCGGGTCAGGCACCGGCAAATCGGTCGCCCTGAAGTGCATTCTGGGCCTGATCAAGCCCGACAGCGGCATGATCTATGTCGACGGCAAAGACGCCAGCAAGGGTGATCGCGATGCGTTTCTGGCCCGGTTCGGGATGCTATTTCAGGGCGCGGCTCTGTTTGACTCGCTGACCGTCTGGCAGAACGTCGCCTTCCGCCTGCTGCGCGGCTCGCTGAAACGTCCCACCGAAGAAGCCCGCGAGATCGCCATAGAGAAACTGCGCCGCGTGGGACTTAAATCCGACGTGGCCGACCGCTTTCCGGCGGAACTGTCAGGCGGCATGCAAAAGCGCGTGGGCCTCGCCCGCGCCATCGCCGCCGAGCCCGAGATCATCTTTTTCGACGAACCCACCACCGGCCTAGACCCGATCATGTCCGGCGTCATCAACGATCTGATCCGGGAAATCGTGACCGAGATGGGCGCCACTGCGATGACCATCACCCACGACATGAGCTCGGTCCGCGCGATTGCCGATAACGTGGCCATGCTGCACGGAGGCGTGATCCAGTGGACCGGCCCGGTGAGCCAGATGGACTCCTCGGGTGATCCGTATGTGGAGCAATTCATCAGCGGCAGTGCCGAGGGGCCGATTGAGGCGGTGCGGTGAAACCTCCTGCGCTCGACGAAAAAACTCAAAACTCATCGACGGAACTCCCGAAGTCATACGTTACACCAGTGTAACTCTTGTATTTTTTTGGAGCTTCCCCATGCCCACTTCTTATTCGCGCACCCAAATCGCCCTCCATTGGGCTATTTTCTTTCTGATCGCGGTTCAGTTCCTCTTTCACGAGCCGATTTCTGAAGCATGGGATCAAATCGAACGCGGATTACCCGTCTCTTTTCAAGCACCAGTTGCTCTCCATGTATTCGGAGGCCTGCTTGTCCTTGCACTTGCGATTTGGCGGATCGCATTGCGCCTGACCCGCGGCGCACCGTCACTTCCGGAACAGGAAACCGCCGCGATGAAACTCGCTGCTCATGCAACCCATTTCTTGCTGTATGCCTTGATGTTGCTTTTACCGGTCTCTGGCGCCCTTGCATGGCTCGGAGGGATAGAAGCATCCGCTGAAGTGCATGAAGTCATGAAAACGCTGATGCTTGTTCTGGTTCTTCTGCATATTTTGGCCGCCCTGTTCCATCAGTTCGTCCTGAAAACCAATTTGATGGCCCGTATGAGGCGGGCAGAATAACCTTCTAAACAAGCATCCTTGCACAGACGATCCAACGACGTACTGTTAGGCGGTCAAACGAAACAGAACTGGCCGCCATGACCCTCCGCCTCGCCACCCTCTCGCTGCTGATCCTCTACCCCATCGCGTGGTTCGCTCCACTGATGCGCGCAGGGTTCCTGCCGATCTTCGGCCTCTCAGAGATCAGCGTCATCACCGGCCTCCAGTCCCTGTGGAAGTCCGACGTCTTCCTCGCGCTGATCGTCACCATCTTCGCCCTCTTTGCGCCCTACATCAAAACCATCGGCACCGCCCTGATCCAATGGAACCTGCTGGACCCACGCGTTCAGCCCGCGCTCAACATTCTCGGCAAGCTGGCCATGGCCGACATCTTCCTCATCGCGCTCTACATCACTTTGGCTAAGGGCATCTCTTATGCGACCATCGAAACTGCATGGGGTCTTTACCTGTTCACCGCCTGCATTCTGGCTTCGATCGCTTTGGGCCATATTACAGAGATGACATCCACTTCACGAAAAGCGCAGACCTAATTGATTGAAAACACAAATCTGAGTATCATCTTTGTATTTCGAGCAGCAGTGTTTTGTAGTTTTCGGGTCCGCAGCGGATCGCACTAAGTCGTTAGATTACCTTCCGCTTTGACCCGGTGTGTTCCGGTTTGAGAAGGAGTTCGACGATCATGGCCGCCCTCCACAGTATTACATTACAGTTTCAGAATGCCTTTTTAAGATTGACCTTTTTCCTTATCTGTATGGCTGCTTTACTTGCCGTTTCAGCCACGCTTTTGTCCGCTTTGGGTGTATTGCCGTGGCTCTCGATGCAGGCCGGATTTGGCGAGGCACCGGCAAAGGATGCCGGCATGTTCATCCAGATTGGTCTGACCGCTCTGGTTCTTATGCTGGCGTTCTACCTGCCGGCCAACGCCCGAATGATGGCGCTGGAGAACAACCACCGCAAATTTGCCCTTAACATGCACGACATCGCCGAAGCGTATCAAATGGCTCATGCCGCCGATCGTGGCGGCCTGTTCATGATGTCGTCCGAGTTTGACGCCGTCAAAGAACGCATGGGTTTTCTGCGCCAGCACCCTGACCTGCAATCGCTTGAGCCAGAGATTCTGGAGCTGGCCGCTCAGATGAGCCAGATCAGTCAGGAACTGGCCCAGACCTATGGCGATGTCCGGGTCGAACGCGCGCGGATGTTCCTGCAACAGCGGCAGGAAGAGATCGAGCTGTTTCAGCGGCGTCTGGAAGAAGCGCAGATCATCCAGAACGAATTGCGCCAGTGGACGCGGGATGTGGAAATGGAAGAGACAATCGCCAAGTCGCAACTTACGCGCCTGCGGGATGAGCTGTTCGAGCTTCTCCCCGAACTGTCCACCCAACTACAGGCTCCACGCAATGAGAGTTCTTCCAAGGCGGCCAGCGTGATTGCAATGTCGCCCCTTCGACCGGCGGAATAGGCGCGACTGCGCCCGCTGCGGACGATGGCCCATCGGGGCCTGAGGCCGCAGCGCGCCATCGGCGGTGAGGAAAGCCTACAAGGGCTTGAAGAACCGTCCAACCTCGGGCACGAAGAGCGTCATGGTAAAGACGACATCCTTCTCCTGCTCGGCCTGCGGCGCGACGCATACACGATGGTCCGGGCGCTGCGATGGGTGTGGCGAATGGAACACCATAGTTCAGGACGCGCCCCTATCGGCTGGCCCGGCCAAAAAATCACTCGGCGGAAAACGCGGCCAGTCCATTGCACTCACAGACCTGTCGACCGAGGAAACGCCGCCGCCCCGTACACTCTGCGGGGTTGAGGAGCTGGACCGCGTTCTGGGCGGCGGGCTGGTCCCGGCTTCGGCCCTTTTGGTGGGCGGAGACCCCGGCATTGGGAAGTCCACCCTGCTGCTGCAAGCCGCGGCGCGATTCGCGCGTGCAGGCGTGAAAACCATCTATGTCTCGGGCGAAGAAGCCAGCGCGCAAGTTCGCATGCGGGCCCGCCGTCTGGGGCTTGAGGACGCCCCCGTTCAACTCGCCGCCGAAACCAATCTGCGCGACATCCTCACAACGCTTGAAGCGGAAAAGCCCGGTCTGGCCATCATCGACTCGATTCAGACCATGTGGGCAGACAATGTCGACAGCGCACCCGGCTCGGTGTCACAAGTCCGGGCTGCGGCACATGAATTGACCACGTTTGCGAAACGGCACGGTGTTTCGATCATCATGGTTGGCCACGTCACCAAGGATGGCCAGATCGCCGGCCCTCGCGTGGTCGAGCATATGGTCGACACGGTGCTTTATTTCGAAGGCGAGCGCGGCCACCAGTTCCGCATACTGCGCGCAGTCAAGAACCGCTTTGGCCCGGCGGACGAAATCGGTGTATTCGAAATGACCGGCAAGGGGTTGGCACAAGTCACCAACCCATCGGCCCTGTTCCTGTCCGAACGTGGCAAACCAAGCCCCGGCTCTGCTGTTTTCGCCGGAATTGAAGGTACCCGCCCCGTGTTGGTCGAATTGCAGGCGCTCGTCGCACCCTCACCTCATTCGCAAGCGCGCCGAACCGTCGTAGGATGGGACAGCGGAAGGCTGGCAATGATCCTCGCAGTGCTCGAAGCGCGCTGCGGCATCCCCTTCGCGGGCCTTGATGTCTATCTGAACGTCGCCGGTGGATTAAAAATCAGCGAACCCGCTGCCGATCTGGCCGTTGCCGCTGCGTTACTGAGCGCACGCGAAGACACGGCCCTTCCCACGGATACGGTCGTTTTCGGAGAAATCTCGCTGTCTGGGGCACTTAGACCTGCCCCACAGACCGAAAACAGGTTGAAAGAAGCGCAAAAACTTGGTTTCACAGCGGCAATTGCTCCGGCAGGTGGCAAAACTGGCACTGTGGCAGGTCTGACACTCACCCGACCCTCTGATTTGGTGGGGTTTGTTGGCGAAACCTTCGGAGCAGGTTAAAGTCGCGCCTCGAGGGGCAGAAAAAGAACAGGCGAGGGCCATGGAAGGTTTTACAATAATTGACGGGGTGGTCGCGCTGATCATCGTGCTGTCGGGCTTGCTGGCCTACTCACGCGGTTTCATGCGCGAGGTTCTGGCCATTGCAGGCTGGGTCGCAGCGGCTGTTCTGGCATTCATCTTTGCCCCACAGGCCGTGCCGCTGGTCAAGGAAATACCGGTGGTCGGAGATTTCCTGCGCGACAGCTGTGAACTGTCGGTGATCACCGGTTTTGCAGCAGTCTTCGCCGTGGCGCTGATTGTGGTCAGCATCTTTACACCGCTGTTTTCATCGCTGGTCCAGCGCTCGGCTTTGGGCGGGCTGGATCAGGCGCTGGGGCTGTTCTTCGGCATCGCGCGCGGCATTCTGCTGGTTGCAATCGCCTTCTTTGTCTATGACACGGTCATGACCGGCCAGTCCTATACAATCGTGGACGAAAGCCGCTCGGCCAAAGTGTTCGAGCAGTTCAGCAGCCAGATTGAAGAACAAAACCCCGAAGCGGCTCTGGGGTGGGTGACTGCACAATATGAAGAGTTGGTCGCCAGCTGCACCGCAGGAAACGAACAACCCGCAACCACCGCGCCCGCTGACGGGTAATCTCAGGTTACATTGAATGATGAAAGCCCGGCACTGTCCGGGCTTTCTCGATTCAAATATACCCTTCCCCGCCACAGACCGTGCAGCGGATCGTTTTCAGCCCGAAACACCCGTCACACCGGCTGGAGATCGGTTTGCCAAGAATATCCCGGCTTTTGACAACTTCGCCCGCGCCGTTGCAGATCTGACAGGGCGCCCGACCCATTCCCCGGCACCTGTGGCACCGTTGCTTGATCCGCTCCTGCTTTTTCTGTTGAGGTTTATGTTGCCACATTCCGGCCCTTTGCGTGCTGCACCCATCCTGACTTGCACATATTAAATGGCATGACAGCACATATGATTGCACATGTCATCTTCTTCCTGACCCTGCCGCGATCCCTGAAATCCCGACCTGCGGCAATAGGTGAGTGTGATCCTTTGATGACAGCCACGCCATTAGGCATTATGTGGAGGCCAACCCGCCACGGAATCGGAGCCACCGATCTTGTTCTTTCTGTACGAATGCGCGCTGGTCGTAACAATGGTCGCCCAATTGGCGTCGTTCTCGCCTGCTACCAAATTGCCCGCACGCACCTTACAGAGGATCCAGCGCCGACCAGCGGTCAATCCTCAGATCATATCGTCATAGAAGTTGGAGCCCGTAAATGTGTGGGATTTTGGGAATCGCAAGTCGGACACATGATGTGTTTGCCGAAATCTATGACGGGTTGCTGATGCTGCAGCACCGGGGTCAGGATGCCTCAGGGATCGTGACCTACAACGGCGAGTTCTTCCGCGAAAAGAAGGCGAACGGCCTGGTCAAGGACGTGTTCAATGCCCAGGATGCGGAAACCCTTTTGGGCCATGTGGGCATGGGGCATGTGCGCTATCCGACGGCGGGATCTCTCAGCGCGGCCGAGGCGCAGCCCTTTTTTGTAAACGCCCCCTACGGCATCTATCTGGTTCACAACGGCAACATCACCAACACTGCTGAACAGCGCGAGAAGGTCACTGGCAAATACAGCCGGCACCTGCGCACCACGTCAGACTCTGAAATCCTGCTGAACGTGCTGGCCGACAAAGTGGCCGACGCGATCAAGGTGAATGGCAATCGCGAGCCCATCCGCAACCTCTTTGCCGGTGTGAAGATGACGATGGAACGCGTTCAGGGCGCCTATTCCGTGATCTGTCTGGTCGCCGGTGTCGGCATGCTGGCTTTCCGCGATCCGTTTGGCATTCGCCCGCTGTCAGTCGCCAAACGCGAAGTGGACGGAGACGGCGATGATTATGCCTTTGCCTCGGAAGACGTGGCCTTTGGCATCAACGGCTTTGAAAAGCTGCGTGATCTTCGCCCGGGTGAGGCAATTCTGATCGATCTGGACGGCAACATGCACGAGTTTCAGGCGGTCGAAGGCAAGCTGACGCCCTGTATATTCGAGTATGTCTACCTGGCCCGCCCGGACTCTTTGCTGGACGGTGTTTCGGTTTACAAAACTCAGATGCGCATGGGTCAGACGCTGGCCAAACAGATTCAGGACTCGGGCCTGGAAATCGACCGGATCATCCCGGTGCCTGACAGTGCCCGCCCTGTGGCTCTGGAAGCCGCGAAGATCACCGGTATCCCTTACCGCGAAGGCCTGGTCAAAAACCGCTATGTCGGGCGTACGTTCATCATGCCCGGTCAGGCAGAGCGGCAGAAATCCGTCCGCCGCAAACTGAATGCCGTCCCGTTGGAATTCGACGGCCACAGTGTCTTGCTGATCGACGATTCCATCGTGCGTGGCAACACCATCAAGAAGATTGTGCAAATGTGCCGCGACGCCGGGGCCAAGAAAGTTTATGTCGCCAGCGCCTCACCGCCGGTGAAGTACCCCAATGTGTACGGCATAGACATGCCAACCAAGACCGAGCTTATTGCAAACGGCAAAGAGATCGAAGAGATCCGCGAAGAACTGGGCGCGGACGCACTGTTCTATCAGCATCTGGATGACCTGATCTGGGCCGCCAAGGAAGGCAATCCAGAGATCGAAGCCTTCGACTGTTCCTGCTTTGATGGCAACTACATCACAGGCAGCGTCAGCGAAGGTTATCTGGACAATCTGGAAAACAGCAGCCGTGTCAGCCAGAAACGCGCTGACATGCAGGTCCCGGGCGGGTCCTGGAATGCGGCAAAACTGGCCTCGGGCTGAGCGGACGATACGGAACTGACGCAATCGGTTTCCCAATCTGAACGGCGAATCGAAACGGTGGGTCATTCTGGCCCGAAGAAGGCTGCCGGGCAGCCTGATTGCGGTCTTGTGTCGTGGATGAGTGGAAATTTGCCACAACCAATCGGCGAATTCCGCGCAATCACAAGGGCTTTTTTCAAGGGCACCCAATCGTGATGACACCTGTCCGCGCAGCGCTTTTGTTCACCTGAGCGTTTTGTTATCCGGCGGCGACCACTCACTCAACAAGGGGTTCCGGGCCATGTCCCGGACCACGGATCATGTCAAACGCCACAGTCAAAAGCGCGGCCACGCAGCGAGGTGCGCTGAAGAAGAATTCCGTCTCGGTTCTGGGAGTATTCGGGCCGAAAGCAGACATGCGCGCCCTGATGCGCCTGTCATCGGGCCGTGTAAAAGAGGTTAAACCCGGAAGCCGCGTTGCCTCCGGTACAGTGATCGCGATTGATGAGCATGGCATCATGCTGCGACAAAGCGGCCAGACCAAGCGTATCGCCATTCCCGGAGGCTGATCGCATCTTGACGCCCCGCGCCCGGAGGTTCAAACCGCAGGCATGACCGACAAGACCAAAATTGCCCTGATAACCGGGGCCTCTCGCGGGCTGGGCGCTGCCCTGGCCGAAGCACTGGCACCCGAATACCACATCGTCGCCGTCGCCCGGACCAGCGGCGGGCTGGAAGAACTTGACGATCGCATCAAAGCCAAGGGTGGCTCGGCCACGCTGGCACCGATGGACATCACCGATCCGAACGCGATGGCAACCCTGTGCCGCGGAATCCATGACCGTTGGGGCAAGGTGGATCTGTGGCTGCACACGGCCATTCACACCTCGGCGCTGACACCGGTACATTTCGTCGACCCCAAGGAATGGACCAAGGCAGTCAACACGAACGCAAACGCAACCTCGGTTCTGATTCCGTACGTCACGCCCCTGCTGGGTGAAAACGGCCACGCGGTGTTTTTCGATGACCCGAAAGCCGGTGAGAAGTTCTATGGCATCTACGGTGCCACCAAAGCCGCGCAAATGGCTCTGGCCCGCAGTTGGGAGGCCGAAACCAAACGCACTGGTCCGAGGGTTTCGATTGTGGAACCAGCGCCGATGCCGACCGCCGTGCGTGCACGATTCCATCCGGGTGAAGACCGCGATGTGTTGACGAGCACGGCTGATGAGGCCGCCCGGATTCTGGCGCTGCTTTAGGAAATGGCCCTGACGGGCCATGCCTCCGGCGGGGATATTTTTAGCCATATGAAGATGGGATCAGGCGATATGAACGCCGTTGCGCCCGGCGAGATCGACGAAGAACTGCCACGCGACACGACCCGAACGCGATCCGCGAGTGGCCTGCCATTCAATTGCCTCGGCGCGCAGGGTTTCGGCATCGACCGAAACGCCGTAGGCCGCGCAATAACGGTCGATCATGGCAAGATATTCATCCTGATCGCAGGGATGGAATCCCAGCCACAATCCGAAGCGGTCGGACAATGATACCTTTTCCTCGACCGCCTCTGACGGGTTGATGGCGCTGGAACGTTCGTTTTCAATCATGTCCCGCGGCATCAGGTGGCGGCGGTTCGAGGTCGCGTAGAATACCACGTTTTCCGGGCGACCTTCTATGCCGCCATCCAGAACGGCCTTGAGCGATTTGTAATGCTGGTCATCGTGACTGAACGAGAGGTCGTCGCAAAACAGGATGAACCGATAAGGTGCCGTGCGCAGGTGGTTCAGCAGGCGGGCGACCGAACCCATGTCTTCGCGCTGAAGTTCCACTAGTTTCAGTTCGGGGTGGTCCGCGCTCAGCGCGCCGTGAACGGCTTTCACGAGGCTGGACTTGCCCATCCCCCGCGCCCCCCATAGCAACGCATTGTTTGCCTTGTAACCAGCCGCGAACCGGCGCGTATTATCAAGCAACGTGTCACGCGACCGATTGATGCCGACCAACAGATCCAGATCGACGCGATTGACCTGTTCAACCGGTTCTAGCCGTTCCGGTTCCACATGCCAGACAAAGGCCGGGGCTGCGTTGAAATCCGGTGTGGCCAAAGGCGCCGGCGCCATGCGCTCCAACGCGGCAGCAATACGGTTCAGGGCTTGGTCGTCCATCGGCTCCTCCGGTCAGGTCTGGATCGGTTCAAAGCATGTTCTGATTGGCGCAACAAGGCCAGCCAACGAAAAGGGCGCGCCCGTCGGGGCGCGCCTCAGTTGCTGTGACAGCAGATTACTTGTCGTCTTCGAATTCCCGCATCAGGTCTTCGTCTGCTTCGGCTTCTTCATCATCGTAGTAACCTTCAGCCCGCAATTGCTCTTCCCGTTTCCTTTCGACCCGAGCCACCAGGAAGATCGAGATCTCGTAGAGGCCGTAGACCACAACAAAGAGAATGATCTGGGTGATCACGTCAGGGGGCGTCACGATCGCCGCCAGCACCAGAATGCCAACAACCGCGTATTTGCGCATTGCACCCAGACCCTCTGCGCTCACCAGTCCTGCCTTGCCCATGAGGGTTAGAAGAACCGGCAATTGGAAGCACAGCCCAAAGGCCACGATGAACTTGATCGTCAGGTTCAGGTATTCCTGCGCCGAGCCCTGAAACACCACGCTTAGCGGCGCTGTAGTTACTCCATCGGCCACGGCTTCACCTTCAGCCCCGAACTGCTGGAACCCAAGGAAGAAGTCATAGGCCAACGGCGTCACAACGTAGAAAGCAAAGCTTGCGCCCAGAAGGAACATGAAGGGCGAGGCCAGCATGAAAGGCAGAAACGCGTTCTTTTCCGACTTGTAGAGGCCCGGAGCCACAAAGCGCCACATCTGCATCCCGATATAGGGAAAGGCCAGAATGAACCCGCCGAGCAGCGAGACCTTGATCGCGACAAAGAACCCTTCCTGCGGCGATATGAAGATCAGGCCGCAATCCTGTCCACGCTCATTCAGAACCTCACATAGGGGATTGGTCAGAAAGTTGAAGAGCGGCGTGGCCACCGTAAAGCAGATGATCATCCCGACCAGAAAGGCCACGACGCAGTGGATCAACCGCGTACGCAGCTCGGCCAGATGCTCGATCAATGGGGCCGAGGTATCTTCGATCTCGTCGGTCTTGGTCATGTTTCGCCTTCAGTCTTCAGCGCAGCTTCGGCTTCTTCGGCCTTGGCCAGTGCCTCGGCAGCTTCCTTGGCTTTGCGCTCGGCGGCGGCGCGGGCAGTTGAGGCCTGAATTTTCTTGGCCTGCTCTGCCCGCTCTGCTGCCAGTTTACCGGTTTCGCTGTCAGGATCGAACTTAGTGGGATCGATGCTTTTCGCCATATCCTGCGCGGCTTGCTTTACACCGTCCATGGCCGAGCCCACAGGGTTCGCGGCAGCGTTAAGACCTTTCTTGATCTCGTTCACTCCGGCCTGATCGGCAGCTTCGTTCATGGCGCTGCTGAATTCGCGCGCCATGCCACGGGCCTTGCCGACAAAACGCCCCACATTGCGAAACAACACCGGCAGGTCCTTCGGCCCGACAACGATCAGGGCGACAATGCCGATGACCAGAAGCTCGGTCCAGCCCAGATCAAACATCTGTGGTTACACCTTGTCTTTCTCGGTCTCGGGTGTGACATCCTTGGCCAGTTCCGACGCGTCCTGTTCCAGTTCTTCCGAACCGTCTTTGACGCCCTTCTTGAACGCAGTGATGCCTTTGCCGACTTCGCCCATCAGCGAGCTGATCTTGCCACGGCCAAACAGAACCAGAACCACAACGGCGATCAGCAGAAGACCGGGAAGGCCAATATTGTTGAGCATGTCTCTTCTCCTTTTTCATCGACGCATGTGCGCCGGGAATATGAACTGGGACCGTGTTTACGCCCGTATGCCCTGCCTCAAAAGGGATTAGGCGAAAATTGAGCACGAAAATTGAAGCGATCTGCAAAAAACTAGGGGCTCGCATTTTCCAACTGACAGGTTTATGTCAGTTGGAAGTGGCTAGAACGATGGTATCGAAACCTGGTCAACGGAGACTCACATGACCCAAGTTGCAGAATTTGTCACTTTCACCCTGGCCGAAGGCACAACGACCGAAGAGTTCTTAAAGCTCAGCCAGGCCACCGAAGCGTTTGTTCGCGCCGCTCCCGGCTTTGTTCATCGCAACCTTAGCATGGGCGATGACGGGGGGTGGACGGATTGTGTGGTCTGGCAGAACATGAATGCCGCGCAGGATGCCGCGGCCAAGTTTCTCCAGCAGGATTTTGCGCCCGCCCTGATGGCCGCCATCAAACCCGGCAGCGAAAAGATGCGCCATGAAAATGTGCTATGGAACATGACCGTTTAAAGGTGGTCTGGACGGCGTGTCATGCGCCGAACTGACCGCCTGTTCGATATCATCCAGATCCTGCGCGATGGCAAACTGCACCGCGCGCAGGACATCGCGGACCGGCTGGAAGTGTCGGTCCGCACCATCTATCGCGACATGGATACTTTGGTCGCTTCGGGCGTCCCGGTCGAAGGTGAGCGCGGCGTGGGTTACATGGTGCGCGAGCAGATCACCCTGCCGCCGCTGAATCTGACCCCGGCCGAGCTTGAGGCACTGAACCTCGGTATGGCCATCGTTGCCGAGGCCGCGGATCCAGAGCTGAAAGCCGCTGCGAACTCTCTGGCCGACAAGATCGATGCCGTTCTGCCCACACAGGTTGTGGCCGAGGCCGATACCTGGAAATTCGCGGTCTATCCTTTCGCCGATGCAGCCCGTGGGCTTGCGCATATGGCACCGATCCGCGCGGCCATCAAATCGCGCCAGAAGCTTCAACTGTCCTACCGCCGCATTGACGGTGTTTTGACCGAGCGCACCATCCGTCCTTTACACATGGAATACTGGGGCCGCGTCTGGACCCTGACTGCTTGGTGCGAATTGCGAAACGGTTTCCGCGTCTTCCGTATCGACCTGATCGAATCCGTGTCGCCGCTGCCAGAGATCTTCGCAGACGAACCCGGAAAACGCCTGAGCGACTACGACCCCCACGCCTGACGGGCAGCCGTGTTCAGGATTGTCCCGGACAGAGTGCACAGCCCAAAACGGGCCATGTATCCTCACTTCAGGTAGGGATCCGGATCAACGGATTCAAAACCTTTGCGCACTTCGAAATGCACATAGGCATCGTCTCCGCCTCGCAACTGCGCCAGCTTTTGCCCACGGCGTATCCGATCACCTTTCTTGACGGTGATATCATCAACGTTGGCATAGACCGTCAGCAGATCGTTATTGTGTTTAACCACGATGATCGGCACCTGATCCGCGTCCGCCGTAATCGCCGCAACGGTTCCGGCCTCAGCCGCGGTGACTGCTGTGCCAGGGGCCGCGGCGATGTCGATACCTTCGTTCTTGCCCTTTTTATATCCACGGATGATGGTGCCGCTGACCGGCAAGGACAAGGCGGAAGACCGCGTGTTTGTAGGGGCTTCGGCAGTCACATCAGGGGCTTCGGCGAGCGGTTCAACCTTTTCATCGGGCAAGGGTTGCGTGGCACTTGGAGGCGTTGGCGTCGGCGATCCCTGCCCCGGTTCCGTTACCTCGGTGGCCGCAACAGGCGCCGCCGCAGCGGCGCTTTGACGTGGGGCGGACTGGTTTTTGACCGGGATCAACAGAAACTGACCTTCACGTACGGTGAAGTCGGACCCAAGACCGTTCCATTCCGCCAGCGATTCGACCGGCACCTGATAGAGGCGCGAGATCGTGTACGCCGTTTCGCCGCGCTTGACCTTATGGCGGACAGGTTCCGGCCCGCTTGCGACCGGCGCCGGGGCTGGTTTGGCAGGTTCCAGCGTTGTTGTCCGGACGCCCCCTGTTTCAGGGGCCTGATCAATTGCCGCCCCGGCAACCGACGCGATGTCCACGCCACTGCCCGCGCCCACTGAACGTGGCAGGGCCAGAACTTCGCCCTCTCGCAGGGTGTCGGTTGTCTGAAGGCCATTGAAACGCGACAGCTCACCCTCGGGCAGGCCAACGCGCGCGGCCACATCGCGCACCGTGTCGCCCCGTCGGGCCACGACAACCTGGTAGTTCGGATAGGTTATCACTCCCCGGCTATCGGGGGACGGGCGGGACGTTGTTGCCGACTGCACTGCATCAGTGGTCGAAAACCCGCCGATCTGCCCGCGCAGGTCATAATCCAGTGGCCCCTCACACCCGGCCAGAAAGGCCAGAGCGGCCACTCCGGTCGCGCAGCGACGCATAGCTGATTTGGATACTGCACTCATAATTCTGTCCTCAACGCCTGCCCCTGTTGTCCGGGGTTCCGGCGACCAATTTATAAAGCCTGCTACGCCTCGTCCTTGCCAAGCCCTTCAAGCAGGGGCACAAAACGGACCGACGTCAATTCGTCATAGTCCAGACCGTCCTCGGTGCGCGTCACTTTGATCAACTGCTGCACCGTGTCCGACTGACCCACGGGTAAAACCATAATACCCCCGATTTTCAGCTGCGCCAAGAGTGGTCCCGGAGGGTCTTCGGCCGCCGCCGTCACAATGATCCGATCAAACGGAGCCTGTTCCGGCAAACCAAAGGATCCATCCGACAACATGGACGTGATATTCGTAAGCCCCAGATCGGCAAAAAGCTTTCCTGTCTCGCTGACCAGCCGCCGGTGGCGTTCGACCGTATAGACCCGGCGCGCCAGTTTCGACAAGATTGCGGCCTGGTAACCCGACCCCGTTCCGATCTCGAGCACGGTATCGCGCGGCCGAACGTCCAGCGCCTGCGTCATGAGGCCGACGACCGATGGCTGACTGATCGTCTGACCGCAGGAAATCGGCAATGGCATGTCCTCGTAGGCGCGATCCGCGAACAGGCCGGTGACAAAGCGTCCCCGGTCAACCTGTTCCATCGCCGCCAGAACGCGCGCATCCGTAACCCCCCGTTTGCGCAGGGCAAACAGGAACTGCATCACGGTTTCCGGGTCCAATCCGCTCATTCGACCGCCTTCAATGCCTCCAGCATGTCATATGCGGTCAAGTCGGCGCGCATCGGCGTGACCGAGATATAGCCTTCCAGATTGACCGCAGCATCCGTTCCCGGCGCAGTTGGGTTATGCTGATAGCCACCCTTGATCCACAGGAAGCGCCGCCCCGAGGGCGAGCTGTGCGGCTCGACCGAAAAATGCGTGTCGCGCCGGAATCCCTGCGCTGCAACGCGCGTACCCAGCACCTCATCTGCCGGAACAGGTGGAAAATTCACGTTGTAAAACAGGCGGTAATCACCCTGCTCCTCCGGATTTGCATCCAGAATGCGCCGGACCAGATCGGCCCCGTACCGAGCAGCAGCTTCGAACGGGTCGTCCAGCCCCAGATTTCGTGGGCCGAAATACTGTGACAAGGCAATAGCAGGAATACCTTGCAGGGCCGCTTCCATCGCGCCGCCAATAGTGCCCGAATAAAGCGTGTTTTCGGCTGAGTTGTTGCCCCGATTCACGCCGGACAGGACCAGATCCGGTGGGCAGTCCGTCATCACATCATGCAGCCCTGCCAATACACAATCCGCAGGCGACCCTTCCGCCGCATAACGCCGTTCGCTCAGCTTGGCGATCATTGTGGGGTGGGTGTAACTGATGCAATGCCCGACCCCGGATTGCTCAAAGGCAGGTGCGACAACCCAAACTTCGCCATCCGGCCCTGCCAGTTCGGCAGCGATCGCTTCCAGCGTGATCAAGCCCGGAGCGTTGATCCCGTCATCATTGGTCAGAAGAATACGCATGCCCGATCTACCCCCACGTTTGGCCCTTGATAGACCCGGCACTGCGCTGCGGCAAGCGACGTGGACCTGCAACCTGAGGCTTTCGCGCACCACTCGTACGGAAATCGAGAGGTCAACTCTGCATCTTGGAAAAAATGAAACACTTGTCACGACGAATGGTCAGCCACATGACACGGCCCGGATTGGGCACAAAGACATTCGGAACCGTCGCCCTGAGGACCGAGCCGTCGTAGTCCATGCGAAACTCGACCAGGCTTTCGTTTCCCAGAAAACGCGCACGTTCGACCACGCCCCGCGCTGCTACTCCATCAGTCGCGGTCGGCAATGGGCCTTTGCCGTTGCGATCAAAATCCAGTTTGACGTGCTGGGGGCGGAAGACGATCTCGACATCCGTTCCATCCGGGATACCCGGCGCCAGGAATTGACCAAAAGGCGTGTCGGCCAGCGCTCCGTTAACTTGCGCTTGCAGCACGTTAATATCACTGAAAAACGCCACGGCTGCCTTGTCTGCAGGTCGGGTGTAGACGTTGTATGGCGCGCCCTGCTGGACGATCTTTCCGCGCCGCATCAGCGCGATCTCATCCGCCATCCGCATTGCCTCTTCCGGCTCGTGCGTGACCAGCAGGACAGCCGCATCCTCTTCCTTGAGAATGGACAGCGTCTCGTCGCGAATACCGTCGCGCAGACGGTTGTCGAGACCCGAGAACGGCTCGTCCATCAGCATGATCCTGGGGCGTGGCGCCAAAGCGCGGGCCAGGGCCACGCGCTGTTGCTCTCCGCCCGATAACTGATGTGGGAAACCGTCGATGAACCGCATCAGGTCCACTTTGCGCAGCAGTTCCTCGACCCGGGCACGTTTCTCGTCCTTGCTGCCCCTCAGGCCAAAGGCCACGTTGTTGGCCACGCTCAGATGAGGAAACAGCGCAAAGTCCTGAAACATCAACCCGATCTCGCGCCGCTCTGGCGGCACCCGAAACACGGTGTCACAGATCAGCTTGCCATCGACGTAGATCTCGCCCGAGTCCTGCATCTCAACCCCGGCAATCATGCGTAGGGTGGTGGATTTCCCGCAGCCAGACGGCCCCAACAAACACGTCACCTTGCCGGCCTGCACGGTCAATGACACGTCATCCACAACGACACGCCCTTCGAACCGGCGAATAATGTTGCGAATTTCCAGACGCGGAGGAGTTGCGTTACCTGTCACCGATGGACCCCATTGCCTGTCCCGATCAAATCCATCGGGCATGGGCGGGGATAGCAACCCCGCCCCTCAGGTGCAAGCGATCAGCAGCAACCACCGGGTGAAGCTGCTTCGCCTGTGGCCTCAAACGGGCTTTCGCCGCCGCAGCCCTCGAAAATACCGAAGTGGGTAGAAAAATCGCCGATAAAGTCGAAATGGCGGGCAAACCGCGTGTCCCGAAGCATCATCCAGGTATTGCCGCAGACCGGAAAGACCTTACCGGTTTCAATAACGTGGTGATCGTCCAGAACAAACGCATGCGGTGCGTTGGGAACAGTGCCTTCATAGACGACCGCCTGACCGTAATCCTCACAGGCCGGTTCCAGCGCAGGCAGCTTGAACAGACGATAGGTCGCCGAAAGGAATTTGAGCGGGGCAACACGTTCTTCCAACACCGGGTTCTCGATGGTCAGCGGGCGATGCGTCACCCGGCGCGGATCGCCGAAACCCGCCTTGCGCGCCATCGACAGGAAGTCGTTCCAGTACAATGCACCCGACAGGCACTCGCCATACAAAACCTCATCCTCGGTCATCGCCTGTGGGATACGGCGGTCGGCATAGACGTCCGAGAAGTACATTTCGCCGCCCTCTTTCAGCAACCGGTGCGCGCCCTTCAGAACAGCATCCTTGTCGGTCGCCAGGTTGATGACACAGTTCGAGACGATGATGTCAAACGATCCGGGCTCCAGATTCAGCTCATCCAGCTTTTCGATGTAACCGTGATGGAATTCCACATTGCTCTGGGCGTGACCAAACGCGCTGGCATGATATTCCTGATGCGCACGGGCGACATCCAATTGCTCAGGCGTCATGTCGATCCCGACAACCCGGCCCTTTTCACCGACCATGGCGGACAAGGCATAGACGTCGCGTCCGGCCCCGCAGCCGAGATCGAGGATCGACATACCTTCAAGATCCAGCGGCGCTATAAGACCGCAGCCATAGTAGCGCGTTAGCACATCGTCGTGAATCCTTGAGAGGATACGCTTGAGGTGTTCCGGCATGTCGTCAGGCGTGCAGCAGGCGTTGGTCTGCAAATCCGCACTGCTTTGCAGGACTTCACCATAATAATTCTGCACCGATTCATGCTTCATCGCGGTCTTCCCCTTGCAAGTGGCTGCATCGCAGCTAATGCACAGGTCCGCGGTTCGCAATCCGGGTAAGGCGCTTCTGACAAAAGTGTGAGCCTTCTGGTGGGGCTTTACGCCAGCAGCTCGAAATCCACACCGGCGCGGATATTGCCATTCACCTGAACTTCAAGCCGATGCGCTCCGGGGATCAGCTTGAAAGTCGTGGCATCGCCCTTCAGTTTGTGACGCTTGTCAAGATTAAGCTTGCCTCCTTTCAGGGTCGCCTGTTTCAGCTTATGCACCTTCGCTGAGGTTTTCCCTCCAGGGCGTTGAAAGTGAATGATATAATCCACCAGGACGAGCTGTTCACCTTCTCCACTCAAACCGACTGAAAACTCCAATGCGCCGCCGATGCGGGCTTTGGATTTCAGGTCAATCGTTACTGCAACATCGGTATCCGGGTTAAATCCCAGCATTTTCATCGCCTCTGGGTGTCCCGCCTTGACCAGTCCGCGCAGCGCATGAGAGGTCATCCACTCCAGCTCTGCCGTGGTCTGTCGCCCCTCGGCGCGCCACTTGTCCAGACGGCCCAGCACCAGGCCAGGGTCCTGTTTGGTGATGTCATTCAGATGGTTGGCAACGGACCGCGTGACATACCGGGTCGGATCACCGTGCAATCGATCCAACAGCGGCAACGGGTCCGTCAGACCCAGACTGATGCCCTGCCCCCATGGCAGACGGGGCCGCGTGCCTTCACTGACCAATCGGCGCACGTGATAGCTGTCATGGATACACCAGTCCTGCATCCGCTCGAGCACCCTGTCCGGGGCATGATTCAGGAAAGGCCGAATGGCCCATTCCATCGAAAACCGCTGCGTCAGCTCTTCCAACACGTCCAAGGATACACCAACGTGACCCAGCCCGATACCAGCGACCCATTCACCCAGAGGCGCGAAAATGAAATCGCCGAAATCATCATCCGATCTGGAAGGGTCCAGCGCAGGCGGCAATGCCCGTAAAATCACCGGGGCGACTGTTGGCAAGTCACCCGGCAGGGCCTGTTGCAGACACTCAGCGATCCAGGCCATACGCTCTTTCAGTTCCAGTTCGGGCAGGCGCGACATGACCTGTGTCCGAAACGCAGGAGCATTGAACGCCGGTTCAGCTTCCACAAATAACTTACTGAGAAAGCTTACTTTCTCAGCGTTGAACAACTGATCCTTTAACGAAAACTCCTGCGCCATGGTCACATCGTCAGGTTGGTCGCACCGCCGTCCAGCAGGATGTTCTGGCCGACAATAAAGCCCGCATGTTGCGAACAGAGAAACGCACAGGTGGCACCAAATTCCTGCCGCGAACCATAGCGTCTGACCGGGATTGTCGCCGCACGGTTGGCGCGTGCTTCGTCGATCGAAATACCCTGTTGTTCCGCCACACCGCTGTCCAGAGAATCCGCCCGGTCCGTGGCATGAATACCCGGCAGCAGGTTGTTGATGGTCACCCCGTGTGGCGCCACCTGACGCGAAGTTCCGGCAACATAGCCAGTCAGACCGGTACGCGCCGCATTTGACAGGCCCAGAACCGCAATCGGCGCACGCACGGATTGCGAGGTTATGTTGACCACCCGGCCCCATCCCTTGTCCATCATTTCGGGAAGCAAAGCTTTCATGAATGCAATCGGTGTCAGCATGTTGCTATCCAGCGCCTTGATGAAATCATCCCGCTCCCAGTCCGACCACGATCCGGGCGGCGGTCCACCGGCATTTGTCACAAGAATATCAACGCCCTGTGCAGCTTTGATCACCTGCGCTTGCCCGTCGGGCGTGGTCACGTCGCAGGCCACGGTCTGCACCTCAACGCCGTGCTCTGACCGCAGGCGCGCGGCCACAGCCTCCAACGCCTTGGAACCACGTGCGTTCATCACGAGGTTTACGCCAGCCGCAGCAAGCGCCTCGGCGCACCCAAGACCCAATCCCTTGCTGCTGGCACAGACCAGCGCGCGTTTTGCTTGAATTCCCAGATCCATCGGATCCTCCCTGTCAGTCATTGCCGCATGTCTAGCACCGGCCAGACAGGGAAGACCAGAACGGCAGCGTCACCTCAGTAAAAGAACTCTTCCCGGACGATCTTGCCGTCAGCGACGTGATAGACACCCACTTCGCGCATATCGAACGCTTCGCCGGTTTCCTTCACCTTGCCCTGCACTTCGAAAATCACGGCAAAACGGTCTTCGCCATGGGGAAACGGATCACTGACAGACGCACCAGAAACCTCATGGGCATTCTCCCACCACTCGTGTTTGCCACGGATGGCGTCGAGCCCTTTGGTCTCCCGACCCATTCCCTGAAAGTCCTGCCCTTCGACCGATACGGCGTCGGGGGCGTAAAGCTTGGACAGGTTTTCCTTGGCCCGGTCTTCCCGGCAACCAGCCACCAGTTCGTCGGCAATCTCTTTCAAATTCATTGATCCACTCCATCATTTGTTCACTATATGTTCTTACTGCCACAGGCCTATGATTCGAACCAGCCCCTTTGTCTTGCTTCGGCAGGATTCCCCGCATATACGCGCGCTCATGCTTGATACCTCGAACCAACCCACATTGCCGCCCGAGATCGCCCGGCGCCGGACATTCGCCATCATCTCGCACCCTGATGCGGGCAAGACGACGCTGACGGAAAAGTTCCTGCTGTACGGGGGTGCGATTCAGATGGCCGGGCAGGTCCGTGCCAAAGGCGAAGCCCGGCGAACCCGGTCGGACTTTATGCAAATGGAGAAGGATCGCGGTATCTCGGTTTCCGCATCCGCAATGTCATTTGACTATGACACCTTCAGGTTCAATCTGGTGGATACGCCGGGTCACTCGGACTTTTCCGAGGATACCTATCGCACGCTGACCGCTGTAGATGCCGCCGTGATGGTAATCGACGGAGCGAAAGGTGTGGAAAGCCAGACGCAGAAACTGTTCGAGGTCTGCCGCCTGCGCGATCTGCCGATCCTGACCTTCTGCAACAAGATGGACCGCGAAAGCCGCGATACGTTCGAGATCATCGACGAAATTCAGGAAATGCTGGCCATCGACGTCACCCCTGCGGCATGGCCCATCGGCGTGGGCCGCGATTTTATCGGCTGCTACGACATGCTGCGTGACCGGCTTGAACTGATGGATCGCGCGGACCGCAACAAGGTGGCCGAAAGCATCGAGATCAATGGGCTGGACGACCCGAAACTGGCGGAACACGTGCCCGAGCATCTGCTGGACAAGCTGCTGGAAGAGGTCGAGATGGCCCGCGAATTGCTGCCCGCGCTTGACCCGCAGGCTGTGCTGGAAGGCCATATGACACCGATCTGGTTCGGTTCGGCCATCAACTCGTTTGGCGTCAAGGAACTGATGGAAGGCATCGGTGCCTATGGCCCGCAGCCACAGGTTCAGTCTGCCGAACCGCGCCAGATATCCCCCGACGAAAAGAAGGTCGCAGGGTTTGTCTTCAAAGTGCAGGCCAACATGGACCCCAAGCACCGCGACCGGGTGGCGTTTGTCCGCATGGCCAGCGGCCACTTCAAGCGAGGTATGAAACTGACCCATGTGCGGTCGAAAAAACCGATGGCGATCTCGAACCCTGTGATGTTCCTCGCCTCAGACCGGGAATTGGCGGAAGAGGCCTGGGCCGGAGATATCATCGGCATTCCCAACCACGGGCAACTGCGTATCGGCGACACCCTAACCGAAGGCGAAGCGCTGCGCGTGACCGGCATCCCCTCCTTCGCGCCGGAACTGTTGCAAACAGTGCGGCCCGGAGACCCGATGAAGGCCAAGCATCTGGAAAAAGCCCTGATGCAGTTCGCCGAAGAAGGCGCCGCCAAAGTGTTCAAACCCTCGATCGGCTCGGGTTTTATCGTGGGGGTCGTTGGTGCATTGCAGTTCGAAGTGCTCGCCAGCCGAATCGAGATGGAATACGGCCTGCCCGTGCGCTTTGAAGCATCGCAGTTCACCTCGGCCCGATGGGTCAGTGGTGAAAAGACCGAGGTCGAAAAGTTCGTGAATGCCAACAAACAGCACATCGCCCATGACCATGACGGCGACATTGTCTATCTGACCCGCCTGCAATGGGATATCGACCGGGTCGTCCGCGATTATCCCGCGCTGAATCTGACCGCGACAAAAGAGATGATGACCTGAGGCAACTGGCTGATTGCGCAGCCGAACCCGGCTGTGCAATCCTGCGCGCATGAGTGACGACGAACTGACCTATCCCGGTGGCCTGCCCGACATGCTGGACAGCTATGAGAACCGGCGCAGCCCGTTTCAGTTCGGCACCCTGACCCTGCCCGTGCTTGACGTCGATCTGGAAGATCTGGCCAAACGAACCGTGCCCGACACAGCCACCGAATTGCCGCCCGGACACAGTAGCGCGTGGGACCGTAAGCGCGTCCAGATCGCGCGGGAATTTGTCGGGAATTCGGAGCTTGCCTTCCTCAACGCCCAACTGATCTCGAACCTAAGAAAGCGGTCATTCCCGCGTCAGGCCCCTGCGCTGTTTTGCCGGGTGTGGCAAGAGCAATCAGATCACCTTCTTTCCGTCCTCGACCTGCGATGGCTGGTGTCTTCTGTTCAGACCTTTGCCGATCATGGTCAGACCCCGACACAGCGCGAGGTCGGACATGCCTTGCGCATATTCTTCGGCATGATGAAACTGTATGAGTTCGAGAGGCTCTTCTCGGGGCTGGCCCCGGAAACGCCGTTTCAGTTCAAGGACAGGAAACACGTGCCGCTGCCCTATCAGATGAAAGGCTTTTCCTTCGAAAAGGGCGGCCTGGATGTCAATCTCATCGCCCCGATCTGGACCAAAGCGATGAACGATCCCACCATTGCGCCACTCGTGGATCACCTGATGACCGAACTGAACAAGGACCCCGGCGGTGTCTTTCGGCGTCTGAAACTCATGCGCGACACCCGCGCGCCGCGCAAATGACCACCTGGGGCATTGTCTCGATGGTCCGGGGGCCAACCGAAGACGTCCTTCGGTTCGTGGCCCATCACCTCGAACTGGGGGCGGATTTCATGTATATCTACATGGACGAGCCCAACCGTCGCACGTTCAGAGCACTCAGAATGCACCCCAAGGTCCGGGTTCGCGTCTGTGATGATGCCTTTTGGGAAAAACGCGGACGCGCACGACCGGAAAAACATCAGGTGCGCCAGTCGGTTCACGCCACTTTTGCCTACCGAAACACTCAACTAGATTGGTTGACCCATATCGACGTGGATGAATTTCTATGGTCCACAATCCCCATCGCAGATGTGTTGCGCGATGTTCCGAACGCGGTTCACGCCGCCCGTGTCCGCCCGTTAGAGGCGCTGGCCGGGAGAAAAGACCTGTACAAAGCACATATCCCGCATGGCCCGAACCGCGAGGCGTTGGTCGAGACCATCTATCCGAATTACGGCGCGTTTGTCATGGGTGGTTTCCTAAGTCACGTGCAGGGAAAGTTGTTCGTGCGCACCGGATTGAAAAACTTAAGCTTCCGCATCCACAACTTGTTTCAAAACAAAGTGCTGCTGCCCTGCAAACACGAATTCCCTCAGATCGATCTGTGCCATCGCCATGCCCCAGGTTGGGACCACTGGATTGCGCATTATCAGTTTCGCATGGATCGCGGCTCGTATCAGGCTGGCATGGCACCGAATGTCCCGCGTGACCAGGGTGGTCTGAGCAAGAATGAATTACTCCACTGGATCGAGGCCGAACAAGGCATGGACGGCCTGCGCGCGTTCTACAATGAAATAAGCGGCACAGACTCAGAGGTGCGCGCCCACCTGGAACGCCACGGCCTGCTGCGCCACCGACCACTGAACCTGGACGAAAAGCTAGAGAAACACTTCCCCGGAAGTTGCTGAATTGTTGCTGAAATTCACGGAAAGCCACGGGCAGGAACAGGTGAAATTCTCTTCATTTGACCCCGACCAACGTTTTTGTTATGTCCGCGTACAAGCCGAAATGTCGCATCACGCGTATGGCCATCCGGGCCCGGCACATCTTTGACGCGCGGGCCAGGTCAAGTGTCCGCAAAAACCGGACTTACATGACAAAATTTAACGAACTGAACCTGAACCCGAAGGTCCTCAAAGCCATTGAGGAAGCCGGATACGAAACCCCAACCCCTATTCAGGAAGGCGCGATTCCTCCCGCTCTGGAAGGCCGCGATGTCTTGGGAATCGCCCAGACCGGCACCGGGAAAACCGCCAGCTTCACACTGCCGATGATCACTCTGCTGGCGCGTGGACGCGCCCGCGCGCGGATGCCACGCTCGCTGGTTCTGTGCCCGACGCGGGAACTGGCGGCTCAGGTGGCCGAGAATTTCGACACCTACAGCAAGCACCTGAAACTGACCAAAGCGCTGTTGATCGGCGGCGTCAGTTTCAAAGAGCAAGAGGCGCTGATCGACCGCGGCGTCGATGTTCTGATCGCCACTCCGGGTCGTCTTCTGGATCATTTCGAACGTGGCAAGCTGCTGCTGAACGGCGTGCAGATCATGGTGGTGGACGAAGCCGACCGGATGCTGGATATGGGTTTTATTCCCGACATCGAGCGCATCTTCTCGCTGACGCCTTTCACACGGCAAACGCTGTTCTTCTCGGCGACCATGGCATCCGAGATCGAACGAATCACAGATACATTCCTGTCGGCCGCTGCACGGGTTGAAGTTGCCCGGCAAGCAACCGCATCCGAGACGATCGAACAGGGCGTTGTCATGTTCAAAGGCGGCCGCCGGGATCGTGAAGCAAGCCAGAAGCGCAACGTGCTGCGTGCTTTGATCGACGCAGAGGGTGAAAAGTGCACCAACGCAATCATCTTCTGCAATCGCAAGACAGATGTCGATATCTGTGCGAAATCGCTGAAGAAATATGGCTATGATGCGGCCGCCATCCATGGCGATCTGGATCAGTCACAGCGGATGAAGACACTGGACGGGTTCCGCGACGGATCATTGCGCCTGCTGGTGGCATCGGACGTCGCTGCGCGCGGTCTGGACGTTCCGGCCGTCAGCCACGTGTTCAATTTCGACGTCCCCGGCCACCCCGAGGATTATGTACACCGCATCGGCCGCACCGGTCGTGCAGGGCGCGAAGGCAAGGCAATTACGATCTGTTCAGGCCGAGATGAAAAGGCCCTCGCCGCGATCGAAAAGCTGATCCAGAAAGACATTCCACGCCTCGACAATCCGATCAAGGAAGACCCCAAGCCCGAAAAGCCGACGCCCGAGAAGAAAACCCGGGAGCCAGATGGCAAAAAAGACGTCAGGAAAGAACGAGAGCCAAAGGGCCGTGGCCGGGGACGCAAGGAAGACACCGGACGGGCCGTTGTGGGCATGGGTGATCACCTGCCCAGCTTCATAGCCCTCAGTTTTGACGAGCGTCGAGCGGGCTAAATCGCCAGCATCAACGCCAGTATCGAAACACCCAACAGCAGCATCCCGGCGATTTCTCGCCGGGTGATCGTCTCGCGGAAAAACAGGATCGAGGCCATCAGGCTGAAGATTAGTTCCACCTGACCCAGCGCTTTGACATAAGCTGCGTTTTGCAGGGTGAAGGCCCAGAACCAACAAAACGACCCACCCAGACTGGTCAGGCCGACAAACACGCCGGTGGATCGCGTCTGCCAAACCGCACGCAGCTCGGCCCGGTCGCGCCACAACAGCCACAGCCCCATGCTGACAAACTGGAACGTCACGACAGCGGCCAGGGTGATCAGCGCCCGGAACCAAGCGTCGATATCGCCCAGTTGCAGCGACGCCCCGCGATAGCTGACGGCAGAAAAGGCAAATAAAACCCCTGATCCAAGCCCCAATTGGGACGCACGGTTCGTAAGATGTCGCCACCAGGCACCGCCCCCACCGGGTGTTTTTGACAGCAAAAGCACCGCCATCAACCCCAACAGGATCGCAATCAGCGCGCCGCCGGAAACGCTGTCACCCAAAACCAGAAAGCCGACAATCGCGGTCTGTATCACTTCGGTTTTCTTGAAAGTGATCCCAACTGCGAAATTCCGTTGTTTGAACAACGCGACTACGCAGATCGTTGCAAGGATTTGCGCCGTGCCGCCGATCACCGCATAAAGCCAGAATACACCGTTCAGCGCTGGCAGGCTGGCCCCCGTTATCTGCAACGCCACCCATAGCCCGGCAACGGCCAGCGGCATGGAGTAAGCAAACCGGGCAAAGGTCGCGCCTGCGGCAGACAGTTTCACGCTGCTCAGAGATTTTTGCAGCATGAATCGCACGGTCTGAAAACTGGCGGCGGCGATGGTGACAGGGATCCAGAGACTCATGTCACCCGTTGTGTCGGCAAATCAGCGCTTTGGCCAGAGCGGATGCGGAACCGGGTCTTTGGCACGTAGTAGATACTGCCGGAAAATCTGTGCATAGGAGCGGTATACATAAGCCTCATTGCAGGCCAGGTATCTGTCTTTGCCATCACGATACAACGACGGCAGCCGATACCAAGGCGCGGCTGGGTTCATGTGATGCACAACATGCAAGTTGTTGTTCAAAAACAGAAATGCCAACGGCCCGCTGTCTTCGATAATCACAGTCCGTGCGCGGGATTTCTCGTGCGCGCGGTGTTCCAGAAACGTGCGGATTTTCAGCAACGCCAGCCCGATATAGGCCGAAATCAGATAAACCCAGATCGGCATGGCTGACTGTACAACGATCCACAGAACCGCCGCCGCGCCGGGTATGTGCAAAGCCCAAGCCAACAGGACAGCCCTGTCGCCGCGCCACAGCCCCCGCCGCTCGTCCCGCATAAACAGAACCTGCCCTATGGCCGGACCCAGCACCATCCGCCCCAGAAGCGTGTTGTTCAGCGCCAGCACCGTCTGAACGCCACGCGGCAGCCCCGACCAGATTTCGGGATCCAGGTAGTTGGATTCCGGATCGTCATATGGGTCAGTCAAAGTGGCATCCTGATGATGCGCCAAATGCAGATCGCGAAAGCGGTTATACGGAATGGCCAGGGTCAGCGGCAGTGCCATCAGCGCCTCATTCAGCCACTTGGCGCGAAATGGGTGGCCATGCAGGACTTCGTGCGTCAAAGACGAATGCAGGGCTGCAACAAAGCCCAGAGCCGGAGCCGCCAACCACAGTGACGTGTTTGCCACCCAGAACAGCCCGGCAAGCCAGGCGGCATAGCACCCTACGATCAGGATAAACGTGCCCCATTCGGGTGATTTCGGTGCGGAAGGCTCAGCCATTGCGCCCCCACGAGATTCCCGCCCATAGTCTTTCGTAGATCACGTACAGTGTCAGGCCGATAGCGGTGTTGATCAACGCCAAGGCCCCACCAACCGCGGCCGACCTGGTGGCGACCAGGCCCACCAGCGTCATGGTGGCCAACCCCATGACATTCCACACGATTGCCTTCACGACAGATCTTCGCCGCGTTTCCATTTCGATCCCCATTCTTCTTGCTTTTACAAAGGGGTTACATTTCATTTCTCACGCTGAAAATTCTGAATATGATTAACAAAACTAATCATCTGTGATATTTTTCATCGCATGCAGGAAAACATCGACAAACGCGACCGCGCCGCTCAATTCCGCCTACGCCTTGCCCGCGCGATGGAGGACCGTCACGTCAGCCAAAGCGCGCTTGCGCGCCACATCGGCGTGGACCGTTCGACCGTTTCTCAGTTGTTGACCGGTCATGGCGCGCGTCTTCCCAACGCGCATGTTGTGGGTGGCTGTGCCGCGGCACTGGGTGTCTCGGCTGACTGGTTGCTGAGCCTGTCCGACAGACCGGAAAGCGCGGCAGAGATTTTGGCCAGTTCCCTGTCCTTTACGGAAGCCCCCCGCGCCCTTGTCGATGAGCGGATTTTCGAGTGGCACAAGGAAGCCGCCGGATACAAGATCCGCTATGTCCCGGCCACCCTGCCAGACATGCTCAAGACGCGCGCGGTACTGGAATGGGAATATGCCCCACATCTGGGTCGCACGGCAGATCAGGCCATCGGAGCGTCCGAGGATAGGCTGACCTGGATGCGCAGCGCTCAGTCGGATTACGAAATTGCCATGCCGTTGTACGAGATCGAGAGCTTTGCCAGCGCCACAGGGTATTACCATGGTCTCTGCCCGGATATTCGGCTGGAACAGATCGATCACCTGCTGGCCCTGTGTGAACAACTATATCCCCGGATGCGGATCTATCTGTTTGATGCCAAGAGGTTGTATTCCGCCCCGGTTACGATTTTCGGACCGCTTCTTTGCGTTTTTTATGCCGGAAGTCACTATTTGGCGTTTCGCGACCGGGATCGGATCGAGACATTTTCACGCCATTTCGACACGTTGGTGCGCGAGGCCGATGTCGCCGCCCGCGATTTCCCGAACCATTTGCGACGGCTCAGAACGGCGGTTTCCCGCAACAGTTGATGCAGCCAGGCGCAACCTGTGCTATCGTCCCTTGGCGCGAACCATCGGGCATTCCGACCACAAACGGAGGACCACAGGAATGGACGCAATTCAAACCGCTCAATACGCACGTGCCCTGTACGCTGCGCACGGAGACCGGGCCGAGGCAGAGGCCGCGCAAAAGATGCGCGAATGCGAAGCTGCCGGAAACCAGAAAGAGGCACAGGATTGGCAGGCGGTCCGCCAGACCATCCGCCAGATCCGTGGTCCAAATCAGGGCTGAGTTACAGTTTTGGGTCGGGATTGACGGTGTGCCCATCCACCGCGATCACCTGCCCCGACACCAGCCGCGCCGCGTCTGAAGCAAGAAAAACGGCCATATTGGCGATATCCTGCGCTTCCACAAAGCGCCCCATTGAAGTGCCAGAGGCATAGCCCTGGTAAACCTCATCGCGGGTCATGCCCTTTGCGGCTGCCTCCCGGGCCAATACGCCTTCCATGCGCGGGCCTTCCACCGCACCCGGACAAATGGCGTTTGCGCGAATACCCAGCGGCCCCAGTTCCATCGCCAGCGTTTTCATCAACCCAATGATCGCCCATTTGGCCGACGCATAAGGCGCACGATACGGATAGCCGTACTGACCGGCGGTGGAGGAGGTCAGAATGATGCTGCCCGCCCGCGCCGACTTCATCATCGGCGCGGCGTACTTGGCGGCCAGAAAGGCCCCGTCCAGATTGACCGCGACACAGGCGCGCCATCCATCCAGATCGATATCCTCGATCGCGTTTGTCGGCCCGGCGATCCCGGCATTTGCGCACAGAACGTCCAACCCACCGGCCGCCCCGACAGCCTGAAACACAGCGCTCATGTCGGTCTCATTTGTCACATCAGCCCTGTGCGCCACCCAATGGTCGGGCAAGGCATCCAGAGCTGACGGGTCAATATCCGTCACCCAGACATCATAACCGGCGGCGTCAAACGCCGCGGCCATGGCCCGACCGACACCCGATGCCCCGGCTGTTACCAATACGCGCCGGGTCATGAGGGCTTCCGAATGGCGGCCCCCGCCCCTTCAGGGTAAGGCAAACCGGCCTGTGCCTTGGCAATCCGCGCCATCGCTGCTTCGATCTTGGGCGACGGCGGACTGGGGCGGCGGGTTTCAAGACTGACATGCAGCAGGAAACTCTCGCCCGTGGCCAACAGCTTGTCGCCTTCATACATGCTGTGAAAGACATGCAGCTTCTTGCCCTGCCCCAGCAGCATCTGCGTGCGCACGTCGATCTTTGCCCCTGCATGGACCTCGTCGATGTAACGGATGTGGTTTTCAGCGGTGAAATAACTGCCACCCGACGCGATATACTCCATATCGCAGCCGATGATCTCCATGAAACGGTCCGTGGCGGCGGCAAAAGCTTCCAGATACTTGGCCTCGTTCATGTGGCCGTTGTAATCCGTCCAGTCCAGCGGAACGGCACGGGACAGGGTCAGGATCGGCTGGCTCAGATCCGCCTGATCCAGTGTAGGCAAGGCACCCGGCTTCAACAGCGCATCATGCTGGTTCAGCACCGCCCCCGCACCATAGTTCTGCGCCTTGAGGGCCCGCATCATGCCCACAAGGTTGTTGTCGCGAATGCGTTCCAGTTCTCGGATCGAATGCATCCCCGATTGCGCGTCTGACTGATCGGCGATCAGGTCGACCAGTTCATCGGTGAATTCCGGCACGTCCATCAGCTTGGTCCAGGGCCATTTCAAGGCTGGCCCGAACTGAGCCATGAAATGCCGCATCCCCGCTTCACCTCCGGCCACACGGTACGTTTCGAACAATCCCATCTGCGCCCAGCGGATGCCAAAGCCCATTCGGATCGCTTCGTCGATCTCTTCGGTGGTGGCGATGCCGTCCTTGACCAGCCACAACGCCTCGCGCCAGACGGCTTCCAGAAAGCGGTCGGCGATATGCGCGTCGATCTCTTTCTTGACATGCAGCGGGAAGAAACCAACCGAGGTCAGCAGTTTCCTGGCCTGTTCAACCATCTCCGGTGGGTTTCTGTCGGTTGGCACCAGCTCGATCAGCGGCAGCAGATAGACTGGGTTGAATGGGTGCGTCACGACGATCTGTTCCGGGCGCAAGGCACCGTGCTGAAGCTCGGATGGTTTGAACCCGCTGGTCGAGGATCCGATAATCGCAGCCGGGTCACAAGCCTCCTGCAAGCCCTTGTAAACCTTCAGCTTCAAGTCCAGCCGCTCTGGCACGCTTTCTTGGATCCACGTCGCGCCCTGTACGGCGTCGGCCATGTCGTCATGAAAGCTCAGCGCGCCTTCGGGTGGCAACGGAACGTCGCTCAACCCCGGCAAGGATCGGCGCGCATTGTCCAGCACTTCGCCTATTTTGCGTTCCGCTTCGGGGTCCGGGTCGAACACCCGAACGTTCCAGCCATTGAGCAGGAACCGCGCGGCCCATCCGCCGCCAATGACACCGCCCCCGATAATTGCTGCCGTCTTTGTCATGCTGTCCTCTAATCGATACAGATTACCCGCGCGCGCCCAACCTCATCCAGATGCGGAATGCATCCGAATTGCGGTGTCACTGCGCTGCATTGTTTGGTTTCTGACAGGCAGAATCCTGCGCAGTCAGAGGCTTTTTCGCAAGAGCTTCCAGCGTCGGACAACGGTTCAAAGCAGATAAACTGCCGTATCCGACCGCCCATCTCATAGCTTCCCCCCTTGGCTTCGCATTCCTTGCGGGCCAAGGGGTCTTCCGCAGTCTGTGCCACCCCAACCCGGGGCAGACACACGGCCAGAACCGTCGCGCAGATTACAACCGCCGATCGCATTGCTCTCTTCCTTTTGCTGGCACGCCTGCGCTTTCCGGTCATGGGCAACGGACGCAGGCAGTCAACCCTTTGGGGCCCGCTTCACCAGCCCCAGCTTCTCGCGGACTTCTTGCGGCCCGATCACCCGCGCGCCCATGTTTTCGATAATGGTTCCGGCACGTTCAACCAGTTGCCAGTTCTCGGCCAGAACGCCCTTCTCCAACCACAGGTTGTCTTCCAGACCAACGCGCACGTTGCCGCCCGCCAGAACCGAAGCCGCAACAAACGGCATCTCATTCCGCCCCAGCGAAAACGCACTGAAGGTCCAGTCATCCGGCACATTGTTCACCATCGCCATAAAGGTGTTCAGATCATCCGGAGCGCCCCACGGGACCCCCATGCACAGCTGCACCAGGGCGTTGGGGTCCAGAATCCCTTCCTTAACCAGTTGCTTGGCAAACCACAGATGGCCGGTGTCAAACGCCTCGATCTCGGGCTTAACGCCGAGGTCTGTCATCATCTGTCCCATCGCGCGCAATGCGCCGGGCGTGTTGGTCATGACATAATCGGCCTCGGCAAAGTTCATAGTGCCGCAGTCCAGAGTGCAGATCTCGGGCAGGCACTCGGCGATATGGGCCACACGTTCGGTCGCACCAACCAGATCGGTTCCAGCCTCTGCCAATGGCAGCGGGTTTTCGATACCGCCGAACACCATATCTCCACCCATGCCAGCTGTCAGGTTCAGCACTGCATCCACCTCGGCATCCCGAATGCGATCGGTCACTTCACGATACAGCGCCAGATCGCGCGACGGCGCACCTGTTTCGGGGTCGCGCACATGGCAGTGCACAACAGCCGCGCCCGCCTTTGCGGCGGCAATCGCACTGTCGGCAATTTGCTTCGGCGAACGTGGCACATGAGGGCTGCGATCCTGCGTCCCGCCCGAGCCGGTCACGGCGCAGGTGATGAAGACTTCGCGGTTCATTTCCAGAGGCATGGCGTTTTCCCCAAGTTATACCCGGTTTTGCCTTGAGTTTTCCCCAGACTTCTCCCCGGATTCCGATTTGCGTTCTGACCCGACTCTGGCGCAGCTTTGGGAAAACCACTTGGCAGAATGCGAATCGAACTTGATGCAATCCGCAAAAAACATATTACAACCCGAACATCGGGCCCTGAAAACGGCTGTGCTGGTGCTGGATGAATGCAACACGCTCAGCTTCGCCTCGGCGGTCGATCCAATGCGCGCTGCCAACCGTCTGGCAGACAGGCCCGCCTTTGACTGGGACTATGTGACTTCGACATCGGAACCCGCGATGCTGACCAGCGCCCTGCAAGTACCCGGCATCCCGCTCGCCCGTCTGCAAGGCTGCGACCTTATGATCGTGGTCGCAGGTTTCCAACTGGCCCGTCACGCCACCCCAAGCCTGCTGGCTGGCCTGCGCCGCATTGCCGGTACCGGCGCGACCATGGCCGGGATTGACGGCGGCCCCTGGCTGCTGGCTGAGGCCGGGCTGCTGGACGGTCACTCTGCGACGACCCACTGGGAAGACCTGGAAAACTTCGCCACTCGTTTCCCCAACGTCGATGTGCGCCCCGACCGCTTTACTGTCTCGGACGGTCGCCTGACCTCGGGCGGCGCGATTCCCGCTGTCGAGATGATGCTGCACATCATCGCCGCCCGCCATGGCGCGGGTTTCGCATCCCGTGTTTCGGGCCTGTTCCTCTATGATGGCGCGCCGGACCCCGGCACACCGCAAAGCCGCACCGGCGTACCACACCGCCACACGGCGCTGACGGCCAAGGCAAACTCGCTGATGCAGGCGTCGCTGGATGACCCCCTGCCACTGGCCCATATCGCAGACCAGCTGGGCACCAGCCCACGCACTCTGCAACAACAGTTCCGCCTGCGCCTGAACACCACGCCCCAGGACCATTATCTGCAACTGCGTCTGGCCGAGGCCCGCCGTCTGGTCACCGACACCGACCTTCCACTGATGGATGTCGCGCTGGCTACCGGTTTTGCTTCACAATCCAGTTTCGCCCGCGCTTTCCGCACCGCGCACGGTCAATCTGCCCGCGACCTGAGGCAAGAGCGCGCGCACCCCACGCATCACTGACCGGATCCAACTTCATCTGGCCAGAAATATCCCGGGGGAGGCGCGCGCAGCGTGCCGGGGGCAGAGCCCCTGTACCTCAGTACGGCATTGGATGCGCCCTATGGACTTGGTCCAGTTCGGCCAGAACCTCGTTTGACAAAGACAAATCCGCGCCCGCCAGAACATGCGCCAACTGTTCCACCGTGGTTGCGCCAAAGATCGCCGACATCATGAACGGCCGCGAGCGGCACCAGGCCAGCGCCATATGCGTTGGATCCAGGCCATGTCGCGCGGCCACATCCAGATAAGCCGCTACCGCATCAAACACCCGGTCAGACTTGCGCCCGCCCAATTCAGGCGAAAGCGACATACGCGAACCGCCCGGTACAGCCCCGCCTTGGTATTTTCCGGTCAACAGTCCGGTACCCAGGGGTGAGAACGCCATCAGGCCGACATCCTCATGTACGCTCAGCTCGGCCATGTCGGTATCGAACAGACGGCACAGCAACGAATATTCGTTTTGCACGGACGCCACACGCGGTGTGCCCGTCTGTTCGGCCAATCTCAACCATTGCGCAGTACCCCACGCGCTTTCATTCGACAGACCAAAGGCGCAGATATTGCCTTTGTCCACCTGAACCTGCAATGCCTCCAGACAGTCCTGCATATTGTCCAAAACGTCTGCAGTATCGTGTCCCGAAGGCGCATAATCCCAGTTTTGGCGGAACATATAGCTGCCGCGATTGGGCCAATGGAACTGGTAGAGATCGATGTAATCCGTCTGCAACCGCCGCAAAGACCCTTCGATGGCCTCGGGAATGGTCTTGGCTGTGATCGGCGCACCGTCACGAACATATGACAACCCCTCACCCGAATGCTTGGTCGCCAGTACGAAATCCTCCCGGCGCGACGAATTTGCAGCGTTCCAGTTTCCAAGAATTTCTTCGGTACGACCAATTGTCTCTTTGGCAACAGGATTCACCGGATACATCTCTGCGGCATCCACAAAGTTGATCCCCGCGTCCAGCGCCATATCCATCTGCCGGTGCGCATCCGGTTCCGAGGTCTGCGACCCGAACGTCATCGTCCCGAGGCAAAGATCGCTCACGAAAATTCCGGTACGGCCCAAAGGCTTCATCTGCATCCTCAAATCTCCTGATAAATGGCACAGCCCGTCAGGCTTCGGCCTTCTTTTCCCACCGCCCGGATTCTTCCGACCAGTATTGCGCGGCGCATCCGGCGCCGGTCAGCGTCTTCCACTGCCCGCGTGCGTGCTGCACAGCCATGTCGTCATTGCCGTCGAACAGAATGCAGACCCGCTCCAGAGCCGACACCTCTTCGGGTTCAACCGGCGCGCCGTCCACGGCCATAACGCAATCCGCGTCGTTTTTGGCCTCGGCGCTGGTGGTCAGCAGAATCGGCTGCTCGGCGTCATGTGGGCCACCTTCGCGACCATGCGGCAGGAACCCGTCCTCGGGGCCCAACCACAGCTTTTCATCCAGCCAGTCCATCCGCGCGGGATCGGTGCCCCGCACGGCAATCTTCCACCCGGCCTGCCGCGCCTTGTCCAGCAGCACAGGCAAGGTGTGCTCCAGCGGCTGGCGGGTCAGATGGTAGAAATAGACAGCACCCATTTGATTACTCGAAATTGTCCTGAACGAAGCGGCTCAGCGCGCGAACGCCCCAGCCCGTGGCACCTTTAGGTGCATAAGTCGTCTCGGACGCCACCGAGGCCACACCAGCAATATCCAGGTGAATCCAGGGTGTTTCCTCTTTCACGAAACGTTGCAGAAACTGTGCCGCCGTGATCGAGCCCGCCGGACGTCCACCGATGTTCTTCATGTCGGCGATGCGCGATTTGAGCAGCCTGTCATAGCCATCGCCCAACGGCAGCCGCCACGCGCCTTCGTCCTCGGCCTTCGCCGATTTCAAAAATGCATCGCAGAAGGTGTCATTGTTCGAGAACACACCAGCATTCTCATGCCCCAGCCCGATGATCACCGCACCGGTCAGCGTTGCCAGATCGATCATACCCACAGGTTTGAACCGCTCCTGCGCGTACCACATCACGTCACACAGAACCAAACGGCCTTCGGCATCGGTGTTTATGATCTCGACCGTATCGCCCTTCATCGACTTGACCACATCGCCCGGCCGGGTGGCATTTCCCGAAGGCATGTTTTCGACCAGACCGACAAGGCCCACCACATTGGCTTTGGCTTTACGCTTGGCCAGCGCGCGCATGGTGCCCGCGACAACGCCCGCGCCGCCCATATCCATGGTCATCTCTTCCATGCCACCCGAAGGCTTGAGCGAAATGCCACCTGTATCGAAAACCACGCCCTTACCGACCAGTGCCAAGGGCGCATCGTCCTTTTCGCCGCCCTTCCAGTGCATCACAACGACTTTGGAAGGGCTGACAGAGCCTTGCCCGACGCTCAGCAATGTACGCATGCCCAGCTCTGCCAGCTCGTCCTCTTCCAGAACTTCGACCTCAAGGCCCAGCTCCTGCATCTCGACAAGACGATCGGCGAATTCCGTGGTCGTCAGAATGTTTGCAGGTTCGTTGGTCAGATCGCGCGTCATCCGCACACCGTCGGCAATCGCATAAAGCGGTGCAAACTCGGCTTCGGCTTCTGTGGGTTTCGCATGGCTGATCGTGATCGAACCGCTGCCTTCGCTGTCTTTGGTTTTATGCGCGTCAAAATCATAGCTGCGCAGCGCCATGCCAAGGGCCAGGTTTTCGCTCTGCGCCTGATTGCCGACCATCACCAGCATATCCGTGCGACCCGCGGACTTGGCCAAAGCCGCTCCGGCCTTGCGTGCCTCGTCGGCTTCAGGGCGGCGGGGCAATACAACAATGTCCAGCGCCTCGGCCACCATCCCTGCGGGCCAGGCCATCGACACCACATCGCCAGTCTTGCATTTCCCGAATTTCTCACTTTCGACAAGTCGCGCCACGGCGCCTTTCGTCAGGCGATTGGCCCGGCGGGCCGCGGGGTTCATTTTTCCGTCTGACGGAATGATGATAGCCACCCGCCCCTCGGCCTCCGCCATCGCATCCAGATCAAACTCCTGAAAGCGGATCGGTATCAGACTGCTCATTGCAAACTCCTTAAATTCTGTTCCCCAAGACCTAGCCCGCGCTGCTCGACTTGACCAGATAGCAGTTTTCCCCGCGTTTCAATTGCAGTAAGGTCCCGAAAAAATAACCGGCAGGCTCGGGGGAGAAAGACGTGACACGAGAGGGCAGGCATACGCCGTCGCGCAGGAGGACATGCATGCGCGATTTCGGCCCGAATCCCGGCGTAACAGGCCTGGTGGGGGCGCGCTTGTGATCCTCGACCGCTATTTCGCGCGCCGCTTTCTACAGAGCTTTCTGGTCATCGGCGGCATTTTTCTGACCTTGATGATTCTCATCGATCTGATCGAACAGATCCGCCGATTTGACGAAGTCGACCTGTCGTTCGGCCAATTGCTGCACCTGACGCTGCTGAACACTCCTGCTGCCATCAGTGAAATGCTGCCTCTGCTGGTCATTCTGTCCACCATTGCCTTGTTCGTCGGGCTGGCACGTACGTCTGAGCTTGTTGTGACCCGCGCCACTGGTCGCTCGGGTATCCGCGCGTTGGTTGCGCCAGCGACGCTGGCGCTGATCATTGGCGCGCTGGCGGTCGCATTGTTGAACCCCATCGCTGCGGCCACATCCGAAAAATTCCAACGCCTGTCTGATTCTTATCGCAACAACGGCAGTTCAGCCCTTTCGATCAGCAGCGAAGGCCTTTGGCTGCGTCAATCGGCGGAAAACGGTCAGGCCGTTATCCACGCCCGGGGTACCTCGAATGGGGAAACACTTGGTCTCGACGACGTGACCATCATCACCTTCGCGCGAGACGGCAAACCCACCCAGCAGATCGTCGCCGACAGGGCCGTGCTGGAAGACGGAAACTGGGTCCTGTCCCAGGCCAAAATCTGGAATTTGCGGGATGGGCAGAACCCCGAAACCAATTCGGTGGAGCATGAACGGCTGGAGTTGCCAACCTCACTGACCCGGCAGCGAATTCTGGACACGCTGGGGCAACAGGATTCGGTATCTGTTTATGACTTGCCGCAATTGATCAAGGACCTGCGCGAAGCCGGGTTTTCGACCAAGCAGTATGAAGTCTGGTTGCAGGTGCAACTGGCCCGGCCCTTCTTTCTGGTCTCGATGGTCCTGATCGGGGCCGCTTTCACCATGCGCCACGTTCGGTTTGGCGGCACCGGAATTGCCGTGCTGACTGCCGTTCTGCTTGGCTTTGCCATCTACTTCGTCCGCAACTTTGCACAAATCCTTGGGGAAAACGGACAATTGCCCACCTATATCGCTGCCTGGGCGCCGCCCTCTGCAGCCATCTTGTTGTCTCTTGGCCTGCTTCTTCACGCGGAGGATGGCTGATGCGGAGTATGATTTCCCTGCTGCTGACCAGCGCTATCGCGTTAACGGTTCCTGCCGGACTGGCCGCACAAACCAACCCGACTGAGCCTGACCCGCAAGCTGCACAATCACAGGCCGAGCCCGCCCTTCTGGTTGCCGACAAGGTTTTCATAACACCTGAGCGGAAACTGGTGGCCGAAGGCAATGTCGAAGCTTTTCAGGGCGATACCAAACTGTCGGCCCAACGCATCACCTATGACCGGGAAACGGGCGAGCTGACACTGGAAGGCCCCATTCGTATTGATCAGGGTGGCCAATCGACCCTTCTGGCCGATTCCGGCCAGCTGGACAGCGGTATCCAGAACGGCCTCCTGATCGGTGCTCGGATGGTTTTCGATCAACAAACCCAGATCGCCTCGGTACAGGCGAAACGGGCCGCGGGCCGCTATACCCAGTTCAGCAAGGTCACGGCCACCTCCTGCCATGTGTGCACCAACGGTAAACCTCCGCTCTGGCAGATCCGGGCCCGCAAGGTCACCCATGACCAGTTGGAACGGCAATTGTACTTCGAAGGCGCGCAGCTTCGGGTACTTGATTATCCGGTATTCTATTTCCCCTATCTGCGCTTGCCGGACCCGACTTTGGATCGCGCAACCGGCTTTCTGGTGCCGTCGATCCGCAGCACCTCGCAACTGGGAACGGGGGTCCAGGTTCCCTATTTCTTCAAGCTGGGGGACCACAAGGATCTGACCTTGACGCCGTACTTGTCGGCCAAGACCACGACGCTGGGATATCGGTATCGTCAGGCGTTCGTGAATGGGCGCATTCAGATTGAAGGTGCCTATACCCGTGATGACATCCAGCCCGACCAGGATCGCGGCTATCTGTTCGCCGGAGGTTGGTTCAACCTGAAGAACGATTTCCGGCTGACCTTCGATTTGCAAACCACCTCGGACGACGCCTATCTGGCTGACTATGGACTGCCGGACCTGGACCGCTTGCGCAGTGAAGTCGCGCTGGAACGGATCAAACGCGATACCGCGTTCAAAACAAGCCTTATTCATTACAAAACACTGCGCGACAGCGAAAATCAGGACGAAATCCCATCACGCGTCTTCGACCTGAACTATGAAAAGCGATTCTTCCCCGGCGCACTTGGCGGCGAGGTGCGGCTGGCCTTTATCGGCCACGCCCATGAGCGCACCAGCGACGCTGATATCGTCGGCCGCGACATAGCACGGGCAACTTTTGACGCCGAATGGCTTCGAAGCTGGACGTTTGCATCGGGCCTGCGTGCCGACGCGACGCTGGGCGCATCGGTGGATACGTTCAATATCCGTCATGACAGCAACTTTCCCAGCAATGTGACCCGCTCGACCCCGCGCGCGGCGTTGACGCTTCGCTATCCGATGACCCGTCGCGAAAAGACCGGCGCTGTTCAGCTTCTGGAACCGATCGCGCAGATCGGATGGACCCATGTCTCGGACACTGATGTGCCAGATGATGAAAGCACGTTTCAGGAATTCGATCAGGGTAACCTGCTGGCCCTGTCTCGCTTCCCTGCCGAAGATCAGCGCGAAGACGGTGCCACCGGTGTCATCGGCCTGAACTGGGCACGCTATGGTGCGGGCGGACAGCAAGCCCTGGCAACAGTGGGTCAGGTGTTTCGGGCGGATGCCGACCCGAATTTCACCCTGACATCCGGGTTGCAGGGCACCACTTCCGACCTGCTGGTGGCGGGACAAGTCACCACGGCCAATGGCTGGTCGCTTGGTGGGCGCGGTCTGATCGACAACGATTTCAGTTTCGTCAAAGCTGAATTACGAGGTGCCTGGGCCTCCGAATTTGCCGGCCTGTCCGGAAGCTATATCTGGCAAGAACCGGATCCGGCGGAAAACATAGCGGATGAAATCTCGGAAATCTGGCTTCTGGGCCGCTACCAGGTCGACCAGAACTGGCTTACGAATGCCGAGGCACGTTATGATCTGAACCAATCAGAACCAATCCGGCTGGGTCTTGGCGTAACCTACCAGAATGAATGTGTTCAGGTTAACATGTCCGTAAGCAGACGCTTTACTTCAACATCCACTATTGAGCCTTCGACAGAATTCGGCTTTACCCTATCGCTGACAGGATACGCCCTTGAAGGCGGTGGTAACACATACAAGAGAAAATGCAGTTGATATCAGGTTTCTCCAGGTTTCTTCGTTCCGGTTGGCACAAACCGGTCGCGCCGGCGCTGGCCGCCGTTTTCCTCGCTTTTTCAGCGCCGCAGGTCAGCGCCCAGAGTTTGTTCTCGCCAGCGATCCGCGTGAATCAGGACATCGTCACCTGGTACGAGCTTGAACAACGCCTGCAATTCCTGAATGTTCTGGGTCTGCCCGGCGGCAGTGAAGCTGACGTCAGGGAAGCCCTGATCGAAGAAAAATTGCGTAAACAGGCCATGCGCGAAGCAGGCGTCGAAGCAGCACCAGAAGCTGTTCAACTGGGTATCGACGAGTTCGCCTCGCGCGGGCAATTGTCCACCGAACAGTTCCTGCAACTTTTGGGTGAGGCGGGCGTCGACCCGGAAACTGTCCGTGATTATGTTGCGGATCAGCTGGCCTGGCGCGACTATATCAGCTCGCGCTACCTGTCACAGGCCCGCCCGACCGAAGACGAGATTGATCGCGCGCTGGGACAGACCGGTGGCGGCGGCCTTCAGGTCTTGCTGTCCGAGATCATCATCCCGGTGAACCCGCAAACCGTGGCACAGACCGAATTGCTGGCGGAAGAAATCTCGCGACTTGAGAGTATCGAAGCGTTTTCAGCCGCTGCGGCGCAATATTCCGGAGCGGCAACCCGCAACGACGGGGGGCGTCTGGACTGGTTGAATATCTCCAACCTGCCTCCTGCTCTGCAGCCAGTTATTCTTGGGCTCCAGAACGGTGAGATCACCGATCCCATCAGTTTGCCAAACGCCGTTGCCTTGTTTCAGTTGCGGGGATTGCGCGAGGTTGCGACGGCTGCCCCCGCTATCTCCAAACTTGATTATGCGGCCTATTACCTGCCAGGCGGTCGCGGTTCCGAGACCCTGTCGCGGGCTGCTGCCCTGCGGGAAGAAATCGACACCTGCGATGACTTGTATGGGATCGCCAAGGATCAACCCGTCGAAGTTCTGGACCGTATCGAAGCCAGCCCGTCTGAAGTACCGCGCGACATCGCCGTGGAGCTGGCAAAGCTGGATCGCAACGAGGTGTCAACAAACCTGACCCGCAACAACGGACAGACGCTGGTGTTCTTGATGCTGTGCAATCGCACCCGCGATCTGGGCGAAAACACCTCGCGGGCAGATGTAGCGAATGCACTGGCGCAACAGCGGCTACAGGCCTTTGCGGCCAGCCTGGTAGAGCAGCTGCGGGCTGACGCCACCATTGTTCAGGAATGACTCGCCCGATTGCGCTCAGCTGCGGTGAACCGGCCGGGATCGGCCCTGAAATCGCAGCCAAGGCGTGGGCCGAGCTACGCCAAACCTGCCCGCTTTTCTTTATTGGCGACGCCAGCCACCTGCCCGCTGGCACACCGGTTGCGAAAATCGAAACCCCTTCAGAAGCTCTTGAAGTCTGCGATCAGGCCTTACCAGTCCTGCACCTGAACTTTCCTGCCGCAAACGTGCCTGGTCAGCCGGACCCCGCCAATGCACCATCGGTGATCGATGCCATCGAAACCGGCGTCGACCTGGTGAAAGCCGGAGCAGCAGCGGCACTGTGCACCGCACCTATTCACAAAAAGGCACTGATCGACGGCGCCGGGTTTACCTATCCCGGCCACACCGAGTTTCTGGCTGCGCTGTCGGGCACCCCCCGGGTTGTCATGATGCTGGCCAGCGACCAGTTGCGGGTTGTCCCGACAACAATCCACATTCCCCTGTCACAGGTTCCTGCTGCGCTGACGCCGGACCTTCTTCGCGAGACGATCGAAATCACCGCGCGCGGCCTGCGCGACCAGTTTGGTATACCGCACCCCCGCATCGCCATAGCAGGGCTGAACCCCCATGCCGGCGAAGGCGGTAAAATGGGCAGCGAGGAGCTTGACTGGATCGCTCCAATGTTGGCGGATCTGAATCCGAAAGGTGCAACCCTGACTGGCCCGCACCCTGCGGATACGTTGTTCCATGCTGCTGCACGTGCCCGCTATGACGCGGCAATCGCAATGTATCATGATCAGGCCCTGATCCCGATCAAGACGCTGGATTTCGACCGGGGCGTGAACGTCACCTTGGGGCTGCCATTCATCCGCACGTCGCCGGATCACGGCACCGCATTGGATATCGCCGGGAAAGGCATCGCCACCCCGACCAGCATGATCGAAGCCCTGAAACTCGCCCAACGCATGGCACAAGGCTCTTGATCCTTCACCTAGCTGAAAATATCCCCGCCGGAGGCAATAAATTTCTGGCGCTGCCCCTGCGGCCTGCGTCACGGTAATCGGATCATGAGTGCAATCGACAATCTCCCCCCTCTGCGCGAGGTCATCGCCACACATCAACTCTCGGCGCGCAAATCGTTGGGTCAGAACTTCCTGCTGGACCTCAACCTGACCGCCAAAATCGCCCGTCAGGCTGGCGATCTTGCGGACTGCGATGTACTGGAAATCGGCCCCGGTCCTGGTGGCCTCACCCGAGGGCTTCTGTCCGAAGGCGCGCGCAAGGTCGTTGCGGTTGAAAAAGATACCCGCTGCATCGCCGCCCTGAACGATATCGCCGCCGCCTATCCCGGAAGACTGGATGTCATCAACGGCGACGCGCTCGAGATCAACCCGCTCGAACACCTGACCCCGCCAATCCGCATCGCGGCCAACCTTCCATACAACGTCGGTACCGAACTGCTGGTGCGCTGGCTGACGCCCCCGGAATGGCCGCCGTTCTGGCAGAGCCTGACGCTGATGTTCCAACGCGAAGTGGCCGAACGCATCGTGGCCCAACCCGGCAGCAAGGCGTATGGCCGCCTCGCCATCCTTGCCCAATGGCGGGCCGAGGCGCGCATCGCCATGTCCCTGCCCCCCGGAGCCTTCACCCCGCCGCCCAAGGTCTCAAGCGCGGTGGTTCATCTGACCGCCCTGCCCGAGCCCCGCTATCCCGCAGATGCTGCGACCTTGTCGCGTGTAGTGGCTTCTGCCTTCAACCAACGCCGCAAGATGCTGCGTGCGTCCCTGAAAGGCGTCGCCCCTGATATCGAAGACCGCCTGCTGGCGGCAGGTATCCAACCCACTGAACGCGCCGAGCAGGTTCCGCTTGAAGCATTCTGTGCCCTGGCGCGCGAAATCAAGAAACCCTGACCACAAGAAAAAACCCCGAGGTTTGACCTCGGGGCTTTGCAATTTCTGATGCCGGTTTTATTCAGCCGCTTCCGGTGCGTCGCCATCCGTTTTGGGCGCATCTTCGGTCGCTGGCGCCGGCTTGGGCTTGCGCGCCCGCGGTTTGCGAGCAGGCTTTTCCTTCTTCTCCGGTGCCGGCGCTTCGGCCCCTTTGCTTTCCGGAGTCTCGACCAAACCGCTTTCCGGAGCAGTCTCAGGCGCGGCGAAATCCATCACGTCGGGCTGCGGAGCCTCGGCAGGATCGGCCTGACGGGCCGCTTCGCGTTCCTGTCGTTCGGCGCGCTCACGATCACGCTCGGCCTGGCGTTCGCGATTCTGGCGCTCCTGCTCTTCGCGGCGCGCGTCAATCTCGCGCTGCGCCTCACTCAGCATGCGCAGATAGTGTTCCGCATGCTGCTGGAAGTTTTCCGCAGCGACGCGGTCGTTTGACAACTGAGCGTCACGCGCCAGCTGATTATATTTATCAATGATCTGCTGTGGCGTGCCACGCACTTTGCCTTCAGGACCCGAGCTGTCAAAAACCCGGTTTACGACGTTACCGCCGGAAGGACGATTGCGGTTATTCTTGGCCCGCGAGCGGGATTTGGAAGATCTCATCTTACTTTACGTCAGCCTTATCAATGCGCTGTCGCTCAACCCGCTTTTTGCACTGCTCTTAGGCGTTTGCTGTGACGGGACGTCGACTTTTTGGGCTTGGCGTCAGGGGTGCGCTGCAACAGCGTCAACCTCGCCGACTATTCCTGAGTAAACATGTCCTGACCGTCCAGACAAGAGGAATTTCGAATTTTCTTAAGCTTTTTTATTCAGGGTAGCAATTTTTTGGCCTCAAATAGCCGTTTCAACCCGGCATCTTTGCGCCGACAACCCGATCACGGCCGTCCAGATCGGGGATCACGCGGATATCCGCCAAACCCGCCGCATCAAACAAAGCAGACACCAGATTTGCCTGTGTCGGGCCAATTTCCACAAGTATTCGCCCGCCTGGCAACAGAAAATCCGGGGCCGAAGCTGCTATGTGTCGATACGCGCCCAGCCCGTCTCCTTCATCGGTCAGCGCCATGCGCGGCTCATGTTCCCGTACTTCGGGCGACAGCTCCTCCATCTCCGACATGGAAATATACGGCGGGTTGGAGACAATCAGGTCAAACTTGCCCTCAATGTTTTCAAACCAATTTGACTGCACGATCTCGATCCGCCCCTGTACCTTGTGGTGTACTGCATTGGCGCTGGCCTGAAGGCAGGCGGCTTCACTCAGGTCGGTCCCAAGGCCCGAAGCGCTGGTGCGTTCCGCAAGCAGTGTAACCAGAATACAGCCCGACCCGACCCCCAGGTCCAAAACATGGTCAAAGGGTTCGCTCAGTGCGGCCTCGATCAGGGTTTCAGTCTCGGGGCGCGGATCCAGAACATCCGAACTGACGCGAAACCCGCGCCCATAGAACTCACGCTCGCCCAGCAGATGAGACACCGGCACCCGAACGGCGCGCAGGGAAACCAACTGGTCATAGCGTTCCGCGATTTCGGGCTGCAATTCTTCCGGGGCGATCAGCGTCACCCGGCTGGCTTCAATCCGTGCGGCATGGGCCAACAACAGGCGCGCATCCCGCGCCGGGTCATCCACGCCAGCGGCCCTTAAGCGCGCTGTGGCGGCCACCATGGCCTGCGCAGCTGTCTGCAACCCCGTCATTGCGCCATCTCGGCCAGCAACCGGGCCTGATCGTCCGCCGTCAGGGCGTCAATCACTTCGTCCAGGTCACCCTGCATCACCTGATCCAGTTTGTAGAGCGTCAGGTTGATCCGGTGATCCGTCATCCGACCCTGCGGAAAGTTGTAGGTGCGAATGCGTTCCGAACGATCCCCCGACCCCACCTGGCTGGCGCGATCCGCTGAGCGTTCGCTATCGATCCGCTGACGTTCGAGGTCATAAAGCCGCGTCTTCAGCACCTGCATGGAGATCTCGCGGTTGCGATGCTGGGACTTCTCGGAACTTGTTACCACCAAGCCCGTCGGAATATGCGTGATCCGCACCGCCGAGTCGGTGGTGTTCACGTGCTGCCCGCCTGCGCCGGAACTGCGCATCGTGTCGATACGGATGTCATTGGCGTCTATCTGGATGTCAACATCCTCGGCCTCGGGCAAAACCGCCACGGTCGCCGCCGAGGTATGAATCCGCCCGCCGCTTTCGGTTTCGGGCACGCGCTGCACGCGGTGCACGCCGGATTCGTATTTCAGCCGGGCAAAGACGTTGTCGCCCTTGATATGAGCCACCACCTCTTTGATCCCGCCCAGATCAGAAGCCTGTTCTTCGATGATCTCGAACTGCCACCCGTGGGCCTCGGCATAGCGTTGATACATACGCAACAGATCGCCCGCGAACAAAGCGGCCTCGTCCCCGCCGGTACCGGGGCGAATTTCCAGCATCGCCGGCCGCGCATCCGCCGCATCCTTCGGCAGCAGCGCCAGTTGCAGCGCGTGTTCCGCCTCGGGGATGCGCGATTGAAGGTCCGGTATTTCCTCTTCGGCCAGTTCCCTCATGTCGGGGTCGGCCAGCATCGCCTTGGCCTCAGCCAGATCTGCCACCAGCAGTCGCCAGGCCATGATCTGATCGACCACGGGTTTGAGGTCGGAATATTCCTTGGCCAGCGCCGCTATATCGCCGCCCGATGCGCCATCCGCCATGGCAGCTTCGAGGTATTGGAAACGCTGGGTGATCTGTTCAAGTCGTTCTTCGGGGATCATCCCGGCGGTGTCTATCATCCGGGGGCTTTGGTCAAGTGCCACGTCGTGCTAAGCTTGCTGCCATGAAACGGATTTTGCTTGCTTTACTGCTCATATCCACGCCGGTTCTCGCCGATTACGTAGGCCCCGACGGCAAGACCCGCGATTGCTATTGCACCGATACGTCCGGGTCCCGCATCGAACTGGGTGAGATGATCTGCCTGCAAGTCGACGGCCGTATGTTCACCGCGCAATGTCAGATGTCTTTGAATGTACCGATGTGGCGCGAGGTGCAGGAGGGATGTTTGTCGTCCGGGTTGCAGAGCGCACCGAGTGATCACACAGAACCGGATGAGGCGTCCTGAACACCGGTAAAACGGTTACATCTTCCCCAACCACCCATCAACCCGTGCCTTGTTCACCCCGAAATCCCTGCGACCGAACCGCAAACGGCCATAGATGCGCTGCGTGTCGCCGTCCTGCTGAACAGTGGTATAGTCGGGAAAACCGATCCATTTCGTGCGGGTGACATAGGTGATCATCCCCTCATCGACCGAACCTGCCAATACCGAGGTTCGCGGCGTGGCGCGGGCGATCAGGTCAAGGCGCTGCAACCCGTCCGGTCCGGTTTCAACAACGCGCAGAACGCCACTTGGCAAATCCTGATCAACCTCTGCAACAGGTGCCACATGCCATCGGGCGGGATTTGACGGGGCCAGCCGAATGTAAGCCCCCAGCCCAAGCACCAGCGCGATCACCGCCCACAGAACCATTCTTTTCATCCCGCTTTACCCTCTTGCAGAAAACCTATGCGGATCAAGCGCCGGGGCAAGCCGTTCCGGGCCGGTTTACCGTGACGTCACACCCGGCAGGATGCACAGCATCTCATAGATCAGGTTAGCTGCCGTCAGGGCCGTATTGCCGGAAGGGTCATACGGAGGTGAGACCTCGACCAGGTCACACCCCACCACATTCACGCCCTGCAAAGCGTGGATCAGTTGCAACGCCTGCGGCGTGGTCAGCCCTGCAATCTCTGGCGTACCCGTGCCCGGTGCAAAGGCCGGATCCAGGCTGTCGATGTCATAGGTGACATAGACCGGATGATCCCCGATGATCTTGCGGATCTGAGAGCCGATCTGAGTCAGGTTCTGCTGCCACAACTCCCAGGCCGGGAACTGGCGGAAGCCCCAATCCCTGGCCTCGGTGAAATCCGAAGCCGCGTAGCCCGATCCGCGAATGCCGATCTGAAAGGTCTTGTCGGGGACAATCAGCCCCTCTTCAAAGGCGCGGCGGAAGACGGTTCCGTGGGTCTCTTTCTCGCCGAACATCTCGTCATTCACATCCGCATGGGCATCCACATGCACCAAGGCCACGGGCCCATGCTTTGCCGCAATGGCCCGCAGGATCGGGAGGGTGATCGAATGATCGCCCCCCATCGCCACGGGGATCACATTCTTAGCCAGAATTGCATCATAGCTTTCCCTGATGATCCTCAGGCTGTCTGCCAGCGAGAAGGTGTTGATCGCCAGATCCCCGATGTCAGCGATTTGCAAGCTGTCGAACGGAGCCGCCGAGGTAGCCATGTTGTAGGGCCTTATCATCGCGCTTTCGCTGCGGATCTGTTTGGGTCCGAACCGGGTGCCCGATCGCCACGAGGTGCCGATATCCATCGGAATTCCCAGAACCGCCACATCCAGCCCCGCCAGCGAGGCTGCCTGGGGCAGGCGCATAAACGTATTCGGCCCCGAGAACCGCGCCAGATCATTGCCGCTGACCGGTTGATTGAATTCAGTCATGCGCGTTTTCCCATCCCTTCAACTCACATTACCCAGCACATACCGGAAGTATGGCTAACCAATGGTTAACACCTATCCAAAAGGGTTTGTTCCTTGGTCTTTACCAGCTTGTTCCACCCTAACAGGCAGACGATCTGCGTTGCCACATGGGCACCCGCAATCGCGGTCGCGCCCGAGGTGTCATAGGGCGGAGAAACCTCGACCACATCGCCACCCTTGATGTTGATCCCGGCGATGTCGCGCAGGATGATCTGTGCTTGAATCGAGCTGAGCCCGCCCCAGACCGGCGTCCCCGTACCCGGTGCAAAGGCCGGGTCCAGCCCGTCGATATCAAAGCTGAGGTAAACGGGGCTGTCGCCCAGAATACCCTTGATCTTCTGCGCTACGGCGGCAGGGCCGGATTCATAAACCTCGCGCGCATCGATAATGTTGACGCCCAGCGTGTCCTCGTTTGTGGTGCGGATGCCCACCTGGACCGAGCGTTTCGGGTCCACGATCCCCGACTTCACCGCCTTGTAGAACATGGTGCCATGGTCCACCCGGCTCATGTCGTCATCGGCCCAGGTGTCGGTATGCGCATCGAACTGCAACAGCGACATCGGCCCGTGTTTCTCGGCATAGGCCTTGAGGATCGGAAAGCTGATATAGTGATCGCCCCCCAACGTAACCGAGGCCACATCCGCCGCCAGAATGGTGCGGATATGGTCGGTCAGCGTGTCGGGAAAGGCGGGGATGTTGGCATAGTCATAGGCCATGTCGCCGTAATCGATGATCGCCAGCTCGCTGAGCGCATCGAACGGCCAGCCATAGGGCGCATCGGGCGACTGCAGCGCGCTGGCCTCGCGGATCGCGCGTGGGCCAAGGCGGGTGCCCGGGCGGTTGGTCACCGCCTGATCGAATGGCACGCCGGTCACGGCGATGTCCGCGCCGGTCAGATCCTTGGTATACAGCCGCCGCAGAAACGAGGTCGCCCCGCCAAAGGTATTTTCGTAAGACAGCCCTTTGAGGTCCGGGTTGGTGAATGCCTCATCCACCTGATTTTTTGCGTCTTCCAGTGCCATTTCATTACCTCATCAGCCCAAGGGCTGTGCTTTTTCCACGATCCGCGCGAAGAACGAAGCACCTACCGGCGCGATATCATCGTTGAAGTTGTATTTCGGGTGATGCAGCCCGGCACCATCACCCTGACCCAGGAACAGATAGGCCCCTGGTCGCGACTGCAGCATGTACGAAAAATCCTCGGCCCCCATTTCGCGCCCCATTGTGTCGACCACCCGCTCAGGCCCCGACACTTCGCGCGCGACGTCTGCGGCAAAGGCTGCCTTTTCAGCATCGTTGATCGTGGCCGGGTATCCCTCCTGATACTCCAGCCGTGCCTCGACACCGTATGAAGCCGCCTGCCCCTGCACGATCTGCTTCATCCGCTCCATCACCATCTTCTGTACAGATGGATCAAAGGTCCGCACGGTTCCGTTCAAATAGGCAGTATCAGGGATCACGTTGTTAACCGTTCCTGCATGGATCTGAGTGACCGAAACAACCAGATCTTCCACCGCATGGTGATTGCGGCTGACAATGGTCTGGATCGCTTGTGCAATGCCGCAGGCCGCCATGACCGGGTCGCAGGTCTGATGCGGCATGGCGCCATGGCCGCCGACGCCTTGGATATGAATCTCGAACGTATCCACCGCCGCCATGATCGGCCCCGGCGTGGTATAGAAGGCACCTTCCGGGTTCCCCGGGTCATTGTGGATTCCATAGACCTGAGAAATGTCAAACCGTTCCATGATGCCTTCTTCGACCATCACGCCCGCGCCACCGCCTTCTTCCTCGGCAGGCTGAAAGATCAACGCGACACGGCCACTGAAATTGCGTGTCTCGGTCAGATACCGCGCCGCGCCCAATAGCATTGTGGTATGCCCGTCATGTCCGCAGGCGTGCATCTTGCCGGGGTTCTTTGATGCATATTCGACGCCTGTTTCCTCGGTAATCGGCAACGCATCCATGTCGGCGCGCAGACCGATCGTTGGCCCATCACCCTGCCCGTTGATGATCGCGACCATTCCGGTCTTTGCGATCCCTTCATGCAATTCATCGACCCCGAACTCACGTAGACGCTCGGCCACAAACGCGGCAGTCTCAAAGCACTCGAATTCCAATTCGGGTATCGTATGCAGATATTGGCGCCATCTGGTCATATCGGCAGTGAAATCGGCAATTCGGTTGACGACGGGCATCTGGGGTGGACTCCTGATCGGGACTGCGGGATGGATGCATCTGACACCGGAATGAAAGGGTTCGCAATGGCCGAAAATCCTCTGATCCATGACAGTGACGCCGGTATCGAGCGTCTGCTGGAAATCATGCGCCGATTGCGTGATCCCCAAACCGGCTGCCCCTGGGATATCGAACAGGATTTCGCCACCATCGCGCCCTATACGATCGAAGAGGCCTATGAGGTCGCCGACGCTATCGAGCACGAGGCTTGGGACGAGTTGAAGGGAGAGCTGGGCGACCTGCTGTTCCAGTCGGTCTTTCACGCACAAATGGCTGAAGAGGCTGGGCATTTCACCTTTCAGGACGTGGTGCGCACCATGTCGGACAAGATGGTCAACCGCCACCCGCATGTCTTTGGCGACGAATCCCGCGACAAGACCGCCGATCAGCAAACCTTGGATTGGGAAACGATCAAGGCGGCTGAACGTTCTGGCAAAGAACAGAAGGGCGCGCTGGACGGTGTAGCCGCCAACCTGCCTGCCCTGCTGCGTGCCCATAAGCTGCAGAAACGTGCCGCGCGCGTGGGGTTCGACTGGCCCGATGCAAGCCATGTGCTGGCTAAGATCACCGAAGAAGCCGCCGAACTGGAAGAAGCGCGTGACAAGATGGATGCCGACGCGCTTGAGGATGAATTCGGTGATCTGCTCTTTGTCATGGTCAATCTGGGTCGCCATCTGGGCATCGAACCCGAAGCCGCCCTGCGTCGCACCAATGCCAAGTTCACTCGTCGCTTTGAAAAAGTCGAGGCCCGGCTGGCCAAACGGGGCAAGACCCCATCGCAAAGCGATCTGGCCGAGATGGACGCGCTCTGGGACGAGGTCAAAATCGAAGAGCATCGTGCCAACGGCAAACTCCCGCCGGTGGACGCCATGGCAGCCCCCAGAAACGGGTAGACAAGCCAACCGACACTTGCGAGTGTCCCACCTTCACGACCCCCGGAGACGCCCATGCCCCCTCGCAAGATCATCATCGACACCGATCCCGGACAGGATGATGCCGTCGCCATCCTGCTGGCGCTGGCCAGCCCGGAAGAGATCGAGATTCTGGGCATTACAGCAGTTGCGGGCAACGTGCCCTTGGAACTGACAGCCAAGAACGCTCGAATCGTGTGCGAACTGGCGGGCCGGACCGATGTGCCGGTCTATGCGGGCTGCGACAGACCGTTGAACCGCCCCCTAGTCACGGCCGAGCATGTGCATGGCAAGACAGGACTGGATGGCCCGGACCTGCCTGATCCGCAGATGCCTTTGGCCGAGGGTCACGCGGTGGACTTCATCATCGACACTCTGCGTGCACATGAGCCGGGCACCGTGACCCTTTGCCCGCTGGGGCCACTGACGAATATCGCGACCGCATTCAGCAAAGCCCCTGATATTGTTGATCGGGTGCAGGAAATCGTTCTGATGGGCGGGGCGTATTTCGAGGTTGGGAACATCACTCCAACAGCGGAGTTCAACATCCATGTCGACCCGGAAGCCGCTGATATCGTTTTTAAATCCGGAAGGCCGATTGTGGTTATGTCACTGGATGTCACGCATAAGGCGCTGGTCACCAGACCCCGCAACGATGCATTCCGTACTCTGGGAAAAAAAGTCGGAATCGCCGTGGCAGAGATGACTGATTTCTTTGAGAGGTTCGACAAGGAAAAATACGGCAGTCAGGGCGCACCCCTGCATGACCCCTGCGTGACCGCCTATCTGATCCGACCCGAGCTGTTTTCGGGCCGTCATGTGAATGTCGAGATTGAAACCCAGTCCGAACTGACCATGGGCATGACCGTCGCAGATTGGTGGGGCGTGACCGACCGCGCCCCTAATGCACTGTTCATGGGGGAGATCGACGCTGACGGCTTCTTTGACCTGCTGACAGAAAGGCTGGCCAGATTATGAGCGCCGCCCTGCGCCTTGCGCGCCCCGAAGACCTGAACCGCCTGATGGCGCTGGTCACCGCCTTTCATACCGAGGCCGGTCTGGCGCAAGACCCGGACCAGATCCGAAACGCTCTTGCACCCCTGCTCGAGGGTATTCCCCATGGTTGTGTCTATCTGATCGGCCCAGGACGCGCGCCGTTGGGCTACATCATACTGTCGTTCGGCTGGTCCGTCGAATTCGGCGGCATGGACGGTTTCGTTGACGAAATCTATATCCGACCCGCTGTTCGCGGTCGCGGTATTGCGACCGAAGTTTTGTTGGCCTTGCCAAAAGCATTATCCGAAGCGGGGCTGACAGCCCTTCACCTGGAAGTCGATCGAAACAACGAAGCCGCTCAGAATATCTATTTGCGTACCGGGTTCAAACCACGCGACAGATATATGCTGATGAGCAAGTTGCTTTAACGAGACTCGCCACGGAAGATATTGGCCGGGTTCATGTCCTGTACCGGGTCACTCGCCGAGACCGGGTCTCCGGTTATTGGGTAGGTTCCCGGACCCGCGCAGGCGGAAAGAACTGTGATGGACGCTGCTGCGGTTACCAGAAGGAATTTGGATACAGACATCGTAGTCTCCTTGCTGTGATGCAGTCAGGTTAGATCACGTGGCTGTGATTTACTTAGTAACAAGTTCACACATAATGTGATTTTTGCATTCTTTTCAGAAGCAAAAAGGCTAATCCAATACGACTGCGAAACAGAGACCACTGAAATGATTGCGTAATCCGGATCTCGCCTCTCTTGCGAAAAGTACGAAGATTTTTCAAAAGTTTTCAATTTCAAATGCGAGCAGGCACCGCAATCGTAAACCCAGAGAAAGACCGAACCAGAAAGGTTCAACCAAAGGTGGATATCACCTGAAGCAGTGTTTCCTGCCGCACCATTGACCGTGATCGTCCGGAAGGCCCCGGCTCAGGGCCCATGAAACGCTTGGATCCAAGAGTTCCCAAGGTTCAAAAAGACCAAGTGATCGATCACGTGGATTGCGACACGGGCAGCGGAACGAACGCTTGATGGATCAGAGGCCGGCACCTTGAAAATGGGGGCTGTTGGCCCCCATTCTTCGCTTATTTCAGGATCGACGCGCCGGCGTATTCGGCCACTTCTCCCAACGACTCTTCGATGCGGATCAGTTGGTTGTACTTGGCCAACCTGTCAGATCGCGCCAACGAGCCGGTTTTGATTTGACCACAATTGGTCGCCACGGCCAGATCGGCAATGGTGGCGTCCTCGGTCTCACCCGAACGGTGCGACATCACGTTGGTATAGCGCGCGCGGTGGGCCATATCGACAGCGCGCAGGGTTTCAGTCAGCGAGCCGATCTGGTTCACCTTGACCAGCATCGAGTTCGCACAGCCGCGCTCGATCCCTTCGGCCAGACGCACCGGATTGGTCACGAACAGGTCGTCACCCACCAACTGCACCTTGTCACCGATGGCATCGGTCAGGGCCTTCCAGCCATCCCAGTCATCTTCGGACATACCGTCTTCGATCGAGATGATCGGGTAGTCATTGACCAGAGCTGCCAGATAGGCCGCATTCTCTTCCGAGGTCAGGGTCGTGCCTTCGCCAGCCAGAACGTATTTGCCGTCTTTGAAATACTCGGTCGCGGCGCAATCCAGCGCCAGGTGAATTTCCTCACCCGGCTTGTAACCTGCTTTTTCGATGGACTTCAGGATGAAATCCAATGCTTCACGGGTCGAGGCGATGTTGGGGGCAAAACCGCCCTCGTCGCCCACACCGGTCGCCAGACCCGCGCCTGACAGTTCCTTTTTCAGAGTGTGGAACACCTCGGACCCCATGCGCACCGCTTCGCGAATGTTCGCGGCGGCGGTCGGCATGATCATGAATTCCTGAATGTCGATCGGGTTATCGGCATGTTCGCCACCGTTGATGATGTTCATCATCGGAACCGGCAGAACCCGGGCCGAAGTACCGCCCACATACCGATAGAGAGGCTGCGTGGTGAAATCCGCCGCTGCCTTCGCCGTGGCCAGCGAAACACCCAGGATCGCGTTTGCGCCCAGACGGCCCTTGTTTTCGGTTCCGTCCAACTCGATCATGGCCTGGTCAATGGCCACCTGTTCGGTCGCGTCAAAACCTACCAGTTCTTCCGCGATCTCACCGTTCACAGCAGCAACGGCTTCCAGAACGCCCTTACCCATATAGCGCGCCTTGTCGCCATCACGTTTTTCTACCGCCTCATAGGCGCCGGTGGACGCACCCGAGGGCACGGCAGCGCGGCCCATGGTGCCGTCTTCCAGAATCACGTCAACTTCGACTGTCGGGTTGCCCCGGCTGTCCAGAATTTCGCGTGCGTGGATGTCGATGATGGTGCTCATGAGGCCTGTCCCTATGACTGCAGTCGGTTGCACGCGTCATAGCAGCAACCGGCTAAAAGTAAACCGGTTCCGTTACCGCTAACACGCATATTCCCGGACATTTAGGGCTAACAGCCCTCTGTTTGCGCCAACAGGCTCAGGCAGGCACCAGTTCGCGCGCCAGACGCCGTTCGCGGATAAAGGTATAAAGACCCGAGCCAATGATCAGGGTTGCCCCTGCCATTGTCAGCGCATCAGGGCGTTCACCAAACATCAGCATTCCCGCGAGGATCGAAAACACCAGACGCGTGTACCGGAATGGCATCAGGGCCGAGGCTTCGCCCACCCTCATCGCAGTGACAATGCCGTAGTACCCCAGCACGCCAAATCCGATCGCCCCCGCATAGGGACCCGTTTGACCAGCTTGAACAGGCACGAAGGATGCCCCGGACATGACCATCAGAACCAGGCCGGCGACGGCAACCGCAATGTAAGCCTGCATCGCAACAACGGACGAAGCCACTCGCGGGTCCAGCTTGCGGGTGATCAGATCACGCGCGGCAATTGCGACAACGGACAAAACTACAAACAGGGATTCCGGCCGAAAGCCCTCCATCCCGGGGCGGATGATCATCAGGACACCGACAAAGCCGACACCAATGGCGTTCCAGCGGCGCCACCCGACCTGTTCGCCAAGAAACAGGGCCGCGCCCATGGTGACGACCAGCGGCATGGCCTGAAACACAGCTGCAACGGTGGACAGGTCAATCAGCGACAGCGCTGTCACAAAAGCAACGGCGCCAAAACCTTCTGTCGCGGCCCGAACCAACGGCAGGGTTTTCCAAGCCACGGGATCAAAGATCCGTTTGCGCGTGACCACTGACATCGTGGCAAACACGAGACCGCAGAACACGCCCAGAAACACCATGATCTGCCCTGTCGGCACAGAGCCGGACAGGAGCTTGATGAACATGTCCTCAAGAGCAAAGGCCGCCATCGACCCGATGAGCAGCAGGATGCCGTTTACGTTGTTCATTTGCGCGTCCGTTGGAAAGTGCATGTCGGGTGCCGATACACGCACAACAACCTCAACCAACAGCATCTGGCAAGACAATTCCCGTCACGCCTGATGAATTAACGTGAGGGGATCAATCGCGTTTTGTGATGGGTCAGTCCTTTTCCAGCGGGACGCCGTACAGCTCCAACCGGTGCCCTTTCAGCTTGTACCCAAGCTTTGCCGCGATTCTTTCCTGTAGGGCTTCGATCTCGGGGTCGACGAATTCGATAACCTCTCCTGACTGCATGTCTATCAGGTGGTCATGATGATCGCGCTCGGCATCCTCGTACCGGGCCCGTCCGTCGCCGAACTCGAGGCGTTCCAGAATACCAGCCTCTTCGAACAGTTTGACCGTGCGATAGACCGTTGCAATGGAAATGCCTTTGTCTACAGCAGACGCCCGTGCATAGAGTTCCTCGACATCCGGATGGTCGTCGCTCTGTTCCAGTACCTGCGCGATGATCCTTCTTTGACCGGTCATGCGCAGCCCCTTGGCTTCACAACGCCCAATAATCGTTTCCGACATGATGCCCCTCAGACTTGCTCGGGTGTCTGTCTTAATATGTCTACGCGCGTTTCGCTACAGGGATTTCACCTTTTGCGACCTTCTGATGTAGCGCGCGTCAGATCGGCCCAGACCGGCAGGTGATCGGATGCGATATGCGCGGGACGCGTGTCGTGAACACCGTGCGCCACAGCCTGGACTCCGGTGCCCAGCGCGATCCGATCCAGCGCACCCAAAGGCTGTGCGGCAGGAAAACTGGGCCTGGGGGGCAGGAACCGCATTTCTGGGGCCAGATGATCCAGAACAGGCTGGCGTGACCATTCGTTGAAGTCACCGGCCCAAACTGTCGGCATCTGGTCCATATCCCAATCATTCCGCCGAATATGCAATATCTGCTGCCGCCGTGACGCTGGCAAAAGCCCCAGATGCATCCCCATCACGCGCAGTGGCCCGATATGCGTGTCGAACTCGACCCGAACCGCCCCGCGCGGTTCCAGCCCCGGCAGCTCGTGATGCCCTTTGCGGCGTACCGAGATGCCCTCTCCGCGCCAGATCACCGCGTTGCCGTGCCAGCCCAGACTGCCAGCACCGCCCAGATCGACGATCTTCCACCCCGCCTCGTCCAACATGAAATGCGGCAGTGCCGCCGGGCGGGGCGGCAGGCGTTTGTCGGCCTCCTGCAACACCACGATATCCGCTTTCGTGTTTTCGATGACTTGCAAAACGCGTTGCGGCTGACGCCGGAAATCCAGCCCGACGCATTTCTGAATGTTGTAGCTTGCGATACGCAGCGTGGACGAAGTTTGCATGAGGCCATGACCAAGTGGAATGCCCCTAAAGTGCCATGCCTGACGTGGGGCGCAACCCCTCAGCTCAGTTTCCTGCTGCGGCAAATCAGAGACGCCACCAGACTCCGATAATCTGCCCGTTATTTCGTCGAATGAACCCTGCTTCATATCAAAGCAAAGGTTCCGCTTGATCCCCGGCCCCACAACCCTCTATCCCGATCCGGTGACGACATCGAAGCGCAGCGAAAGCAAGGCCAAGATGAGCCTGAGCCAACCCGACAACAGCACCCGGCCCAGTATCATACTGGTGATGGGTGGCGCGCTGTGGGGCCTTTACTGGATTCCGGTGCGGTTTTTCTATGATCACGGTCTGACAGGCCCCTGGTCCGGGATCGTCATGTACTGCGCGGCCCTGATTGCTTTGTTCCCCTTTATCTGGGCCGACAGGCACATGCTGGCCCGGCAATGGCGTGATCTGATGCTCAGCGGTATGTTCACAGGGGCTGCATTCAGCCTGTATTCGATCAGCCTTGTCTACACCGACGTCGTCCGCTCGATCCTGCTGTTCTATCTCACTCCGATATGGGGCACGCTTCTGGGCGTCGTATTTCTGAAAGAACGCCTGAGCCTGATGCGCCTTGCGGGCCTGATCTGCGGGCTTGGCGGGCTGTTTGTCGTGCTTGGGGGTGCCGGGTTCGTGCCATGGCCGCAAAACCTGGGCGACTGGCTGGCGCTGGCGTCGGGCATATGCTGGGCATTGGGCACTCTGGGTTTGTACAAAACCGGAAGCATTACCATTACGGGTCAGGTTTTTGCCTTTGTACTTGGCGCGCTGTTGCTGTCGCTTGTCAGCCTGTTGGCGCTTAGGGGTCAGGCGCTGCCAAACGTCACACAGGAAGGAGTGGTCCGCATAGCGGGATATGCGATGCTGTCGGCTGTCTACATTCTGCCCATGATCTACATGACCATCTGGCCAGCTACAAAACTGTCTCCCGCAAAGGTCGGCCTGCTGCTGATGAGCGAGGTCGTCGTCGGTATCGCCTCTGCCGCGGCCCTGTCCGGCGAACCATTCGGCCTGCGGGAGTTTCTGGGCGCCACCCTGATCGTCAGCGCCGCGGTGTTGGAAATCCTGCGGAAATAGACGCGGTCTGCGCGTCACGTCCCGCAAAACGTCGCATGGACCACCTCGTTTTCGGCCGGAGGACGCCTCAGGTCTTCCGCATCACCCTGATCCTCGTAAGGCCGCGCCAGGGCGGCGTTCAACCGGTCGAACGGCGCGTAATCTCCCTGTACGGCTGCCTGGATCATCTGTTCGACCCGGTGATTGCGCGGAATGAATGCAGGGTTTGCAGCGGTCATCACATCCAGCGGCGCTGCTTCGCGCTCTAACCGCATGCGCCAACCCGCTTCCCAATTGTCAAACGCTTCCGGGGCAAGGAACTGATCCCGCGCCTTGCCACCGCCCAGCGCCCGGAAGCTATTGGTGAAATCCGCCTGCCCCTCGGCCATAAGCTTCAGAAGGTCGGTGATCAGTTCCTGATCGCCCTCGTCCGCTGATGCCAGTCCGATCTTCGCCCGGAATCGGGACAACCAATTCTGTTGCAGAAGATCCGGCATCGCGTGGACGATCTCGGTCGCCTCTTCCACGGCGGCCTCTTTGTCGTCCATCTGCTGGATCAATGACGTTGCCAGCTGCGCGAGGTTCCACACCGCGATATCGGGCTGGTTCGAATAGGCATAACGCCCCATCCGGTCAATCGAGCTGTAGACGGTGTTGGGGTGATACGTATCCATGAACGCACATGGGCCATAATCAATTGTCTCGCCCGCGATCGAGCAGTTGTCGGTATTCATCACCCCATGGATGAACCCCACGCTCATCCATTTCGGAATCAAACTGGCCTGAGCATCCCGCACCGAACGCAACAGGCCCATGGGACCTTCTGCCTTGGGATAATGCCGGGCAATGGCGTAGTCCGTCAGGCGCTTCAGGCTGTCCATTTGCCCACGCGCTGCAAAAACCTGGAAGGTCCCCACCCGCAGATGGCTGGATGCAACCCGGGTCAGGACCGCTCCGGGCATCGGACCTTCGCGAAAGACGGTCTCACCGGTTTCCACAGCTGCCAGAGCGCGTGTGGTCGAAACGCCCAGCGCATGCATTGCCTCGGATACCACATATTCCCGCAGAACAGGCCCCAGCCAGGCCCGGCCATCGCCCCGGCGGGAAAACGGTGTAGGACCCGAACCTTTCAGTTGAATATCCCGGCGCACCCCGTCCGTTCCGACAGTCTCGCCCAGCAGCACCGCACGCCCGTCGCCCAGTTGCGGGTTGTACTGCCCGAACTGATGCCCGGAATAAAGCTGAGCGATGGGCTCGGCACCTTCGGGAATACTGTTTCCCGCAAAGGCTTCGGTCATGTCCTCAACGTCTCCGGGCGAAATCCGCAGCAACTTGGCCAGATCATCGTTGAACGCAATCATCCCTGGCGCGCGCACGGGAATCGGTGACTGCCGCGCAAAGAACGTATCCGGCAGTCGGGCATAGGAGTTATCGAAGGGGATTTTCAGGGTCATGTCGTAAACATATCCCTCGAGCGCATGAATACCATAGCGGATCACGCCTGCCCGTGCATAATCGCACCCAAACACGAGGGACCACATGACTGCACAAGAGGTTATCGACCGCCTGAACCTGCAACGCCATCCTGAAGGTGGCTGGTACGCCGAGACATGGCGCGCTGAAAACGAAGGCCGCCCCACCGGCACCTGCATCTACTTCCTGTTGCAGGCTGGCGAAAGCAGCCACTGGCACCGTGTCGATGCGACCGAGATCTGGCTGTACCATGCCGGCGCGCCGCTTGTCCTGTCGCTCAGCGCAAACGACCAGGGCCCCACCACCGAACATGAGCTGACACCAGATCTTTCCGCTGGCGCGCCACAACTGATCGTCCCGGAAGGCCATTGGCAAGCCGCCCGCAGCACAGGTGATTACACACTGGTCAGTTGCACGGTCTCGCCCGGTTTCCAGTTCGAGGGGTTCGAACTGGCCGCGCCGGGCTTCGATATCCCCAAGGCGTAACTGTTCACAATAGGATCTCTGAAAAGGTGAGTTTACAGACAGTTGCCCATTGATCATTCTGTACACGTAGCCACAAGCGACGGAGTAACGAGTGAGAATGAAGCAGGTTCTGCTGTCTGTCTTGTTCTTTTGTCAAAGCGCAGCCTTCGCAGGCGCAGAGCCCGCTTGCGCCAAGGCCCGTCTTTCATCCGATCTGACTGTGCCAGAGCCGACGTGGGAAGAAACGGCTGAGGATGCTGGCCCGGCCGTGACAGTGGAACCTGCGGTGCTGGTTTCAAAGCGTCCTGCCCTGCGGCCCTGCAAGTTCCGGCAATTCGAAGTGGGTCGTGAACGAATGTTGGAACGGGGCGCCGTGTGTGGTGACTGGACCATTCTGGGCGAAACACGCAAGCCCGTCGCCGGAAAGGCCCGCGGATGCGGGATCACGAACCCGGTTCGGGTTTACAGGATCTCTGACATCGCACTCAGCCAATTCTCTTTGATGGATTGCCAGACGGCGGTCACGCTGAAAACATGGATCGAAAACACGGCCAAGCCAGCCTTTGCCAATTTGGGCGGCGGGCTGAAGGGGATGCGGATCGTCGGCCATTATGCCTGCAAGACCCAGAACAACCAGCCGCGTGCACGCATCTCGGAACATGCGCGAGGAAAGGCGATCGACATATCGACCTTCGTTCTACGGGACGGAACCCAGATCACGGTTCGGGACGGATGGAACAACGACCGGGGCGCTGTTTTGCGAGAGTTGCACAGTGGCGCCTGCGGCGTGTTCGGAACCGTGCTCGGCCCGGATGCCGATCGCTATCATAAAGGGCATTTCCATCTGGACACCGCACGGCGCAGCAGCGGCCCGGTTTGTCGATGAACCTTTGACTTGGTTGAGTTTTTCCGCATCACGGATACCCCACCCTTGGCGCGCTCACCAAGGCCGGCATCATTCAGTACAAACCCGCCAAGCCCACAAACTCCTCGTTTCAACTGGCCATATCTCAGGGACCAGCATCAGCGCGTCAGAACGGACGCCCCTATTTGTCGCTTCGGCTTTTGATCAACACATTGATCAGAGGCACCAACAGAGTCGCTGCGGACCCCAAAGGATTTGATCCAATGCTTTTGACCGCCTGAACAACCTCTCGTGCCTCTGCGGTCATCTCTTCCAATTCGTCTTCAATGTCCGCTATGGCCATATCGCGCACCTCGACGGCCGGGGCGACTTCGTCCTCGACATTGCTGCGTTTTGCAATCAGCACCAGAAGCCCAGCGAAAATAAGGTTTCCAAAGGCCAACAACGCCGCCGCCGAGGCTGGTGGCATCGAACTCTGGAGCGCCAAGAACAAGGAAACATTCAAAAGCACCACCGCCGACAATGCCGCGATGCCCGCAATGCCCATCAATATCGTCTGTTGCTGAACCACTCCAAGGCGGCGGCGTGCAATCAAACGTTCGGTCCGATAGATCGTAACCAGATTTTTGCTCAGTCTGCTCATAACCGGTCTCCTAACCCTGCGCACGCCCGACGACGTAACCCAGCGAAAATGCAATCAGCAACGCCGTAATCGGATAGTCTTTCTGCAACCGACCAAACTCCTCGACAACGTCATTGCCCAAGGATTGAACCTGGCTCAGATCGATTCCGTGGTCTTCCAGAAGTTTCCGGATTTCATCCGATGATTTGACCCGCTCTGGCGGCTCTTTGGGTTCCGGATCCTTTTCGAACTGCGCCTCCAACGACGCGTTTCGTTCCCGTAGCTTCTCCAACTCGGATTCAAGCTCTGCTTTGGTCGCCATAGTGCCTTACCCTCACTGCATGGGTTCGAGGTAACGGTTGCACAAAGATTTGTTTTTTTGAACTGTTTTCCGGATCACGTTATCCAACCGGGTCCATAGACACCGAACTTACGACCCCGCCACCAACAAGCGCCTTAACGCCAGTGGTTCCGGGGCAAGAGGTCGGCAACCTCCGAGCAACGCGCACCGCCAGATAGGCAAACGCCTGCGCCTCAAGCATGTCGCCGTCCAGCCCCACCGCCTCAACCGTTTCGACCGGGCAATCCAGCGACACGCGCAACATCTCCATCAACACCGGGTTGCGCCTGCCACCCCCGGTGACCAACACACAGGACGGGGGTTTCGGGCAGTGCTCCATCCCCTGCACCACAGCTGCGGCGCACATACCGGTCAGAGTCGCCACCGCGTCAGCGTCATTGAGTTCCTTGACCAAACCGATCATTTCCGAAAAATCGTTCCGATCCAAGGATTTCGGCGGCATACGGGAAAAATACGGCTCGGCCAGAAACAGCTCAAGCGCGCCCATCTCGACTGTACCATCGCGGGCTAATGCCCCGTCCCGGTCCATGGGAAGCCTCAGACGGGCCTGCATCAGATCATCGACCGGTGCATTGGCCGGTCCTGTATCAAATGCCAGCAGCGCACCGGGCGCTTCGGGGCCTTCGAACGTCGGGTCCACATAGGTCAGGTTGCCGACCCCGCCCAAGTTCAGGAAGCACAATGGCCGGTCCGCGCCGAACCATTTGGCACAGGCAAAGTGAAAGAAAGGCGCAAGCGGAGCCCCCTCGCCCCCCATCGCCACATCATCGCTGCGGAAATCCCAGACCACCGGACGCCCAAGCGCCTGCGCCAACCCCAGCCCGTCACCGACCTGAAACGTTCCGCGCCCGCGCGGCTCATGCGCCAGCGTCTGTCCGTGAAAGCCGATCAGATCCACGTCCTCGAACTCGGACAGTGCTTCGGCATGGGCGATTGTCACCATCTCGGCCGCCGCATCGACCTGAGGTCCGTGCCACTGCCCCAGGGCCGCCCGCAACACATCGCGTTCCGCATCCGAATATGCGCGATATCCGCTTTCCCCAAACCCGTAAATCGAATGTCCATCGGTTTCCACCACCGCCGCGTCAACCCCGTCGATCGACGTGCCGGACATCGCGCCCAAAGCTCGGACCTTTCCGTGTTTCCTGATGGTCTGGCCCAAGCCTGCCTCCTGAATTGGCTGTGTCATTCGCCGCGTCTAGGTCCGAAATTTCACCTTTGGGTTGCAGCCCGGCCAACGTGCCTTCTGTTGGGTCGCAAAGGCAAGCGTTCTGCACCGGCCCGGCAATTTTTTCTCAGGGCGCGTGTCTGGATCGACACCCTCGACCACACCCCGCACCTGAGGTGAAAAGGTGGCTTTTCCTCTCCTGCGCTGCCGCCTATACAGTGCCCCGCAACATTAACCCAAAGGGCACGATATGACCTACCACCCCAAATCGGATTTCATCGCCACGATGATCGAGCGCGGCTTTCTCGCCGACTGCACCGATTATCAGGGCCTTGACGACGCGCTGATCAGTGGGTGCAAACCGGCCTATATCGGCTTTGATGCAACGGCCAAATCGTTGCATGTGGGCAGCCTGATCCAGATCATGATGCTGCGCTGGTTCCAGAAAACCGGCCACCAGCCGATCACTTTGATGGGCGGCGGCACCACCAAGGTGGGCGACCCTTCGTTCCGCGCGGATGAACGCCCGCTGCTGGGCCCCGAACAGATCAATGAGAATATCGCGGGCATCAAAAAGGTGTTCTCGGCCTATATCGACTATGACTCTGAGGCCGAGAATAAGGCTCTGATGCTGAACAATGAGGAATGGCTGGACAACCTGAATTACCTCGATTTCCTGCGCGACATCGGGCGTCATTTTTCAGTCAACCGGATGCTCAGCTTTGAATCGGTGAAATCCCGACTTGATCGTGAACAGTCACTGAGTTTCCTCGAGTTCAACTACATGATCCTGCAGGCCTATGACTTCCTTGAGCTGAACCGCCGCTATGGCTGCGTTCTGCAGATGGGCGGCAGCGACCAGTGGGGTAACATCGTCAACGGTATCGACCTGACCCGTCGCGTGCTGGATCACGAGATCTACGGCCTGACCTCGCCCCTGCTGACCACCAGCGACGGCAAGAAAATGGGTAAATCTCAGGACGGCGCGGTTTGGCTAAACGCAGACATGCGTTCGCCTTATGAGTTCTGGCAATTCTGGCGCAATACCACCGACGCTGATGTCGGGCGGTTCCTGAAGCTCTACACCGAAATGCCGGTGGACGAGTGCGATCGCCTGGGCGCGCTGAGAGGGTCCGAGATCAACGAGGCCAAGATCCGTCTTGCCAACGAGGTGACGACTCTGGCCCACGGTGCGCAGGCTGCGGCGAACGCCGAAGCCACTGCCCGCGAAGTGTTCGAAAAAGGCGGAGTCGGAGATGATCTGCCGACCCTGACGCTATCGGAAGCAGACTTACCGATCTCTATCGTCCAGTTGATCGTGAAAACGGGTCTGGCCAAGTCCGGCAAGGAGGCCAAGCGCCTGATCGCCGAGAACGGCGCCAAGCTGGATGACGCGCCGCTGACCGATGCCGGGCTGATGATCGACGCAGGTGCATTGTCCTCGCCCATCAAGCTGAGCGCGGGGAAAAAGCGCCACGCGCTGGCTCAACTGGGCTAACTCGGCAAGTCTGAAAAGCACAAAATTTAAACGGCCACCCAAACGGGTGGCCGTTTTTCATTCGGTAATCTGTGCTTATCTGCGGTCTTTTCCTCCGCCGCGACCGGGCCGGTCGCCGCCTTCATCATCGTTGGCGTTATTGCCGCGACCCGGGCTGCTGCCCTCGCCGCCATTGCCGTGGCCGTTATTGCCCTTGCCACCGCCTTTGCCGCCGTTGCCTTTCCCACCTTTGCCTTCACCGCCGCCGGATTCACCTCCGCCGCCACCGGACTCGCCACCGCCACCGCCGGATTCACCTCCGCCGCCACCGGACTCGCCACCGCCACCGCCGGATTCACCTCCGCCGCCACCGGACTCACCACCGCCACCGCCGGATTCACCTCCGCCGCCGCCGGACTGACCACCGCCACCGCCACCGCCGGAGTTACCTCCACCGCCACCAGTGTCAGCGCCACCTCCAAACTCACCTCCGCCACCACCGGATTCACCGCCGGGTGCACTACCAGCGTCGGCAAATTCAGACCCACCTGGTTCAGAGCCGCGGTTTTCACCCCGGTTTTCCGCCGAACCAGACAAGCTTGCCGTCGGCAAATCCGTCAGCAACGCGGCCAGCCCCGGGCATTGCGCCCCGGTTACACTCAAAGTTGTCTCAAAGTCGGACCGCTTTTGAAGCCTGTCCAGAAAACTCGGGGTCACCTGCACACAATCGCACAAACTGGCATAGTCGCCGGCGTTGGCGAGATTTCGGGCCGTTTTCCAGTTGCAAGTTTCCGATGCGGCAACAGCACTGCCGATCATCACCATTCCAAAAACAGGAACAGCGATAGCTGCACCCAATATTTGCTTCGTACTCTTAACCATAATAGATCCTCCTGGTGAAAAAACACACAACGGCGCTGAGTTCTTCGTTCACGAACAGGCGCGTTTTCGTGAAGTTGGGATTAAGTTGTCTTGAGGATCTGCCAGGGCATCGGGGCGAATGATCTGGCCCGCCAACCAATATCCCTCTTTCTCAAATATGTGGACACTGGTCCCAAAATGCAGTTATTGAACAAGTGTTCATATCCATGGGAGGAGTTCACCATGCACCTGTCCACCACTGCCGCCCTCATCACCGGCGGCGCGTCCGGTCTGGGCGAAGCCACGGCCCGCCACTTCACCTCGAAAGGCGCGCAGGTCACCATTTTGGATCGTGATGCGGACCGCGGCGCAAAGGTTGCCACCGAGATCGGCGGGCATTTCGTGCAGACGGATGTGACTGACGAGCAGTCGGTGGCCGCCGCCATACGCCATGGCATGGAAAAGATGGGCAAGATCACTGCGACGGTGAATTGTGCAGGTATCGCCTATGGCATCAAGACTGTTGGCAAGGATGGCCCCCACCCCTTGGATGCGTTCCAGCGTACGATCGACATCAATCTGGTTGGCACATTCAATGTATCCCGGCTGGCCGCTGCCGAGATGGCAAAGAATGACCCCGAACCAGATGGAGCACGCGGGGTGATCATCAACACCGCCTCGATCGCCGCGTTTGACGGGCAAAAGGGTCAGGCGGCCTATGCGGCCTCCAAAGGCGGCATCGTGGGCATGACGCTGCCGATGGCACGCGATCTGGCCTCGACCGGCATTCGGGTCATGACCATCGCGCCGGGCATTTTCATGACCCCGATGCTGGCGGGTCTGCCCGAAGAGGTGCAACAACAGCTTGCCGCCGACGTCCCGAACCCTGCCCGCCTGGGCGACCCGCATGAATACGGACGACTGGCCGGGTTCATCGTTGAGATGGGGTATCTGAATGGTGAGGTCATCCGCATCGACGGCGCCTTGCGTATGCGCTAAACCGGGGCTCATGACCGAGCGACAAAAAATGGAAGCGGGCGAGTGGTATTGCTGCCTTGACCCGGAACTGGATGCGCTTCGTGCCGAAGCGCGTCGTGCCGTTCATGCCCATAACACGTGTCCGCCGGATGACCGTGGGGCCATCGCGCTGGAACTGGCAGCACTTTTTGCTGGTGTTGGTGAGGATTGCTTTCTTGAGGCCCCATTTCACTGTGCCTACGGAATAAACCTGTCTTTGGGGGATCGAGTGTTTTTCAACGCAGGCTGCGTCGTGCTCGATACCGCGCCGGTGACGATTGGGAACGACACAATGCTTGGGCCTGCAGTGCAGATCTATTGCGCCGAACACGCGAAAGACCCTGCCTCACGCGCTCGGGGCCTTGAAGTCGCCCACCCTGTCATGATCGGCGAAAACGTCTGGATTGGTGGCGGTGCGATCATCATGCCGGGCGTTACGATCGGCGACAACGCCATCATCGGAGCCGGTAGTGTGGTGACAAAAGACGTTCCGGTCGGCGAGACCGTCGTCGGAAACCCTGCCCGGCCTATACGGCCCCTCCGATAACCCTGTTCTTTCCCCTATCCGCCGGAGCCTTGATCCCGGGGCGCGGCGCCTGCCTCTTTTTCGGTCAGGCAGCGCCGGGTCACTGCGCCCCACGGGGAGTCGCCCAACCAGACAAGGAAGTTCTTGAACGCGCTGAAATCGAAAGAGTCAGCCCCATCGCCTGTCCGGAAGAAGGATGCATCCAACACGACCTGCATGTGGATACAACCAATCCAGGTATTTTTGTGCTCTATGAAAACTGGCAGATTCGCGAACCATGACAGACGCATATGACCGCGCTTCATTTCGCCTCTTGCATGGAAGCAATCGAAGGGGCTGTAGCCGGTTTACGCTGAACGAGATGACGCGGATAGGTTAATCGATTCCGCTGCAAAACCGGAGCATTTTCGTGGTTCAAGTTTTGTACAACTTTTTAAACGTTGCCCCTTAAGGCAAACACAGATTGCGTTCACTTCGCCTCAGCTTTCTCTTCCAGCGTCAACCATTCCTCTTCAGACGCCGAAAGCTTTTCCTGCCGCTCAACCAGCGCCTCGGTCGCTTTCTGGAACTTGACCGGTTCGCGGGTGAACAATTCGGGGTCGGACATCAGTTCTTCGAGCTTTGCAATTTCGGCCTCCAGCCGTTCAATCTCGGCAGGCAGCTTTTCCAGCCGGTGCTTTTCCGAGAACGACAGGCCGGGCTTCTGCTTCGTTTCCTGCTTGATTTTTGGCTTCGAAGCTTTTGCTTTTTCTTCCTTTTTCTCTGCCACATCACCACGTTGCGCGATATAATCCGACCACCCTCCGGCATAGACCGTGGCGCGACCATTCCCCTCCATCGCAATTGTCGTTGTGGCCACCCGGTCGAGGAAATCGCGGTCGTGGCTGACCAGCAGAACCGTGCCGTCGTAGTCGTCCAGCAGCTCCTGCAACAGGTCCAGCGTTTCGACATCCAAATCGTTGGTCGGTTCGTCCAGCACCAGAAGGTTGGACGACTTCGCCATCAACTTGGCCAGCAGCAATCGCGCCTTTTCTCCACCTGACAAGGACTTGACAGCCGCTCTTGCCTGCTGCTCATCAAACAGGAATTCCTTAAGGTATCCCACGACATGTTTGGGCTGCCCGCCAACCATCACCTGATCGGCCTTGCCTGAGACCCGCATATCGGGGTCGCCGGTCAGGCTGTCCCACAAGCTCATCTCGGGGTCCAGTTGCGCACGGGTCTGATCGAACACCGCGATCTCAAGATTGGTGCCCAGCGACACCGAGCCTTCGTCCGGCTGCACCTGCCCAAGAAGCATCTTCAGCAGCGTCGTCTTGCCAACCCCGTTCGGTCCGACAAAAGCCACACGATCACCGCGTTGCACCAGCAGATCAAAATTCCGAACGATCTGCTGGTCGCCGAACCCTTTGGCCAATCCTTTGGCCTCGATCACCTTGCGGCCCGATTTTGGACCGGCCTCCAGCGCCATCGCAGCGGAACCCTGACGCTTGATCTGTGCCGCCTTTTCGGCACGCAGCGCCTGAAGGGCCCGCACCCTGCCCTGATTGCGTTTGCGCCGTGCGCTGATACCCTCAACCGCCCATTTGGCCTCGGACTTGATAAGACGGTTCAGCTTGTGACGCTGCTGGTCTTCTTCTTCCCAGATCTTGTCCCGCCAGGTTTCAAACGCATCAAAACCTTGCTCCTGCCGTCGGACAGCGCCCCGATCAATCCAGAGAGTCGCCCGTGTTAGTGCGCGCAAAAAGGCCCGGTCGTGTGAGATCAGCACAAAAGCCGCACGTGTTGACCCAAGCTCGCGCTCCAGCCACGCGATGGCTTCGATATCCAGATGGTTGGTGGGTTCGTCCAGCAGCATCAGGTCTGGCGCCTCGGCCATCAGTTTGGCCAATGCCGCGCGCCGCCGCTCTCCACCCGAGGCCGTCTCAATTGCGCGTGAAGGGTCGAATTTCAGCCCCTCGCCTGCCCGTTCAACCTTGTAGAGTTCGCCGGGTTCCAACCCGCTGGACGCATAATCGCCCAATGTGGCAAAGCCCTCCATCGTCGGGTCTTGTTCCATGTAACCCACGGATTTTCCAGGCGGCACAACGATTTCGCCGCGATCAGCCTCGACCAGACCGGCCATCACTTTCATCAACGTAGACTTGCCCGACCCGTTGCGCCCAACCAGCGCCACGCGGTCACCTGGCTGAACCACCAGATCAAGCTCGGAGAACACCGGATCGCCCCCGAAGGTCAGGGAAATGCCGGACATCTGCAACAAAGGAATTCTCGCCATGCCTGCCAGCTAAACCGGCAGTCGCACTGCGTCAACGCCCCGTCTTCACCTTTTCAGAAATACTCGGGCTAGTCGGCCACCGTTCGCAACAGGCGTTTACGCGCCGGCGGAATTGCCCCGATTTCCACCCCTGTGAAAACGTGCAGCGTGTTCATTTGGCGGTCCACCACTGCATGGTCGCTGACCCAGCCGCCCATCATCAGATAGGTCCGCAACAGCGGTGGCATCCGCAGCATGGCCTTTTTCGTATCCGGCCTGCGCCGCAGACGCGTAGCAAAGCGAAACACATCCGGAGCCTTTACCCGCGGCAGCCACCGTTTCGGGGCAAGATGGCGGTGTTTGAGCATCGCAAAGGCATCCAGATACTGTTCTGTCTCGGTTCCGGCAAATGAGGAACATCCAAACAGCATCTCGACGTTGTTGTGGTCGACGTAGGATGTCATTGCCCCCCACGCGACACGAAGAATGTCGGGATCGATTAGGTTCGGGTGAACGCAGAACCTGCCCATCTCGACCATACGGCCACTGAACCCTTCCAGTGAACTCAGGTCGTAGAACTGTGCTGAATAGCTGCGTCCGATTTCGCGGCCATGATCCATTGTCAGCATCCGAAAGCAACAGACCAACCGCCCGGCAGACCGCATATCCTCAACCAGGATATGACTGCATCGTGTGTCGAATGCGTCACTGTCCAGTTGCCGGGTGTCGAACGCAAGTGTTCGCAGGTTTTGTGCGGCCCTGATATCCTCAGATGATTGCGCCAGACGGGCGCGATAGCGCCCTTTGCTCAACAAAACTGCCGTCGCCACGGTCGCGTCCTCCACGGGTGCCGACCCACAGGTGCCAGCACGACACCGTTAGCACAAGACATGTGACTGCCTTGTGACCATCGCAAGGCTCTGGCGCAGATTAGTTGGCGCCGGGAATATTGGCCGGGTTGAAGTTGCCGATATTGCCCAACAGCTGACGCAGGAAGCCTTTGTCCTGAACGTTGGAATCGGTCACACGGCGTTCCAGCGGAATCACGATGCCGTCTTCCAGACCAAAGCGTTCGATATTGCTGACGACACCGCGCTGATCAAAGCTGATGGCGACCAGTTCGCGTGCCACCACTTCGGGCCGTTTCGGGCCGTAATGACGCACCCGCGAGCGGACATAATAATAACCCGAATCCCGCACCACACCTGACGCACCCGGTGCCCCGATGGCTTCTTCCACACTGTCACGCGTATCCACGCCCACTTTGATTTCGGCCAACTCTTCGGCTGGCGGCACGTATCCGTGATTCTTGAAGATGGGCGTACAAGCCCCGGCCGCAGCCAGACAGGCAACAAACACAAGCGATTTCGTCGCTGGTTTCAACCGGTTCACTACCTTCAACATGCGCACCCTCTTGCCTTGGCCTCTTGCGGCTTCTATCCGATTACAGAAACCGCTGCCACGGTTCAACACATAGAAAGGCTCTCGAATGAGCAACGTTACATCACTTCGGGTGGCTGACATGCCCCAGAACGCCCCGACATCCTTTGATCTGCGCCCTGCGGCCGCTGCTTTGGATGAGATCAGACAGGACCTGGGACTGCTGGGACTGCGCAAGCTCAGTTTCTCTGGCGACGTGCAGGCCCGGGGCAAGCGCGACTGGGTTCTGAACGGCAAACTCGGTGCAACCGTGATCCAACCCTGTATCGTGACCCTCGATCCGGTAACAACCCGGATCGACATTCCTGTGCATCGCACGTTTCTGGCCGATTGGAACGATCCGGACGAACCGGAGTTCGAAATTCCCGAAGATGACGAATCCGAGCCTCTGGGTGCCGAGATCGACCCGGCCCGGGTAATGGTCGAGGCGCTGTCACTGGCCCTGCCACAATACCCGCGCAAGGACGGGGCTGAACTGGGACAGGCAGACTTTACCGAACCCGGAAAACAGGCGATGACCGACGAAGACGTCAAACCCTTTGCCGGATTGGCGGAATTGCGCGACGCACTCAAAAAAGACGAGTGACAGATGACAGATTTCCTGTCATAGCAGGCGGTCAGAAAAATCGCTTGAACATACCGAGAATCGCAGTATTTTCGCGCGCTCATCGGATTTTGGGTTGGACATTGCGGGGCTCGTCGCCTAAACGCGCGTCAAACCACGATAAACGAACTACGAAACCCGGGTCGGCAGCGATTCTGCGACCCCTAGTCAGACAAAGGTTGAGACCATGGCCGTCCAACAGAACAAAGTTTCCAAGTCGCGTCGCAACAACCGCCGCGCACACGACGCTCTGGTTGCTGCAAACCCGAACGAATGCCCGAACTGCGGCGAGCTGAAGCGCCCGCACCACGTTTGCGCATCCTGCGGCCACTATGATGATCGCGAAGTCGTCGCACAGGCCGACGAAATCGATCTGGACGAAGACGCAGCCTAAGCCTGATCGAGTGCAGACCAAGGCATGACTGAACAGCCCACGCACGCCGGACGGATCACCATCTCGGTCGACGCTATGGGTGGGGACGCGGGTCCCTCGGTCGTTGTTGCCGGTCTTGCGAAATCGGCCGACAAGAACCCGGATATCAGGTTCTTGTTACACGGGCCCGAACCGGTATTGCGCAAGCTTGTCGCCAAACGGCGTGTCCTTGAGGGGCGCGTCGTTTTTCGTGATTGCCCCGGCGTGGTCACGATGGAAGACAAACCCAGTCAGGTTGTGCGCAACGGCAAAGAGACCTCGATGTGGTCCACGCTGGAAGCGGTACGCCAGGGCGAAGCCCATGGCGCGGTTTCCTGCGGCAATACCGGAGCGTTGATGGCCCTGTCGATGATGCGCCTGCGCAAACTGCCGGGCGTGAATCGACCGGCCATCGCGATACTGTGGCCCTCGCGCAACCCTCAAGGGTTCAACGTAATGCTGGACGTCGGCGCTGATGTGCGCGCCGACGCCAAGGATTTGCTGCAATTCGCGCTGATGGGCGCGTCCTATGCACGTAACGGTATGGCCTTGGGCCGCCCCCGGATCGGACTGCTGAATGTCGGCACCGAAGAGCACAAAGGGCGTGCCGAACTGAAAGAAGCGCATTCGATGATTGCGGAATTCGCGGAGCAGGCGAATTTCGACTTTGTAGGGTTCGTCGAAGGCAGCGACATCCCGGGTGACAAAGCGGATGTCATTGTAACCGATGGGTTTACCGGCAACGTCGCGATCAAAACCGGCGAAGGAACGGCAAGCCTGATCGGGGACCTGTTGCGTCAGGCCTTCAAGTACTCTCCCCTATCCCGATTGGCCTCGATTTTGGCTATCACGTCGCTGAACCGTTTGAAGAAACGGATCGACCCGCGGCGCGTGAATGGTGGCGTGTTTCTGGGGCTGAACGGCACCGTGGTGAAATCCCACGGCGGCGCTGACGCGACAGGCGTGTCAGCTGCAATCAAACTGGCCTTCACTCTGGCGCAGTCCGGCTTTTCCGAAAAATTGGCTGCGCGGGTTGCATCCACTGCCCAGCTTGCACAAGATGCCGCGCAATCAGCGCCGCAAACAGATAAATAACAAAAAAGGCAGTACCCTAAAATGGCAGGCCGTTCAGTTGTAGCAGGTGTCGGGCATTATTTGCCCGAACGCGTTGTTCCCAATTCCGAGTTTGAGAAAACCCTGGACACGACCGACGAATGGATCAAGACCCGCTCGGGGATCGAACGCCGCCACTTTGCTGCCGAAGACGAGACGACATCCGATCTGGCCACCAAGGCCGCCGAAGCCGCGCTGGCTGACGCAGGTCTGACGGCGGATGATATTGATGCAATCGTTCTGGCGACTTCAACGGCGGATCTGACCTTTCCTTCGGCTGCCACCATGGTTCAGGCACGGTTGGGCATGACCAAGGGCTTTGCTTTTGATGTTCAGGCTGTTTGTGCAGGATTCGTTTTTGCCCTTTCCAACGCAAATGCGCTGATTGTTTCCGGTCAGGCCAATCGCGTGCTGGTAATCGGAGCGGAAACATTCTCGCGGATCATGGACTGGACCGACCGGTCCACCTGTGTGCTGTTCGGTGATGGCGCCGGTGCTCTGGTGCTGGAAGCGCAGGACGGCACAGGCACTGCGGATGATCGCGGTATTCTGGCAACCGACCTAAATTCAGACGGGCGCTACAAAGACCTCCTTTATGTCGACGGGGGCGTTTCGACCCAATCCACCGGGCACCTGCGCATGCAGGGCAATCAGGTTTTCCGCCATGCCGTTGAAAAGCTTACGAAAACAGCGGAAACAGCGTTGGAACGAGCGGGGCTGAGCAGCTCGGACGTGGATTGGATCGTGCCGCATCAGGCCAACATCCGCATCATTCAGGGCACGGCCAAGAAAATGAACCTGCCGATGGAAAACGTCGTTGTGACCGTTCAGGATCACGGAAACACGTCGGCCGCATCCATCCCATTGGCCCTGTCCGTGGGCAAGCAACGCGGACAGATCAAAACCGGCGATCTGATCGTGACCGAAGCCATTGGCGGCGGTCTGGCCTGGGGCGCGGTAGTTCTGCGCTGGTAACCGGCGCAAACCAGCTTACACAGCCGCCCGCAATTCATTGATATTGACAGCGAATTTGCCATACCCATATGCTTCTACAGCAACAGGGGAAATGGCATGGGCGACAAAACACTGACTCGAATGGATCTGAGCGAAGCTGTCTTTCGTGAGGTAGGTCTGTCACGAAACGAAAGTGCGCAGCTGGTTGAAAGCGTTCTGAACCATATGTCCGATGCATTGGTAAGCGGCGAGCAGGTGAAGATTTCGTCTTTCGGCACCTTCAGTGTTCGGGACAAGACGGCACGTGTCGGTCGCAATCCTAAAACCGGCGAGGAAGTGCCAATTCAGCCGCGCCGTGTACTGACCTTCCGTCCGTCGCATCTGATGAAAGATCGCGTCGCCGCCGGGAACCGTAAGTAAGTTCAGGACGTCCAGGTTATGAGTAAGTCCCCCGATGCCTTTCGCACTATAAGTGAAGTTGCGGACTGGCTCGGTGTTCAGGCTCATGTTCTGCGATTCTGGGAAAGCCGATTCACTCAGGTAAAACCAGTCAAACGCGCAGGTGGACGCAGGTATTATCGCCCCAACGACATGCGTCTGTTGGGAGGAATCAAGAAACTTCTCCACGAAGACGGTATTACGATAAAAGGCGTCCAGCGTATCCTGCGCGAACAGGGCGTCGCACATGTCGCGGCGCTGTCCCCGTCTCTGGACGACCCCGTCCCCGCCCCGATTGAGCCCGTCCAGGACACCGTGGTACCGTTTGAACCTAAGCCTGCAACCGCCAAGAAGCAGATTCGTATGGATCTGGGCGAACCGTCCGAGCATTCGGAGAAAGAAGGCCCGCAGGCCAACGCGCGTACATCTTCTGCGGCACAGCCGGAACCAGAGCCCGAACTGGATGCCGCGCCTTTGATGGGTGGAATCGCGTCGCTTGCGTGGAAACAGACAGATTTTGATGATGACCTGTTGCGGCGCATTGCTCCGATTGCGAAAGACCTGCGCCGCTGGCTGGACCGTGTCGAAACACAGGCGACGGGTTAGGACAAAAGGCATTGTTTTCCTCTTGCCCCTGCCGGGAAAATCTTTATGAACACCCCAACGTCGGGCTATGGCGCAGCCTGGTAGCGCGTCCGTCTGGGGGACGGAAGGTCGCAGGTTCGAGTCCTGCTAGCCCGACCAAATTACACCGACGTTTATGGCATACAGGCCAGATCCCGCTCTGGCACCAGGGGGGATCGAGATGACAGGTGTTTGCCCGAACCAACAGCTAGAGGCGATGATCTCGCGCGGTGAGATCACAGCCGACCCAGAGGTTCTGTCTGCGCAGATTCAACCCGCCAGCCTTGATTTGCGTCTGGGAACAGTGGCTTACCGAGTACGCGCCTCATTCCTTGCGGGCGAAGGCCGGACTGTCACGGACCGGTTGGCAGAGTTTGAGATGCACCGCATCGACATCTCGGCCGGTGCGGTTCTGGAAAAAGGCTGCGTCTATCTGGTGCCCCTGATGGAATCGCTTGCCCTGCCCGACAACATGAGCGCTGTGGCCAACGCCAAAAGCTCGACCGGGCGGCTCGATCTTCTGACACGGACCATCACCGATGGCGGCACCGAGTTTGACCGGGTGCCCGCAGGGTACACAGGCCCGCTTTATGCCGAAATCTGCCCGCGCTCCTTCTCGGTTCTGGTTCGTCCCGGGATGCGCCTGAACCAAATTCGTTTCCGACAGGGTCAGGCCGTGTTGTCAGATGCCGAACTGAGATCCTTACATGCCGAATCTCCGCTGGTGGACGGACCTGCAGTCATTCAGGACGGTCTGGGCTTTTCGGTCGACCTGCAACTGCCTGATACCGATCTCGTCGGCTATCGCGCCAAACCACACACCGGGGTGATCGATCTGGATCGAATAGGTGAATACGACCCGCAGGACTATTGGGAAGAGGTGCGGACCAAGGATGGTTGCATCATCCTGGACCCCGGCGCGTTTTATATCCTTGTTAGTCGCGAGGCGGTGCATATTCCACCAATGTACGCGGCTGAAATGGCGCCCTATCTGGCGATGGTTGGTGAGTTCAGAGTGCACTATGCAGGCTTCTTTGATCCTGGTTTTGGCCATGCCGCTGCCGGGGGTGCCGGTTCCCGTGGCGTGCTTGAGGTGCGCTGCCACGAAGCGCCATTCGTGCTGGAGCACGGGCAGGTCGTCGGACGTCTGGTCTATGAGAAAATGGCAGAGATGCCGACGCAACTATATGGTGCGGGCATTGCCTCGAACTATCAGGGTCAGGGCCTGAAACTGTCGAAGCACTTCAAAGCTGTTGGCTAATCCCTAGAATTTCATGAACCGGCGCATTTGCCGGGTCACGCGCTGTGCCTGCCGCAGGCTCTGCGCATGGCGTGGTGCGCTGGCTTTGCTGGTCTCATTCGATGCGCCCGATCCGTTGCCCTTGCGGCTGGCCAAATCGATGCCTTTGTTCACACCCTTGTTGACAAGACGGCGCATGACCTGACGCACAATCATGTCAATGATCCGGTTTGCATTCATGGCTCAACTCCGTGTCCTTACGTATATAGATACGCGCTTTATGCGGCAACAAAAGGGCTGCGCGATCACTCTTCCTCGAACAGTTCGGTCTGGTCTTCGTCGCTCTCGTCCTCGCGGCCTTCGCCCAGTGGGATGGCCCCCGGAGGAGGACGATTCTCCAGCAATCCCGCTGCCCGCAACTCTTTTAGCCCGGGCAAGTCACGGGCGTTCTCAAGCCCAAAATGATCCAGAAACTCAGGTGTTACCACAAACGTCACCGGACGACCGGGAGTCATGCGGCGGCGGCCCAGTTTGATCCACTCCATCTCCAGCAACTGATCGATTGTTCCGCGCGAAACCGAGACACCCCGGATTTCCTCGATCTCGGCCCGCGTGCAGGGCTGATGATAAGCCACGATGGCCAGAGTTTCGATCGCAGCGCGGCTGAGCTTGCGGGTCTCGACCGTTTCCTTCTGCATCAGAAAGCCCAGGTCAGGGGCCGTGCGGATGGCCCAGGCGTCTCCTACGCGCACCACGCGTACACCACGGCCCTCATACCGTTTCTGAAGCGATTCAACTGCTTGTGCCGCGTCGCTGCCATGGGGCATCCGCGCTTCAAGATCCGCAATTGTCACCGGATCGGCGCTGGCGAAAAGAACGGCTTCGACCATGCGTTCCTGTTCAGCCAGTGGAGGGGCCTCGAACAGCGTACCGGTCTCTTCGGGGGCATCAGTCACGTGTCTCGGTCCTCTTGCGCAAATGGATCGGAGCGAATGTCTCGCTCTGCTTGATTTCCATATGTCCTTCTTTCACCAACTCCAGCGAGGCTGCAAAGGTCGCCGCCGTTGCCGACCTGCGCCGTACCGGGTCGGAATCCCAGCCATCGGGCAGGTAAGTTTCCATATCGGTCCATGTCCCGGCAAACCCGATCAGCGGGCGCATTCTTTCCAGCGCCTGTTCCATGGTGAATACCGAATCGCGATCCATCACAAACGGGCGGAATTCATCACGCGTGCGGATCCGGGCATAGCCCTGCATCAGATCCAGCAGCGTGGCGGAATAGGTCACGGTTCGGATGCGGGTGATATCTTCGCCCTGCCCGCGTTCGAAGAAATCGCGCCCCAGCTGATCACGCGCCATTAGCCGTGCGGCAGCATCGCGCATCGCCTGCAAGCGTTCCAACTGAAACGCAAGATGTGCGGCCAGTTCCTCGCCCGAGGGTCCCTCGTCATCCGGGTCTGGCGGCAGCAGCAAGCGGGACTTGAGAAACGCCAGCCAGGCCGCCATCACCAGATAATCGGCGGCCAGTTCAATACGCAGCGCCCGCGCCTTTTCGACAAAGGCCAGGTATTGCTGCGCCAGCGCAAGGACAGAGATTTTCCTCAGGTCAACTTTTTGCGTGCGCGACAGGGTCAGCAGAACATCCAGCGGGCCTTCGAACCCATCGACGTCAACGATCAGCGCTTCGGCCGCAAGACGATCCGCGACCGAGACAGGGTCTTCGCTAAAAAGGTTATCGTTCATATACCTGCCCGCCCATTAGGGCAGATAGTTCCGCTTCGACGGCAGGGATGTCAAGTTCCAGCGGGCGTTTGCGCATCGCCAGCGCCCGTTCTGCGCGGGCCTGTGCTACATCAGACATTTCTCCGGCAGCTTCCATCACCTGGGCGCGCTCGGCAAAGCTTCCGTTGCAGTGCAGAACGACGTCACAGCCCGCGCTTATGGCTTGCCGCGACACGTCAGCGGGCGTTCCGCTAAGCGCTTTCATCCCGATGTCATCGGTCATGATCAGCCCCTCAAAGCCAATCCTGTTGCGGATCACATCCATCATGGTCGCCGAGATGGTGGCAGGCTGCGGGTCAATCCGATCATAGACCAAATGCGCGGTCATCCCCATCGGCAGGTCGTTCAAGGCCAGGAACGGCACAAAATCGCTGCGCTCAAGCTCCTCCAAGGGCAGATCCACATGCGGCAAGTCATGATGGCTGTCCAACGTGGCACGTCCATGGCCAGGGATGTGTTTGAGCACCGGCAGCACACCGCCGTCCAAATGGGCCTGCGCCACGGCTTTCGCGATTCTGGAAACTCGTTCAGGATCAGTGTCATAGCATCTGTTTTTCAGGAACTTATGCGTCTCCTGTCGCGCGACGTCCACCATGGGCGCACAGTTGCTGTCAATTCCCAGGCCAAACAGTTCATCAGCAGTCAGGCGGTACCTCAGATACATGGCGCGCTCGGCCTGTTCTCCGGCATTGGTCACATGGTCCAGCGGAGGCAGCCATTCGCGGGCCAACGGCGCCCGCAGGCGCTGCACGCGCCCACCTTCCTGATCGATGGTGATCGGGCAATTGCGCCCGACCGCCTCGCGGAAATCATCACACAAGGCGCTTACCTGTTTGGCGTTTTCGATGTTGCGGGCAAACAGAATGAACCCGAACGGGTTCATCTGGCGAAACAGATCTCTTTCCTTTTGCGTCAGGCGCAAGCCCTGAGCATCGGTGATCGTGGCACCGAATTTCACCGAACGGCCACCGGGATACAATCAGCCCCCTGCGCGACAAGCGCAGCACAGAACTGACGCGAGTCGCTCAGGTCTTCAAAGCCCAGCACGCGCAGGCGGTAAAAGGTGCGTCCGCCGCTTGAAGTTTTTTGAATAACACGCTGTTTTCCGGCCATATATTCGCCGAACTTTCCATTCAGGCGATCCCATTCCGATTGCGCCACCTGGGTGCTGTCATAGGCCCCAAGCTGTGCCAGACGCGTGCCCTTCTCCAGCGTATCAGGATCGACATCCAACCCAACCGCAGCTTTTACCGCCGCATTGATCGCCTCTTCGGAATTCTCGCTCGGCGACACCTGGCTGCGAGAGGCACGCGCCGGACGGGTCAACGGGCGCACGGATCGGCGCACGCCCGGCAATTCGGCAATGGCCGGATCCGGCAAGGCCGCTGCGAAATCGGCCGGATCAATTGCGGGTTCTTCCTCGGGGGTGGTCAACGATGCCACCTGCACGCCATCTTCAAATTCTTGCTGCGTTTTGGCCGCCTCACCCGCCAGTTCCGCAACCAGCGCATCCACTGCGTTCTGGCGCAATCGTGCGGCTTCCTGGGTCGAGATCGGCTTTTCCACCACATGCAGCGCTGGTGTCGGCTTCAAATCAGCTGCGGGTACGTCTTCATCCGTCAACGAGACCGGCCGCGGCGCAAGGATCAGGCGATCCGCTGGAGCGGCAGCACTGCCTTTGGCGGCCACCGCATTGACGGCCAAGCCCTGATGATCGGCGGGTGTTCCGCCTGGGTTTTCGGGCTGCACCCGCATCGGCCCTTCGGCCGCGCGCACGACCGGCACGCCGCTGACATCCCGCATGACAAGCTGGTATCCCCAAATACCGACACCGGCGACCAGTGCCAGCGATGCGACGGCACCCAGGAAATTGACGGCCCGCCCCAGTCCGAACGCGCCAAGTGGCGCATCATAATCCTCCATGTCTTCGGGATAGTCATACGCATCCTCGGAATGCGTTTGATTCGGGTAATGAATCTGCTCGGGGCTTTGGTGCCCCGAGTAATCGTAACTCGCCATGTCCGCCTCACTGCCCGTTTCGCGCCAGAAAAAAGGCGCGCGGGTCATTTCTTGCCTACCTCGTACCGGCGGTTCGGGCGGTATTGGTTACCGCATCTCCTGCGCCGGGGTAACGCCAAGAATACCCAAGCCCGCTGAAATCACAACAGAAACGGCACGGGCCAATGCAATTTTCGACTGGCTTGTGGCAACATCGCCATCCTGAATGAAACGCAATTGGGTTTCGTCATTGCCCTTATTCCAGAGCGCGTGAAAATCCCCTGCAAGTTCATACAGATAGAAGGCGACGCGGTGCGGTTCGTTGGTCCGCGCAGCGATTTCGACCAGGCGTGGCCATTCGGCCAGCTTCTTGGCGACAGTCAGTTCCGAGACGTGATCGTTCTTGCTCAGATCCGCGCCGGCAAGCGTCACATCATCTGTTGGGATCCCTGCCTCGGCGGCACGGCGCAGCACGCTCATTACCCGGGCATGGGCGTATTGCACGTAGAACACCGGGTTCTCGCGGCTCTGCTCCAGCACCTTGTCAAAATCGAAATCCAGCGGTGCGTCGTTCTTGCGGGTCAGCATCACGAAACGGGTCACATCCGGACCAACCTGATCGACCACATCGCGCAGGGTGACAAAGTTCCCGGCCCGTTTGGACATCTTGAACGGCTCGCCGTTTTTCCACAGCTTCACCAGCTGCGTCAGCTTGATATCCAACGGCACCTTGCCATCGGACAGAGCCGAAACGGCAGCCTTCATCCGTTTTACGTAGCCGCCGTGGTCCGCGCCGAACACGTCGATCAGCGCGTCAAAACCACGTGTCACCTTGTCATAGTGATATGCGATATCCGGGGCGAAATACGTCCAGCTGCCATCAGATTTCTTGACCGGGCGGTCGACGTCATCGCCGTGCTCGGTGGATTTGAACAAGGTCTGCTCGCGCGGCTCCCAATCCTCGGGCTTCTTGCCTTTGGGTGGTTCCAGCACGCCTTCGTAGATCAAGCCCTTATCGGTCAGGGACTTAAGCGCAGCCTCGATCTTTCCGGTGCCATAAAGCGATTTTTCGGAATAGAACACGTCCATCTCGACACCCAGCGCCTTCAGGTCGGCGCGGATCAGATCCATCATAGCGTCGGTCGAAAACTCGCGCAGGTCTTTCAGCCAGTCGCTTTCCGGCTTGTCGATCAGGCTGTCGCCGTACTTCTCTTTCAGCGCTTCTCCGATCGGGATCAGATAGTCGCCGGGATACAGCCCTTCGGCAATCTCGGGGCTGAGGCCGTTGGCCTCGCGATAGCGCTCATAGGCCGACCGCGCCAGCACGTCCACCTGTGCGCCGCCATCGTTGATGTAGTATTCGCGGGTCACGTCATGGCCCGAATAGGCCAGCAGGCTCGCCAACGCATCCCCGAACACCGCGCCGCGAGTGTGTCCGACATGCAGCGGGCCGGTCGGGTTGGCCGAGACATATTCGACATTCACCTTCTGCCCCTGCCCCATGGTCGAACGCCCGTAATCGGTGCCTTTTTCAAGCACCGCCGCCAACACGCCTTGCCAGACGGACGGCGCAAGACGCAGGTTCAGGAAACCGGGGCCCGCCACTTCAGCGCTTGTGACCCGATCATCCGCCGCCAGTTTCCCGGCCAGATCATCGGCAATGTCACGCGGCTTCATCTTGGCTGGTTTCGCCAGCACCATCGCGGCATTGGTCGCCATGTCCCCATGCGCGGCATCACGCGGAGGTTCGACCGCCACGTTGTCAAAGCTCAGCCCTTCGGGCAGTACGCCTTCGGACTGCATCTGCGCCAGCGCGTCCAGTACAAGGCCGCGGATCTCGGAAAACAGGTTCATTTCGGATGTCCTTTTGCTTGTCGCGGGGTTTACCACGCAATGCGGCAAGGTCAATGGACGCCTAATGTTTCAGCTTGGTTTGGCGGAACAACTCGCTAATCTCGGGCATGTTCGAAGCTACCGGAGACCGTTGATGCACCGCCCCTTGTCTATTGCCTTGCTTTTGTCCGCCGCCCTGCCTGCACTGGCCGACCTACCACAACCGCAAGGCCATGTGCTGCTGACGCTGGGCGGCGCGGTCAGCGAAACAAACCTGCCCGCGCGGGGGGAGAATGACGGCGGTCTGCTGGGCTATCTGGAGGTCACGCATGACGGCGCGGCAGGGTTTGATGCTGCCATGCTGGACGGGCTGGAGCAGCTCGAGATCACAATCTCGTATGGTCCTCCGGGCAATGAGCGTGATTACAGGTTCTCAGGCCCGCTTTTGTCAGACGTCATGACGATGGCAGGGGCCGAGGGGAAAACCGCTCTTCCCATGGCGCTGGATGGGTATCAGGCTGCAATCGACTGGAACAGCATCACCACGCATAAACCGATCATAGCAACGCATTCTGATGGCGCACCGATGGGGATCGGTGGTTATGGCCCGACGATGATCGTCTTCCCTCCAACAGAGAACGTCGATCAGTCCGCCAAACAAGCAGCTCAGCAAGTCTGGGCCATCGCCTATATCGCTGTGGAGTGATCAGCCGGTCAGCCGGGCATGGTCCTGCAAGGCAAATCGGTCGGTCATGCCCGCAATGTAATCGGAAACGATACGGGCCAAACCTGTCTCGTCCCCGGCAGCTTCAATATCATCATGCCAGCGCGCAGGCATTTGCTTGGGATCATTCAAATAAATCGGAAACAGATCTTCCACGATCTTTGCCACCTCCTCCCGCACTGACATCACACTGGGAGCGCGATACATCCGGGTGAACAGAAACGCCCGGATTTCGCGCAGTTGCGCCCGAACCTCATCCGAGAACTGGATGACAGGATACCCAAGATGACGAACTTCTTCGACGGACTGCGCGCCAGACACGGCAATGAGATCGTGAGAGGTGTTGATGACATCGGCCACCATGACCCCGAAAACCCGCCTTAGCGCTTCGTGACGCCGGCGATAGGAATCCAGCCTGGGGTATCTGGCATCCACCTCGGCGTAACAGACACCGACGATCGGCAGGTCTTGCAGATCGTCGTCCGAGAACAACCCCGCGCGCAACCCGTCCAGTAGATCGTGGTTGTTGTAGGCAATGTCATCGGAAAGGGCCGCAACCTGGGCTTCCGCGCTGGCATGGGTGTGCAGTTCAAGATCGAAACCCTGATTGCATTCGGCCAATGCCCATGGCAGATCGCCCGTAACCGGCCCATTGTGCTTGGCTATACCTTCCAGGCATTCCCAAGTCAGGTTACACCCGTCGAATTCTGCATAGTGGCGCTCCAGCTTTGTGACGATCCGAATGGCCTGAGCGTTGTGATCAAAACCTCCGTAGGGTTTCATCAACGCGTGCAACGCGTCCTCGCCGGTATGTCCAAAAGGCGTATGTCCCAGATCATGCGCCAAGGCCACGGCTTCGGTCAGCTCTGGGTTCAACCCCAGAGCACCGGCAATGGTCCGCGCCACCTGCGCCACCTCAATGGAGTGGGTCAGGCGGGTGCGGTAGCTGTCACCTTCGTGTTCAACAAACACCTGCGTCTTGTGCTTGAGGCGCCGAAAGGCACTGGCATGAATGATCCGGTCCCGGTCGCGCTGAAAGCATGATCGGAAACTGCTTTCCTCCTCGGGCACAAACCGCCCCCTGGTGCGGTCCGGATCCGAGGCAAAACTAGCTCTGTCCAAATGGCCTGTCCTTGTCGCCTGTCCTTGCGCTTTCTATATTGTATGGCGTAATGGAAGGAAACCATTGGAGACCGGCATGAATCTGCCCCCATCAGTCACGGAACGCGCCTTCGAACGCCTCGCCGAAATCGGCGCGGCGGATCAGGGTCAGGCATTGCGCGTCGCAGTGGAAGGCGGCGGTTGCTCGGGTTTTCAATACGAAATCGCTTTGGATACGCCAAAAGAAGATGATCTGGTCCTTGAAGGTAAAGGGCAAAAAGTCATTGTTGACGCCATTTCGCTGCCCTTCCTGGAAAACGCGGTCATCGACTTCACCCAGGAACTGATCGGTGCGCGATTTGTGATCGACAACCCCAACGCCACCTCTTCCTGCGGTTGCGGCACGTCTTTTTCGATGTAACCATGGGGGCTTTGCCCCCACACCCCCAGGATATTTTCAGCCAGATGAAGCAGGGGTCCGCCCTCTGACCGAAAGATCAGGGGGCTTCACCTGGCGCCGTCATCGGCGTCCCCGCCTGTACCGCCACTTCAATTTGAAGATATTCAGTTAAAAATCCGTTTCTTCATCTGGCCAAAATATCCCGGAGCGCGAGGCAGAGCCTCGCGAATCCGATCTCCGGCTTGCCGTTGGACCCGTTCTGAGCGATAGGTTGCACCAAGTCTTCGGAGGATCGCGCATGAAAATCGCCACGTTCAACATCAATGGCATCAAGGCGCGGGTCGAGGCCCTGCCCCGTTGGCTGGACGAAGCGCAGCCGGACGTTGTGCTGTTGCAAGAGATCAAGTCGGTCGACGAAAACTTCCCGCGCGAGATATTCGAAGAGCGTGGATTCAATGTGGAAACTCACGGGCAAAAAAGCTTCAACGGCGTAGCAATATTGTCGAAACTTCCACTCGAGGACGTGTCGCGCGGCCTTCCAGGCGATGACGCGGATGAACAGGCCCGCTGGATCGAAGCCACTGTCGTTGGCAAAAAGGCTCTTCGGCTCTGTGGATTGTATCTGCCCAATGGCAATCCGGCACCCGGCCCGAAATACGACTACAAACTGGCTTGGATGGAACGACTTTACGACCGTGCCCGCACTTTGCTGGCAACCGAAGAGCCTGCGTTGATGGCGGGGGATTACAACATCATCCCGCAGGCGGAGGACGCCAAACGCCCCGAAGCATGGCTCGAAGACGCATTGTTTCGCCCTGAAAGCCGCGCCGCATTTCGCAAAATCCTGAATCTGGGCTTCACCGAAGCGTTCCGGGCCGCCACCCAAAGCGCGGGACACTATTCATTTTGGGATTATCAGGCCGGGGCCTGGAACCGAAACGACGGAATTCGGATCGATCACTTTCTGCTGACCCCACAAGCGGCGGATCTTATGCGGGATTGCCAGATTGATGCAGCCGTGCGCGGACATGAAAAACCCTCGGATCATGTGCCAGTCTGGGTCGATCTGGACATATAGTGTTTCAGGCCGTGACGTCGTAGCTGTATATCCATTCGTAACGGCGCGACAATTTCCCCCCGATTGCCATAAGCGCACATTGGGCCGCCAAACGGGCGGGGCCTGAAAGGTGGAAATTGCGTGCGTTCGACCCGGCAGCGGCAACCACGCTTTCTGCCCTTGGTCGGCGCGTTTTCTCGTAGGCTGCAAGCGCGCTGGTGACACCCGGGTGCTCGTCGAATGATCGCGCAAGCGTCCAGGCATCTTCCAGCGCCAGGCAAGCGCCTTGCGCCATGAACGGCAAGGTCGGATGCGCCGCGTCCCCCAGCAATGCCAGACGACCGTTCTGCCATTTTTTTGCGACCGGGCGCAGGAACAAAGCCCACAGATTCACATCGGAGACCTTTGACAGAATCTCACGTACCGGATCGCCGAATCCTGAAAAACGTGCGCGCAATTCGTCCGGATCACCCCTTAGCTTCCATCCCTCTTCCCGCCAATCCGAGCGCTCCTCGACCGCAACGATGTTCATCATGCTTTGATCGCGCAAAGGATAGGTCACGACATGCCGACCCGGCCCCATGGTCAGGGATGCCGCCACCACGTCTGAATCTGGTCGCCAGGGAATGGTTGCGCGCCAGGCGACCTGGTGCGTAAACACAGGAGTTTCGGGCCCGTTCAGGGCCGGGCGAATCGCGCTTCGACCACCGTCGGCGGCAATGACACATTCGGCGCGCAGCCGCTCGCCGCTCGCCAACAGGATTTCAGCTTCGTTGGAGTGTTTTTGCACGTTGGAAACTTTGGCCCCCAGGCGGACATCCACACCGGCCTTGCGGGCCGCAGAATGCAGCAGATTCAACAAGTCGGCACGGTGAAAATAATTGGTCGGACCAGCCGACGGTCCAGGCAGTCGGCTGACAACGCGCCCTTTGCGGTAATCACGGACGATCGTACCATGGGATTTCTGACCGACAGACAGATCCGCCACCCCAAGCGCGCGCAACACACACATCCCGTTTTCACTGATCTGCAGACCTGCGCCGACCTCGGTCAGTGCCGGGGCTTGCTCCAGCAGGGTGACCTGCGCCCCGTGTTGCCGCAGCGCCAACGAAGACGCCAAGCCACCGATGCCACCGCCAATAACGCAGAAATTCAACCGATTGATCTTCATGCCCTACCGCTTAACGCAAAAACGCCAGAGCCACAGGCCCCAGCGTTCGAAATTCTCAAGTTGCACCCGGCGATCAATCGTCGCGGTGGACTTTTTCGCGGCGCTCGTGGCGCTCTTGCGCCTCAAGCGTCATGGTTGCAATCGGACGTGCATCAAGACGTTTCAGCGAAATTGGATCGCCGGTCTTTTCGCAATACCCGTATTCACTTTCTTCGATCCGACGCAGGGCTGCGTCGATTTTGGCGACCAGCTTGCGTTGACGATCGCGTGTCCGCAGTTCCAAAGCGCGATCTGTTTCCTCGCTCGCTCGGTCTGCGACATCCGGGATGTTTCGGGTGTTGTCCTGCAGCCCTTCGATCGTGTCGCGGCTGCCCGCCAAAAGTTCATTCTTCCAATCCAACAGCTTGCGGCGAAAATACTCAAGCTGACGGTCATTCATGAAAGGTTCATCTTCGGCCGGGCGGTAATCCTCCGGCAGAAAAACTTCCTGTTTCATATTTGCTCCCTCGGTATGGCCAGAAACGTCGGTCGCGGTTGTTTCACCTGACATTTGGCACCCCCTTCTGCGCAGCATTTAGCCGACGAGCGTGGGATTGTCACTACACAAACTTTGCTTCAGCACGCCCAAGCGCTGTTTTGTCTAAATATGAGACAAACAACAACAAAACCCTATTTTTCTATGAAATTTAGCGGGCCTTTTTGAGGCAGGCGTTAATCAGCAGGACACATTCCCGCACGCGAATCAACCAAAAGGGCTTGGAGTTCTTACTAAAATCGCCTCAACCGACGCATGGACGCGGGTTGTCAAAATCGTTGGCCGTCTGTAACCCGGAAAACACAACCAGCCCACGGATCACGAAAAACCATACGAGAGGCCCATGACAGCACGCTTTCAAGGTACAGCCGAATATGTCGCCACTGACGATCTGACAATTGCCGTGAACGCCGCCGTCACACTCGAGCGTCCATTGCTGGTCAAGGGCGAACCCGGCACTGGCAAGACAGAGCTTGCCAAACAGGTGGCCGGCGCGCTGGGGCTGAGGATGATTGAGTGGAACGTGAAATCCACCACCCGCGCGCAGCAGGGCCTGTATGAATATGATGCGGTCAGCCGTTTGCGGGACAGCCAGCTGGGTGAGGAACGTGTTCATGACGTGTCGAACTACATCCGCAAAGGCAAGCTGTGGCAGGCCTTCGAGGCCGACGAAAAGGTTGTTCTGCTGATCGATGAGATCGACAAGGCGGATATCGAGTTTCCCAACGACCTTCTGCAGGAACTCGACAAGATGGAGTTCCATGTTTACGAGACAGGGGCAACGATCCGGGCCAAGAACCGCCCTATCGTTATCATCACCTCGAACAATGAAAAAGAATTGCCGGACGCGTTCCTGCGCCGCTGTTTCTTTCACTACATCCGCTTTCCGGATGAGGCTACGATGCGTCGAATCGTCGAAGTACATCATCCTGGCATCAAGGAGGCGCTGCTGACCACAGCCCTGACCCAGTTCTATGAAATCCGCGACACGCAGGGGCTGAAGAAAAAGCCATCGACATCCGAGGTGCTGGACTGGCTGAAACTGCTGCTGGCCGAAGACCTGAGTGCCGAAGACCTCAAGCGTGGCGGTACCGACGCGCTGCCGAAACTGCACGGTGCGTTGCTGAAGAATGAACAGGATGTGCATTTGTTCGAACGTCTGGCCTTCTTGGCACGCGGCAAGCGATAGCCGGCAGGTAAAGGGACGGTGATCATGGCTTGCCTTGGGACGACCCGAATGTCAGCATCGGCCTATCTGGCGAGACAGAGCTTCGCCCCCACAGAACTGGATGTATCGCTTGGCTAATGCACTGACAATCCGCACCCTGCGTGCCGAGGACAAAAGCCAATGGGCCGACATGTGGCGGGATTATCTGGTATTTTACGAAACGGCCCTGCCCGATGACATATACGAAACAACCTTTTGCAGACTGCTGGGCGACGACCCGCAGGATTTTTCCTGTTTCGTTGCCGAGCAGAATGGCGCTCTGGTCGGACTGACACATTACCTGTTTCATCGTCATGCCTGGAAGGTGGAAAAAGTCTGCTACTTGCAGGACCTGTTCGCACGACCCGAGGCAAGGGGTTCCGGCGTTGGGCGGGCCTTGATCCAAGCAGTCTATGATGAGGCCGATCGTCAGGGCGCGCCATCGGTTTATTGGCTGACCCAGGAGTTCAACCATACTGCGCGGCAATTGTATGATCGCATCGGAACACTGACACCGTTCATCAAGTACGCCCGCTCATGAAGCGATTGAGTGCCCTTTTTCTGGCACTGGTTGTTTCTGGCTGCGCGACGGTTGAAACAATCGAGCTTCCCGGTCAGGTCCAGTCCATCGAAGCGACTTTGCCGCCTGCCAAATCTTTTTCGACTGCGCATCCCTCGCCGCCCGCTCGGTCCAACAAAAACATCGCCTCTGACTTCTTGTCCTTGCATTTCGAGCTGGAAAGCGGGGCCGCCCTGCCCGTTTTCACGCGATTTGAGACCCCGGTCACAGTCCGTCTGACCGGATCACCGACCGCAAGCATGCTGCAGGACCTGACCCGGTTGCTCAATCGCCTACGGCGCGAGGCCGGGATCAATATCCGGCAGGTCAACGAGGGTCAGGCCAATATCACCATCGAAGCCGTCAGCCAGAAAGACATTCTGCGCATTCTGCCCAACGCGGCGTGTTTTGTGGTCCCCAACTCGTCCAGCCTTGAAGAGTATCGACGTGACCGTCGAAAGATCAAAAGCAGTTGGACCGAGCTTCGAAAACGCGAACGGCTTGGGATTTTCATCCCATACGACGTCAGTCCGCAGGAAATACGTGATTGTCTGCATGAAGAACTGGCACAGGCCCTTGGTCCGCTGAACGACCTCTACCATCTGCCGGATTCGGTGTTCAACGACGACAACATTCATACTGTTCTGACCGGATTCGACATGCTGATCTTGCGGGCTGCTTATGCGCCGGAACTGCGCACCGGCATGACCCGAGATCAGGTCGCCGCTGTCATTCCAGGAGTTCTTGGCAGGTTGAACCCGCGAGGGGACAGAGTGGCCGTTCAACCCTTCACGGATACGCCGCGCGAGTGGATTGACGCGATTCAGAAATCACTGGGGCCCGGGTCGGGTTCGCCCAGACAGATGCGCGCAGCGCGAAAAGCGGCACGGATCGGTCAGCAACAGGGTTGGACAGATCACCGCCGCGCCTATCCCCATTATCTGATGGGCAGGATGGAACAATTCCGAGACCCCAACGAAGCCCAGCGCCAGTTTCAGATTGCGCAACAGTTCCTGAAGGCCACGCCCGGAACAGACGTGCATCAGGCCTATGTAACGACTCAAACCGCAGCGTTTGCGCTGGCACAGGATAAGGGGCCCAGTGTTCTGCCTGAACTGGACAGGGCCATCGATGTCATGACCCGAGCTGAAAATGCCTCTTTGCTGGCCACATTGTTGTTGCTGAAATCAGAGGCACTGAGACAGGCGGGACAGATCCAGAAGGCACGCGCCGTCAGGCTGGACAGCCTGGGATGGGCGCGGTACGGGTTTGGTTCGGATCTGGTGGCCCAGTCGTTGTCGCAGGATGGTGGCCGAAGAAACGCCGATAGCACGAAAGACGGATGACACACATATGTTGGTAGTTCTGGGAATGGCGGCACTGGGTGCTACCTTGGGCGCCCTGACCGCGAAAAAGCGCAGCGGCAATCGGGCCGATATGGCGCAATATGCAGCCGGGTACGGCATTGCCTTTGCGCTGGTGGGTCTGGCGATCTCGTTGGTTCTGGTGCGTTTGGTGGCCTGACACGATGTTCCTGCCCTTTTTCGAAAACCTTCGCAAAGCTGGCATCCCGGTATCGCTTCGGGAGTATCTGACTTTTCTGGAAGGCATGAAAAAGGGTCTCGCCACCTATGATGTCGAGGCGTTCTACTATCTCGCCCGCGTTTCGATGGTGAAGGACGAACGCAACATCGACAAGTTCGACCGCGCCTTTGCCGCCAGTTTCGAAGGGCTGAACGAAATCAGTTTCGATCAGGTTCTGGAGGCCGTCGATATCCCCGGTGATTGGTTGGCCAAACTGGCCGAAAAACACCTGTCGGATGAAGAAAAAGCCGAGATCGAAGCGCTTGGCGGGTTCGACAAGCTGATGGAAACACTGCGCGAGCGCCTCAAGGAACAACAAGGCCGTCATCAGGGCGGAAACAAGTGGATCGGCACAGCCGGAACTTCTCCGTTCGGGGCCTATGGATACAACCCCGAAGGGGTCCGCATCGGTCAGAAGGAAAGCCGCCACCAGCGCGCGGTCAAAGTCTGGGACAAACGGGAATTCAGGAATCTGGACGACACGGTTGAACTGGGCACGCGCAACATCAAAGTTGCTTTGAAACGCCTGCGCCGCTGGGCGCGCGAAGGCGCTGCCGAGGAGCTGGATCTGGATGGCACCATACGCGCCACCGCCGAACATGGCTATCTGGATGTCAAAACCCGCCCCGAACGCCACAACGCAGTCAAGGTACTGCTGTTTCTGGATGTCGGCGGATCGATGGACCCGCATATCAAGGTGGTCGAGGAATTGTTCTCAGCCGCGCGAACCGAGTTCAAGCATCTCGAATACTACTACTTCCACAATTGCCTCTATGAAGGTGTCTGGCGCGACAACCGCCGCCGGTGGGATCAGCAGACCCCGACCCACGAGGTTCTTCGCACCTATCGCAGTGACTATAAGTGCATCTTCGTCGGCGACGCCTCGATGAGCCCCTATGAGATCGCCTATCCCGGCGGCGCAAACGAGCATTGGAACGCAGAGGCCGGTCAGGTCTGGCTGCAACGCGCGCGGGATCAATGGGCATCGAACCTGTGGATCAACCCTGTGCCCGAGAAGTACTGGGAATACACCCATTCCATCGGCATGATCCGTGAAATCTTTGAAGATCGCATGGTGCCAATGACTCTGGCCGGACTGGAACAGGGCATGAGGGAACTGACTCGGTAGCCAAGTTAAGGCTTCAAGCTTCGCCCGTTGTGTCCAAAACAAAAACAAACACCTCAAATACCCCCCACCCACAGAATGCTCACAAATAGCACACAAAAGGCTTCATAAGACTCGTCGAATTCCCATCTCGTGATAAGGTACAAGCGCGTTAAAGCTGGGGGGAGAGATGACCAGCCACAATTTGCGAAATCTTATTGCGTCTGTGGCAACCGCCACATAACTGAGTGTTGCGGTCGCAGCAGCAGCGACTTTTGCGCTCGCGCCGGATGCAGCTTTCGCAAAGAACGACAATGGAAATGGCAAAGGGAACTCCGGAAAAGCCGACAATGGCAAGGGCAATGGATCCAATGGAAAAGGGAATTCCTCAACGGGATCCCAGGCCAACGGTGGTGGAAAAAACAACTCCAAGGGCAAAGCGTCAGCTTCGCAGAAAAGCGCCGGATCCAAAAAGCAACACGCTGCAAAAGCAAAAAAGTCTAATACTGGCACCGGCGGAAACCAAAAAGTCCGGCGTGTCTCGGTTGGTGAATTTGGACGAGAGTTCAAGAAGGATGTCCAACAGCTTTTCGGGAAACAGCCAGCGAAGAAGTCCGGCAATAAACCTGCAAAGAAAACTCGTATATACAAGACTGTTTCGGTCAAACCGATCGAACGCTCGTTACGCCCGGTAGCCCGGCATGACGGCACTACTGGTTTGGATGGCCGCAAGAAACACCGCTACCGTGACCCGCTGGCAGCAGCGATCACCGATCCTAATGGCTCGGATAAACTGCGCAATCTGAACGCGTCGAAAGCGGCCTCCCCGGCATTTCGGAACGCTGCGGCCAACAGCAATGTAGGAAAGATCGCCGCTTATCAGGCCGCTGCAGCGGAGTATTACGACCTGCGCGGACAGCTCTATGATACACGACGCGACTTGCGGGATCTGAACGAAAGGTACGACGGGCGAAGCAGTGAACAGATTGCCGATGACATTGCAGCGCTTGATCCGACGGATCCGGAATACGACAGCAAACGTGAAGCATTGGAATCCGAACTACGGGACGCTGAAACATATGAAGAAACCCGCGACGGTTTGCGCGCCGATCTGAAAGATCTTGGGCACCAGACAAAGGATGCCCTGGAAGAAGCAGAAGACGCTTTCTTTGACGCCTCTAAGGGGCGCTTTCTGACAAATGACGCGTTGGGCGATTATCATGACAATCTTGGGCTTCCGCAACCAAAGAGCCACCCGAAAGACGAAGTGACTGTACAACCAGTGCCTTACGATCCGACCTATCACCGGTATTCAGAGACTCTTCAATACCGCTCCAAGGATACCAATTTCCGCCTTCGCTACGACGCGTTGCACCATGACGGCAAGAAGCACCGATACAAGGACCCGCTGGCAGCCGCAATCACCGATCCCAATGGTTCGAGCAAGCTGCGCAATCTGAACGCGTCGAAAGCGGCCACCCCGGCCTTCCTGAACGCTGCCGCAAATAGCAATGTCGGAAAGATCGCCGCTTATCAGGCTGCCGCAGCGGAGTATTACGACCTGCGTGATCAGTTACACGATGCACGGAGGGGCTTAAGGGATCTGAACGAAAGCTATGACGGCCGGAGCAGTGACCAGATCGCCGATGATATTGCTGCGCTTGATCCCGGAGACCCAGGCTGCAATGACAAACTCGATGCCTTGGAAAGCGAACTGCAAGACGCACAGACCTTTGAGGAGGCACAAGGCGAACTCCGTGCCGATGTCAGAGATTTGAGAACGGACAGCCTGGTGGCGCAAAAAGAAGCTGAGCACGCGTTTTTTGATGCGTCCAAAGGGTCCACACTTACGGCTGGAACTTTGGCTGACCTACATGAAAATCTGGAGCTTCCTGCGCCCGGAAAACAATAGCAGCATCAGCGGTTTCTGGTGCTTTTTAAAGTGGCCAACAAAACCCGGCACATGAAGCCCTGCGAACCTGCGGCCCGGACTACATGTGCATCTTCGTCGGCGACGTCTCGATAAGCTGCTATGAGACCACCTACCCCGGCGGCGCAAATGAGCATTGGAATGCAGAGGCCGGGCTGGTCTGGAACAGGGTATGAAGGAGCTGACCTGTTGAGGTCTGCCCCTGAATTTATCCGGAAACTGCCTGAATCCCAAGAAACAGTACCGCCGCCAGCATCGCTGCGGCGGGAACCGTGATAACCCACGCAGCAATGATGGTCAGGAAATGGGACCGGCGAACCAGTTTACGGCGACGGCGCTCCTCCGGTGCGAGACGGGGGCGCTCGGGAACAGTCAGGCTGGCCCGTTTCAGCCTTCGCTCTGCATCCCATTCACGAAAGAATCCGACCCCGAACACTGCACCAACCGCGATATGTGTCGAGCTGACAGGCAGACCCAGCCAGCTTGCGACGATCACCGTGATTGCAGCCGAAAGCGCGACGCAATAGGCCCGCATCGGGTTGAGCTTGGTGATCTGGCTGCCAACCATCCGGATCAGTTTCGGGCCGAACAGGAACAGGCCGAACGAAATGCCGAATGCACCAATGATCATAACCCAAAACGGGATGCTGACCGCCTGAGTAAAATCGCCAGAGGCAGAAGCCTGCACAATCGCGGCCAACGGCCCCACCGCGTTGGCAACGTCATTTGCGCCATGCGCAAAGCTCAGCAACGCGGCTGAAACGATCAGTGGAATTCCAAACAGAATTTTCAGCGATTTGTTGCGGTTCTCAAGTCCCTCAGACTGGCGGCGGATAATCGGGATCATCACGGCCCAGATCAGCCCGCCACAGACCGCACCGATCAGCAACGCCGACGCGAGATCAATTTTGATGATTTTCTTGAGGCCCTTGAGTGCCAGGTAAGATGCAAACGCGCCCGCCATGATCCCAACCAGCATCGGCACCCACTTGCGGGCCGCGGCGATCTTGTCTTCCTGATAGATGATCCTGGCCTTGATGAACCACAAGAAGCCAGCTGCGACCAGGCCCCCCAGAACTGGCGAGATTACCCAACTGGCTGCGATTTTGCTCATGGTGCCCCAGCTTACGGCCCCGAACCCGGCAGCGGCAATCCCTGCCCCCATGACACCGCCCACGACCGAATGCGTGGTGGAAACCGGCGCGCCAATCCAAGTCGCCAGATTGACCCAAAGCGCAGAGGAAAGCAGCGCCGCCATCATCGCCCATATGAATACATCCGCCGTTCCCATGCTTTCCGGCGCGATGATCCCTTTGGCAATGGTCGATACGACATCGCCCCCGGCGATGAGCGCTCCGGCACTTTCAAAAATAACGGCAATCACGATGGCTCCGCCCATGGTAAGCGCATTCGCCCCCACGGCAGGTCCCATATTGTTGGCGACGTCGTTGGCGCCGATATTCAGCGCCATATAGGCCCCGAACATCGCCGCGATCACGACGACAAGCGTGTTGCTGCCCTGACCGAACAGGAAAGCAGCCACGAGACCCGCGATGACAATGAATGCAATGGCGATACCTGATCCCACAAAGGGTCGCCCAGCCTGAGCGGTCGCCAATTCTAGGCGTGAAAAGCGACGCAGGTCCCGGTCGAGCGTTTCCAGGTGACGCGCTTCATGGTTCTTGTCGGTCATGGGTCCCCCATCGATAGCGCCCCGTGGGTTAAGTGGGATCGATGCATTAATCAATAGTTCATATCAGGAAATCACAACTTAGCGAAAGTTGCGCCGATTTCGTCGCCCGAACATGCGGGTCGCGACAAACATCCCGCAGGTGTGACTTGCGCAATGCCAATGTTCGGACCATATCTTTAACATGCTCCGATTGACCCCGATCCTTCTTGCAATTGGCTACGCCTTCGTGATGTACCGGATTTCCGTCTGGCGCACGCATCGTGAGTTGGACGCAAAGTCGACCGAACTGGCCGATCCGGCGCTGAAACGAATGACGGACCGGCTGGCGGCAGCTTTGGGCATCGATCGGGTGCCGGTTTACATCTATGAGATCGATCCGGTGAATGGGCTGGCTGCTCCGGATGGTCGAATTTTCATCACGCGCGGGTTTTACCGAAAATTCCGCAACGGAGAAGTTTCTGCCGAGGAGATGGCCAGCGTGATCGCACATGAGCTGGGTCACGTCGCCCTGGGTCATGCGCGGCGGCGAATGATTGATTTCTCGGGCCAGAACGCAATGCGGACCGCTTTGATACTGGTGTTGAACCGTTTCATCCCATTCATCGGTGCGATGATCGCCAATGCGCTGACTGCCCTTTTGGCCTCGCGCTTGTCGCGAGGGGATGAGTATGAGGCGGATGAATATGCCGCGGCTTTGCTGACCAAGGCCGGCATCGGGATCGGACCTCAGAAGTCACTTTTTCACAAGCTGGAAGACCTGACGCAGCAACGGGCGGGTGTTGTGCCGGCCTGGTTAATGAGCCATCCGAAAACAGACGAACGAATTGCAGCGCTTGAGAAACTTGAGCAGCGTTGGGCGCGTGGCTGAGGCCGCGCAGCGAGAGGCCAGCCTCTCGCGCTCTCCGGGATATTTTCAGCCAGATGAAGCTGAGTCCCGCTCAGGCACTCAGGGCTTTGCCCAGACGTGGCAGCCGGGCTTTTTTCATCAGTGCCCGCAGGGTCCATTGATCACCTGAGAGGCGGCTGGCCTCGGCAAGGACCTGAGCCGCGAGCGTGTTCATACCCTTTGGATCAGCTTGCCAGAAACCATGCAGCAGGCTGTCGGGATCTCTGCGGACCAGGCCTTCTTCCGCCAATATGTCTTTGGGAAAATCCTTGGCGTTCACCGTGACGATCATATCGGCGGACGCGACGATCGCCGTCGCCAGCACGTGGATATCGGCGGCATCCGGCAGCCAAAGACGGTCGTGCAGGCCTTCATTCGCAGTCCGCTCGGCCTTGGGCCAGCCGGCTTGTGTCAGCGCGATTTCGGCCCGGGCTTGCACCTCGCCCGTTGGTCCAAGCTTGCGCGCGGCGCGGGCCCATTCTTCGAGGATGCGCGCGGACCAGATCGGAGTGAAATGGCCCAGGCGGGCAGCGCCCAAGAGCATCTCGCGCATCACGGTGGGATAGATGACGCAGGTGTCGAGCACGGCTTTCATAGGCGATAGAACACCGCTTTGAGATAGCCGCTTTCCGCCAGTTGCGGCAATTGCGGGTGATCGGGGCCTGCAAAGCCGGTGTGGATCAGTTGGGCTTGGCGCCCGGCGCGGCCAATCCCACGAGAGGACGCATCACGAAAACGGCCTAGATCAGCGGCGTGCGAACACGAACACAGGCCCAGGTAACCACCGGGTTTGACCACAGGTGCCGCCAGTCTTGCGATACGTTCATACGCGCGCAGACCCGCATCCAGCGCCTGCTTGGAAGGCGCAAAGGCGGGTGGATCGCAGACCACCACGTCAAATTGCGCACCTTCTTCGCCCAACTGGGCCAGCACGTCGAACGCGTCGCCTTGTCGGGTCTGTAACTTATCAGCAAGGTTCGACGCTTTGGCCCCTTTTTTCGCCAGGTCGAGCGCGGCGGCTGAGCCATCAACGGACAATGCCTGCCCCGCACCGCCTGCAAGCATCGCCAGACCGAAGCCGCCCACATGGCTGAACACGTCCAATACCTGCGCATCGGGATGAACCAGGCGCGCGGCAAAGGCGTGGTTGGGGCGCTGGTCATAAAACAGCCCGGTTTTCTGACCGCCTGTCAGATCCGCCATGTAGGTGGCGCCATTCATCGGCACCGGCAGGGGCGCATCAGGCGCCGTTCCGCGCAAAGTTTGATTGACGTCGTCCAGCCCCTCCAGCCCGCGCGTGCGGCCAGAGGCGTTCTTCAGCACCGTAGTCACGCCTGTGACTTTGACCAGAGCTTCTGTCAGCAGGTCCAGGTGCGCCTCGGCCCAGGCCGCGTTCGGCTGAATGACACAGGCCTCGCCAAAGCGGTCGATGATAACGCCGGGCAAGCCATCCGCTTCTGCATGGATCAAGCGGTAATATGGGGCAGCAAACAGGCGCTCGCGCAGATCAACGGCATGCCGCAAACGGCTCTCGAACCACGCCGCGTCAAGCTGCGCTTCAATGTCACGATCCAGCACCCGGCACATGATCTTAGACTCGGGGTTGACTGCCACCAGCGCGATGGGCGCGCGTTTGTCGTCTTCGAGTACGGCCAAGGCGCCCGCTGGAATCTTGCGGGTGCGGCGGTCGGTGACAATGTCATTGGCGTAGACCCACGGGAAGCCATGGCGCAGACCGCGCGCATTGGCTTTGGGTTTCAGGCGGATACGGGGGCGGTCGGCAGATTGGGTCATGGCGCCCTCATAGTCCTGAACGCGCCGGTGGGAAAGCCCTAGCGGTTACGGGATCGCCACCCGCCGCGGCGTTTCGGTGCCTGAGCCGTCTGAAGGCCTTCGGTCAGAACCTGCGTCATCGGGTGATCGGGGTTCTGCTCGGCATAGCCCGCATGCAGTTCTGCCAGCGCTGTGTTCTGGTCGCGATCCGCAGGAACACTGAGTGCCCAATCCAGAAAGATGCTGCGGCATTCCGGCAAGGTTATGCCCTCGATTCGATAGGCTTCGCGGATCAGACCCTTATGGTCGTTGGGATCAGTGCTGCGCGCCATCTTCGTCTCCCTTGATCACACCCCCGATCAGATCGGCTGCGGTCGTATAACTCTCCAGCAAAGCCGCCTGTAGCGCCTCGACCCGTTCGAACCCGGTGGCACGGCACAAAAAAGCAGTTCCGCCTTCGCCGATCTTGTCGGCTTCGATAGCCTTGCCCGAAAGCAGCCGCGCCGCGCATTGCACGGACCAGCATAAGTCATAGCAAGCTTTCAGAGATTGCGCCTGTGCGACATCCAGCAACCCGGCTGCGACGGCGCCATCCAGACCAGAGGACACATCACGCTGTGCGGACCCAGCCAGCAAGGCGCCGGTTTCGGCCATCAACTCGATATCCATCAATCGGCCGGGGCCGTTCTTGGCGTCCCATATGCCAGCGGGCGCCTTGGCCGCGGCTAGGCGCGACCGCATTTCGGCCACGTCGCGCAGCACTTTGCCCCGCTCTCGCGGGTGCGACAGAAACTCGGTGCGGAAGGCTTCGATTTCCTCGGCCAGCCCGGCATCCCCGGCAACAACATGCGCGCGGGTCAGGGCCAGATGCTCCCACACCCAGGCTTCGTTCTGCTGATAATTGACAAAGCTGGCCCAACTGGTCGCAACCGGCCCCTGATTGCCCGAAGGGCGCAGCCGCATATCGACCTCATACAAGCGTCCCTGCGACATCGGCGCGGACAGCGCTGTGATCAGGGCCTGCGTGAACCGCGCGTAGTAGGTGCGCGTGGCCAGAGGGCGCGGACCCTCAGACATGTCCTGATCCAAGGGATCGTAGATCACGATCATGTCCAGATCGGATTGCGAGTTGATCCGGCCCGCCCCCAGCGATCCCATCCCAAGCACGGCAGCGCCGCGCCCCGGTGCAGGGCCGTGTTTGCGGGCGAAATTCTCAGTGACATGCGGCAGGATGGCCGCGATGACCGATTGTGCCAGCTCGGCATATTGCTGACCCGCCTGCGCCCCGTCGATCAGGCCGCGCAGGTGATGCACACCAACCCGGAAATGCCATTCCTTGCACCAGCGCCGTGCAAGATCAAGCTGGGTTTCATAGTCTGTTTCTTCCGACAGAGCCTGCGTCAATTCCGCTTGCAACGCCTCTTGTCCCGGCCAATCCGCAAAGAAACTGCCCCCGATCACCGCGTCAAAAACAGACGCGTTGCGCGATAGATGCGAGGCCAGAGCATGCGACGTGCCAACGATATCGGTTAACAGCTCGATCAGTTGCGGATTCGCCTCAAACAGCGAAAACAGCTGCACCCCGGCTGGCAGGCCTGCCAGAAACCCGTCCAAAGCCATCAGTGCTTCATCGGGCTTTGCGGTTTTGGAAAGACGCGACAGCAGCTCGGGCCGCAGACGTTCAAAAATCCGCGCGCCGCGCTGGGACCTCAGGGCCGGGTATGTCGTCCAGCGGGCCAAAACGCTTTTGTCGAACTCCACATCCTGCACTTGGACCGGTGCCGCACCCGGTCCTGGGGCAAAGAATCCTTCGGTCAGCTCATGCACTTCGGTCAGGCGATTTGTCAGGTCTTGCGTCAACTCGGCACTGCTGATCCCCATCAGACAGGCAACCCGCTCGATCCCATCAGACGAACTCGGCACCTTGTGGGTCTGCGCGTCATGAATCATCTGGATGCGGTGTTCGACTTCGCGGTGCGCGCGGTAATGATCGGTCAGCTTATTGGCAACATCCTGCGGCACCCACCCTTTGGAGGCCAGCGCCGCCAGACCGGGAACGGTACCACGCACCCGCAGGTCAGCATCCCGGCCGCCCGCAATCAACTGACGGGTTTGTGTAAAGAACTCAATCTCGCGGATACCGCCCTGTCCCAGTTTCATGTCGTGCCCGGGGATCGACAAGGACCCTCCTGTGCCTTTGTTTTCGCGGATGCGCAGACGCATGTCATGGGCGTCCTGAATGGCGGCAAAATCCAGATGGCGGCGCCAGACAAAGGGTCGCAGGCCGTCAAGGAAACGCTGCCCTGCGGCAAGATCACCGGCACAGGGCCGTGCCTTGATATAAGCGGCGCGCTCCCAGGTTCGGCCCAGGCTTTCATAATACCGTTCGGCGGCCTCCATCGCCATGCAAACCGGTGTCACGGCGGGATCGGGGCGCAGCCTCAGATCAGTGCGGAAAACATAGCCGTCCGCCGTCTTATCACTCAACGTCGCACAGAAGTTGCGCGTGGCCCGAACCATGCCCTGCCGGGCCTCGTAAAAGTCATCAGGATCAAAGCGCGTCTCGTCAAACAAAACGATCAGATCGATGTCCGAGCTGTAGTTCAGCTCATGCGCGCCCATCTTTCCCATCGCCAGGATGACCAACCCGGCTGCGGTTTCGACATCATCCTCGGTCATACCCGGCAGCTTCTTGCGCCGGATCAGCGTTGCGATCTCGGCCTTGGCGGCAACATCGGCGGCCAGAGCGCCGAAATCGGTCAGGGCCGCAGTAACCTTCTCTAGTGGCCACGCACCTGCAATATCGGCCAACGCCGTAAGCAGGGCCATACGCCGCTTGGCCTGCCGCAATCCGGGCTTCAACTGATCCGGCAGCAGATCGCGCGCGGCGGTCATCACGTTATCCAGCGCCTGATCCGGGTGCATCAGAGCCTCGGGCAGCCAGCCCTTCTCTTGTTCGATCAAACTTTTTAGATAGGGGCTCGAACCGGCGGTGCCCGCCACCAATTCCCCCATCTCAGCCGGCAAATCTGGCATCAAGGCCCGCGCTTCATCCCCGAGGGATGGATCGAAAGCACGTGGAAGTCTTAAAATGTCAAGAGCGTCAGTCATACGCGCAAACTGCGCATCGCAGCGCGTAATCGTCAATGGGGCATTCTGATCAGGTTTTCTGAACCGGCGTGTCCTGACTGAAACTGTTCACCCAAACGTCGTTTCTGCGTTCCCACAACGACGAAATCAGCATCGCTTCGCGCGTTGTCGCACCTGGGCGCAAATAATCGGCACGATACGACAGCAATACGATGTCCGGTGTCAGAACGCGCAATCTCGCGTCGCTCAGATCAAACGCGGCCATTGTCGGCGCATCCGCGAATTGTCCAACGTGGTCGTCACGATTGGCAAATCCCGTGGGATACACACCAAGAAAATCTGCGCTCAGCAAAGCCCGATCCGCGCTTGCATTGCCGTCCACCAGCGCCATCCAGACCTGCTTTTCTAGGTCGAGTATTTCATTAAGCGCAGGTGCCGTCCTGTGTTCTGTCATTTCCATTCCCGCAACCTGCGACTGAAGATGTCCATCGTCAACCGAATTGCAGAATGTAAATCTTTTTCACATTGCCCCCTTGCAACCCCCATCAACGACCCCATCTAGACAATGTGAAAAGAATTTACATCAACCCTGGAGAGCTCAAATGACCGCACTGTCCGACCCCGCCGTCCCCGCGAATCCGGGATGGCTTTATCGAATTGAGGCCTGGCTGGATGACAAAGGCAAGGGGGCGTGGATCGCCGCCATGGTCCTTGGTTTCATCTTCTTCTGGCCAGTTGGCCTGGCCCTTCTGGCTTACATGATCTGGAGCAAACGCATGTTCAGCAAATCCTGCAGTCGCCGCAAATCCTGGCACAGCCACATGAGCGCGATGAAGCCGTCCGGCAACAGCGCATTTGACGCCTACAAGTCAGATACTCTGGCCCGCCTTGAACGCGAACAACAGGACTTCGAGGCGTTCCTGCGCCGCCTGCGCGATGCCAAGGACAAGGCCGAATTCGACGAGTTCATGGACGAACGCGCCCGCGAGAACCATGAAGACGACGGTAAAGCCACGCCTACCTGATTGACCTTGCCCTGTCCCGGCATTCCGGGACAGGGTACCCTTACCCACTTTTTCGGACCTGACGAATGAACCACCTGCCTGACCCGGATACCCAACCCGATTTCTACCGCTCGGTGACGAGCAAACGCTTTGTCGCGTGGTTGTTTGATGTCGCCTTCATCTCGCTGCTCTGCACGGTGGCGATTCTATTGAGCGCAGGCCTCGGTCTGTTTTTTCTGGCGGCGATCTATGCCGTGATCAGCTTTGTCTATCGCGTTGTAACCATAACCAACGGCTCGGCCACACTGGGCATGCGGTTCATGGGAATCGAATTGCGCGACGCATTCGGAGAGCGGATGGATATGGGCAAGGCCATCGCCCACACTGCCGGTTATTTCGTCAGCATGGCGGTCGCAGTGATTCAGATCATCTCGGTGATCATGATGCTGACCAGCGCCCGCGGCCAGGGACTGACCGACAGTTTTCTGGGCACGGTCATGATCAATCGACGGGCCTGAGGCCCGGTTGCGTGAAACACTTGGCGGCCTCGGGAACGGTTGCTATCATCCCACCCGAGGCTACCTGGGAACTTCATGCGACACACGCTGCCAATTGCGCCACAATTCTATGTCACGGCCCCGCAACCCTGCCCTTATCTCGACGGCAGGATGGAGCGTAAGCTGTTCACCGCACTACAGGGCGAAGGCGCGGAACAGTTGAACAATTCCCTGTCGCAGCAGGGATTTCGCCGGTCACAGAATGTACTCTATCGCCCCTCTTGCACCGATTGCGCGGCCTGTCTGTCAGCCCGGATCGACGTTTCGGCGTTCCGCGCAACAAAGAGCCAGAAACGCGCGATAAAACGCAACGGATACCTAGAACGTCGCGCGACGTCGCCCTGGGCAACGGACGAGCAATACGAACTGTTCCGCCGCTATCTTGACACCCGGCACGCCGATGGCGGCATGGCTGATATGGACGTGTTCGAATTTGCGGCGATGATCGAAGAAACTCCGATCCGAAGCCGCGTGGTGGAATATGCAGATCCGGAGACCGGAGACCTGATCGCTGTCAGCCTGACCGATGTGCTCGATGATGGGCTGAGCATGGTTTATTCCTTCTACGATCCGAACCAGCCTCAGAATTCTCTGGGTACCTATATGATCCTGGATCACATTGACATCGCGTGCGAAGCTGGCCTGCCCTATATCTACCTGGGCTACTGGGTCCCCGGCAGCCCCAAGATGGGCTACAAGGCAAAATTCTCTGGGCTGGAGGCTTATATTCAGGGCGAATGGCAAAAGATCAAAGATCCGAACGCCTTCTGCGGTTCATCCCGGCATCCCCTTTCCACCGCTCCGATTGCCGAGCAAGTGGCCAATATTCAGCTTCCGGACCGCCACCCGACTAAGGGTTGACCATCCCATGAAACAGAACCTGCATGCCGTCACACTCGTGGTGCCGGATTACGATGACGCAATCGCGTTTTATACGGAGCGACTTGGTTTCCAGCTTTTGAAAGACATCGATCTGGGAGACGGAAAACGCTGGGTCTTGATCACGCCACCGGGCTCAGACGGCAGTGCCCTTCTTCTGGCCAAAGCCGACGGACCCGAACAGCGCGCCGCCATCGGCAACCAGACAGGAGGCCGCGTGGGTTTCTTCCTGCAAACCGAAGATTTCCAACGCGACTACACACAAATGCGTGCCAACGGGGTCCAATTCGAAGAAGCCCCCCGCATTGAGCCCTACGGCAGTGTCGTCGTCTGGCGCGATCCCTTTGGCAACCGTTGGGACCTGATCCAATTCGCCTGATCCGCCTCTTCATCTGGCAACACATACATCGGGAATGAATTGGCCGCAGGCCAGAAGGGGCTGGCCCCTTCCCTGATGCCAAAAAAAGAAAAGGGGGCTCTCAAGCCCCCTTTGCATTTGATTTAGTCTGATCAGTTCGGGATCAGATCAGGCACGATTGTGACAATTGTCGGGAAGAACCACAGAATCGCGATTCCGACGACCTGGATCAGGACAAACGGTATGATGCCGCGATAGATATGTCCCGTCGTCACCTCTTTTGGCGCCACGCCTCGCAAGTAGAACAAAGCGAACCCGAACGGTGGCGTCAGGAATGACGTTTGCAGGTTCACCGCCACCATGATCGTCACCCATTTCGGATCGAATGACCCGCCATAGATCACCGGGCCCACGATTGGGATCACGATGTAGATGATCTCGAGGAAATCCAGCACGAAGCCCAAAATGAACAGCACCAGCATCACGATCAGGAAGACCGTGAACTCATTGTCAAAACTCTTCAGGAATTGCTGGATATAGTGTTCCCCTCCGAATGAAATCACCACGAGGTTCAGCAATTGCGATCCGATCAGGATGGTAAACACCATCGAGGTCACTTTGGCCGTCTCGCGTACCACCGGTGTCAAAACGCCACTGGAATACAGCACCCAGCACCCGAACAGCAGCCCGAACAGGGCATACAGGTATGACGCATAGGCAATGATGAACGCGATCCAGGTTTCAACCGTCACATTACCCTGATTGATGCGCAGATCGAAGTTGACCCCCATCAGCAACGCGATCATCACGGCAAAAGTCGACCAGATGATCACTTTGCCTGACCGGCCCTGATCCTGCAGCTTGCGATAAGCCGCCAGCATAATCGCGCCACCCGCACCCAGCGCAGCCGCCGGTGTCGGGTTGGTCACGCCACCCAGGATCGAACCCAGCACGGCAATGATCAGAACCAGCGGCGGGAAGACCACGCGGATCAGATCATTGGTGGCACAGCGCGCCGCAGCTTCCTTGCAGCCATACATGGTCAGCGCAAATGGCAAGGCGAGCAGCAGGAACGTCGCACCCGAAGATGTAATGGGCGAGATCAGCAGTATATCGACCAGCACCATCAGAAGCAGCCCGATCGCACCCAGGATCAGCGGCTGCGGCGCACGCGACGGTGCGATCCCACGGCCCAGAACCAGGGTCAGACCCAACAGTAGGACGACAACGGCCACACCTGTTCCAATCGGTGCTGCTTCTGCGATCCTTTCCTGCTGGGCTGCTGCCAGTTCTTCCTCGGTCAAGCGCTGCGATTCCGCTGCACCACCTGCCGCGTCAATGGCTTCCTGCTCGGCCACGGCCTGATCCCATGCGGACTGACCGTGCAGATCGATCATTGCTACCTTGCATTCTTCCGACACGTTGGTGCGCAAGGACGCCCCCTGCCCGATATCCGAGAAGGCCGAGACCGAGATGTTCTGGCTGCCGATAACACCGACATTTCCCAGCAGAACGGCTCCGACAATCAACGCAACCGGTGCGCCCAGCAGCCAGGTCAGACCCTCAGACCGGGTGATTGGCTCTCCAGACCCACCCGACATTGCAACGGCAGGCGCCTTGTCCGGATTCAGCAGCGCATATCCAAACGCATAAAGAGCATAGAGCAGCGCCAATAGGATCCCCGGCAAAAGCGCCGCCTGGAACAACGTCCCGACCGACACAACCGCAGGCTCCCCCAGATAGGTCAGCGCGTCGGTACACCCTGCCTCAACAGCCCGTGTCTCTTGCGCCGTCGAATACAGATCACCCGCCAATGTGCCAAGCAGAACGATCACGATAGACGGCGGAATGATCTGCCCCAACGTACCCGACGCCGCAATCACACCCGTGGCAAGCTCAGGTGAGTAGTTGTTTCGCAGCATGGTTGGCAGAGCCAGCAGGCCCATGGTCACAACCGTTGCGCCAACGATACCGGTTGAAGCAGCCAAGAACGCGCCCACAACCACGATGGACACGGCCAGACCACCCGGAAGCGGTCCAAAGACGCGCGCCATGGTTGTCAGCAGATCGTTCGCGATCTTGGAGCGTTCCAACGTGATACCCATCAGAACGAACATCAACACGGCCAACAGGGTCTCGATGGACTGCCCTGCCAGTACGCGCTCGTTCATGCGGTTCACGATGAAAGAAACGTTGCGGTCCAGCGCAGTTTCCCAGCCAGAGACAAAGACCGGCTCGGCTATCCTTGGTAAGTCCGGGTATCGGAATACCGAAATGACATCAGGTTTTACCCCGGAACTTACAATATCCCGATAGGCTTGCGAGCCTGTGTCGATTGCCTGGTGGATCAACAGCCCGGCACTGTCGAGCGCCGCGATGATCCCAAAGGAAATCACTCCGGCGCCGCCGATTGCAAAGGCCACCGGGAACCCGGAAAGGATGCCCCCAAAGAGGCAGAAGAATACAATAATGAGGCCTATCTCGACGCCATCAAGTCCGAATAACATAGTCTGGGTCTCCGTCCCTAATGTGCGCCTTCGTAGGCTTCTTCACCCTCACCAAGGCTGTCCTTGTCGAGGTATTTTCCAGTGCTTTCCGGCCCTTCCACATATTCCAGATACGACCGGTACAGGAAGGCAATGGCGTGCAGGAACACCATGGCCGCAAAGGCCACCAGAAGGATCTTGAACAGGAAGTAAGCGTTAAAGCCATTGGGGCTGAACCCGATGGTTTCCACGTTCCAGCGCAGCGCGCGGGACTTGGCCACCAGACGATCCAATGTGTCGCTGGCCGACGGCTTCGGCACGATCAGGTGCCGCCACATGAAGTACCAGCCGTACATCCAGGTCAGCACGGCCATTGGCATCATGAACAGCACCGCGCCGCACATATCCACCACGCGTTTGGCGCGGTGGCTGATGCCGGCGTAGATGAGGTCAACGCGCACATGGCCGCCCTGCACAAACGTGTAGGTACAGCACAGACAGACGACCATGGCGTTGTAAAGCTTCAGTTCTTCCGCAAACCAGCTGATATCCATCTGGAACGGAATACCCAGACCGAAGGACATGTCAGGGCGCGTAAACACTCGCTGCATGAAAACGATCACGATCTGCTGGACCACCATCAGAAGGCCCGCCTAGGCAAAGAACCGCCCGGTGGTGTTGGCGAACCCCTCAAGGCCTCGCACGATGGCCCACATGAAATTCCGGTAGTACAACCCGATGGCCGTCAGAACCAGAAAGAACGTCAACACCACAAAGAAGAACTCGACAGAACCGCCGTAATAGACAAAACGCATGATCGACGCCTTGTCAGACCAGTCCAGCCAGAGCTGCGGATGCGTGATGGCGTATCCGAAATTATAGAAAGCTTCGGCAATGTTCTGAATGAACCAGACCAGTCCATTCCACAGGGCGCCGAAGAACGAGATACCGTTTTCGTCCTGCATGTTGTCCCCAGGTCGTCTTCAGTTGCGCATGGATTATTGTTGCTTGCCCAAGTCTTCAAGCGCAACGGGAAAGGTTCCCCCGCCGCGCGGGGGAACCGGTTGTCCTTGGATCAGAAAGGCTTAGCCGCGAACACGGTCACGCTGAGCTGTGTAGACACCCGACGACAGGTTGTTCCAGGCAGACGAAGCAGCCATGGACGTCATGGCGCTGTCATGGATCTTCTTGAACAGCTCATCGCCCATGTTCTCGTCCAGAACTTCCTGGCTTGCCTGACCAAACGCGTCCCAGACACTGTCCGGGAATTCCAGAACCTTGACGCCACCGGCCTGCAGACGCTGCAGTGCTGCGCCATTGTTGGCGAGGAACTGCGCCAGGTTCCACTGGTGCGCTTCGGCGGCAGCGATCTCGATGATCTTCTGCTGCGCCGGGGTCAGTTCATTGAACACGTCGCGGTTGGTTGCCAGCGACAGACCTGCGCCCGGCTCGTGGAAGCCCGCAGTGTAGTAGGTCTTGGTGATTTCCTGGAAACCGGCCTTTTCGTCCGCCCATGGACCGATCCACTCGGTACCGTCGATCGCGCCGGACGACAGCGCCTGATACACTTCCGACCCCGGAATGTTCTGTACGGATGCGCCCAGTTTACCCAGTGCTTTGCCACCCAGGCCCGGCATGCGGAACTTCAGACCGTTGAAGTCTTCGGGGCTGTTGATCTCTTTCGAGTACCAGCCACCCGCCTGCGCACCGGTGTTACCGGCCAGGAAGGACTTCAGTCCAAAGATTTCGCCAAGTTCGTCATGCAGCTCCATACCGCCGTCATGATAGTACCAGTTCACCAGTTCCTGTGCCGTCATACCGAAAGGCACGGCCGTGAAGAACGCATAGCCCGGGTGCTGACCCACAAAGTAATAGTCGGCCGCGTGATACATGTCGGCCTGACCTGACGACACCGCGTCGAATACTTCGAACGCACCAACCAGTTCGCCTGCTGCCTTGATTTCAACATTCAGGCTGCCATCCGACATGGCATTGATGCTGTCGGCACAACGCTGCGCACTGTCAAACACACCCGCCAGACCACGACCCCACGAGGTCACCATGGTCAGAGTGCGCTGACCCTGCGCATAAGCCGGTGCCGCCAGTGCGGTCGCTGCAGCCGCCGAGCCGCCCAGCGCGGATTTTTTCAGAAATGAACGACGATCCATATGAGTGTTCCTCCCCTTCATAGTCACGGTCCGGCAAAACCGGACCTGTCGCATTCAGTGCGCGTCAGCCTAATGTGGCCGAAGTGAAAGGGAATACCTACTACTGCGTAGAGAATCGATTTCTTTGCTTTTTTCGACCAGAAATCGGGCGGTGAAGCCCGGCAATTACAATGATTATCGTTGTATTTGCCAGGCAAAGCCCAATCTTTTTGCATTTTCGCCGCTGCTTGCGTATCGATTCGTCCATGCAAAGACTCCGACATCTGGTCTCGCTGACCTATGCGCAGAAATTGTCACTGGTGGCGGCAATCCCGCTGGTGGTGGCCGTGGCGGCAATCGCTGTGCTTGTGGCATACGAGGCGCGCGCGACCGCCGAGCGTGAGATCAAGGCGCTGGAACGCAGTCTCATCGAAGCCAAGAAGGAAGAGTTGCGCAACTACGTGACACAGGCACGCAACGGGTTCGCGTACATCTATGGCCGGGCCGAGCCAGATGACGAGGTCGCAAAAAACCTCGTGTCCCAAATCCTTTCGGCAATGATCTACGGTCAGGATGGGTTCTTCTTTGTCTACGACTATAACGGCAACAATCTGGTCAGCCCGCGCCAGACGCAATTCATCAACCGAAACTGGGAAGGGCTGACTGACAGCGATGGTACCCCCATCGTCGATGAGTTCATCCGTCTCGCCCGCCAGGGGGCTGGTTGGCACAGCTTCATGTGGCAGAAGCCTTCGACCGGGGAAGAGGCACAGATGATCGCGTATGTCGTCGGGCTTCAGGACTGGCGCTGGGTTGTGGGCACCGGGGTTTTTATCGACGACATCGTTGCAACGGTGGCCAATGCAAGGGCCGAGGTCGAGGCCCGCGTTCAACGCACCTTCATGTATATCGGCGCGATCGTCGTGGCGGCAGTGCTCATCGTCTTTGCATCTGGCATGTTGCTGAACATCCGCGAACGGAGACTTGCGGACGCCAAGTTGAAGGAACTGACCCAGCGAGTCTTTGATGCCCAGGAAGAAGAACGAGGCCGGGTTGCCCGTGAATTGCATGACGGTATCAGCCAGATTCTGGTCGGTGTTCGTTACGCGCTGGACAACGCGCGGCGGCGCCTGTCCCGTGGCGATGACGCGGGCGCACGCGATCCACTGGACATAGGGATTGACCATCTTGGCACCGCCATCACCGAGGTTCGCCGCATCAGTCGCGACCTGCGCCCCGGCGTGCTGGACGATCTGGGCCTCGGGCCTGCGCTGAAAGCCCTGACCGACGATTTCCGGGACCGCACCGGGATCGAAACCGAATTCTCGACCGTGGTATTCCGCAACCGGCTGGATCAGGATAGCAAGATTGCACTGTATCGTATTGCCCAGGAAGCGCTGACCAATATCGAGCGCCACTCGGGCGCCACACATGTTACGATAGACCTGCGCGGGCACAAGAAAGGTGCGACCATGCGGATCACCGACAATGGCCAGGGGTTGCGGACCGATCCGGGCACCCCCAGCACCGGGATCGGGTTGCGCAACATGCAAGAGCGCATCGAACAGCTTGACGGGTCCCTGCGCATTCTGTCATCACGCGGACCGCGTGGAGGGACTGTCATCGAAGTCAGCCTGCCGCTGAGCCACCTTCTGCCACCGCAGGAAGACGCAACTTCGAACCGAAAGGCCGGCACATGAGCGCCGAAAGCATCCGAGTTCTTATCGTCGACGACCATCCCATGGTGGCCGAGGGCATACAGTCCATCCTCGAAAGCTATGACGAGATCGAAGTGGTCGGTACGCTCGGCAGCGGACAGGCGGCAGTGGATCAGGCTGTTGATCTTGCCCCGGATGTGATCCTGATGGATTTGAACATGCCCGGCCTCGGCGGTCTCAGCGCCACGGAAATCATTCTGGAACGGCTGCCGGCAACGCGTGTCCTGATCCTTTCGATGCATGACAGCCCGGAATATATCTCGACCGCGCTCAGCCACGGTGCCAAAGGTTACGTGCTCAAGGATGTACCCACTGAAGAGATCAAGCAGGCCATTGATGCGGTGATGCGGGGTGAACAGTATCTGTGCACAGGCGCCAGCGGATCACTGAAGCCCAAAGGCGACAACGTTCGCGAAGCGCTGACCGGACGTGAACAGACCATTCTGCTGGAACTGGCGCAGGGCAAATCCAACAAGGAAGTTGCACAAACGCTGGATATTTCCGTGCGAACGGTCGAAACGCACCGCAAGAATATCAAGCGAAAACTCGGCATCTCCTCAACCGCCGGGCTTACACGCTACGCGTTGGAACACGGCGTACTGCAAGGTACTGGCGTCGGTTTCTGAATTTCGCGGGGCCGCAGCGTGCAGCGCTGCCCGGCCCAACCAGAGGATATGCGACGCAGTCGCATTGACGATGGGCGGGAGCGCTACGCGCCGGGTCAGATACCCTCGCCGAAAAAAACCAGTGTCCCGTCTTCGTCCAGAACGTGGAATTCACGCTGCTTGTAAGGCTGGTTGAAGGGTGGCCGTACACGACCGTCGGGTAAGTCAGCCAACCCTTCACGCATGCTGTCATACAACCCGTCGATGTCTTCAACATCAATGTAGAATGACTGATCATCGCCCAGTGGCTTGCCGTCATCTCGGGGCGGGCACTCCAAAAGGCGGATCGCAACAGGACCACGTTTCAAAAAGGCATAATTGTCTTGCGTGAACCCACATGTGAACCCAAGGCGTTCGCAATAAAAGTCGATCTGGTCCTGCAGGGACGAGCACAACACAAATGGTGTTAGTTGCAAAATCTGAGGCATCTGAATCTCCGGGTAAGATACAGATGCATTCTACCAAGGCTGAACTTTCAATCCAGCAATTGATCTTTTCGCAGCCCCGCACGCTTGTAATGATACGGCAATACGCGGCCATACAACTGCTGCGTCCGTTCGACACCACCGCACATGCCTTCAGCCTCGACAAAGGAAAAGATGCCGACATAACGGCGGCGCTTGCCTCTGACAGGAGCGACCCGGTGCAGCGAATACCTTCCCTTGAAAATCTGCAAATCCCCCGGCTGTAAATCCAGCCGACGAACACGTGCCATGTTCCCATCAAGAACCGAGGCCACGAGTTCAAAGTTTTCATCCTCTGCCGAGCGCAGGTTGGGCGCGTATTCAAACGCACCGCCCACCTCTCCGTTTTGGATGGCCAGCGTCACGGTGTAGTTGTTGGTATCGAAATGCCAGGGAAAGCCCTGCCCTTCTTCCACGACATTGATGATCACGTCCGCCAACGGATCATCATAGCGAAAGAAGCGGTCCTCGGGTTCATTCAGGGCATCCCGGACAAAGGGAAGAAAACCGTCGAACTCGTACATACGACGCAGCGGTCCGGATTTCGAAAGATTGTCCGCCGGAACAAAGGCGTTCGAACGATCATAGAACCGGCGGATCGGGTGAGCGATGCCAAGCCTAGGATCGTCCTTCGTGAAATAGGCGTTTGTTCTATTGAAAGACCGGTGCGCCTTGGGCGCGACCTCATCGGCTTCTTGCACCAGAAGCTCGACCCCTGTCTCGTGCACGAAACCCGGCAGAACAGCACATCCATCCTGTTCCAATTCGCGTCTCAGGTCTTCGATCAGTCGATCATAAGCCGGAGAATCCGGACGATCGATCGGATAGCGTCCGAGATCAACCAGGTTCTGCAACATTTTTCGCCTCCGATTCCTACCCCTGCACGGTCAGCGTGGCGCAGAAAAACGCGTCGATCATGCCAGTTTCGGACATCGGCCTGACGCTTTCAGACCGTCACATCCGCGCTTGAAACCGTGAAACCGCGGGCTGAATTCCCGGAAATTCCCGACATGCGGCAATCTGCGCAATAAAATGTCGCAAAATACCGCCTCTGAGATAGAAAATTGGTGCAATTGCCTGTTGACGCCCCTTCCCCCCGAACATAATGTCCCCTCCAAGCAAAAAGGAGCCTCTGGCGATGAGAACGCTAGTCGTAATCGTAGGAACAACGCGCATGGGCCGGTAACGGTAAACCATAATCGAACCCATGCGCCTCCGAAAATCTCGGGGGCTTTTTTTTGTCGAACGCAAGACACATGTCGCGAACGGAGCAAAGCAGATGACACGTGAGATGACCGGCGCAAAGATGGTGGTTCAGGCCCTCAAGGATCAGGGCGTGGACACGGTATTCGGATACCCCGGTGGCGCCGTGCTACCCATCTATGATGAGATCTTTCTGCAAAACGACATTCGCCACATACTGGTGCGTCACGAACAAGGTGCGATCCACGCCGCCGAAGGCTATGCCCGATCGACCGGAAAACCGGGCGTCGCGCTTGTAACGTCCGGCCCCGGCGCCACCAATGCAGTCACCGGCCTGACCGATGCGTTGCTGGATTCGATCCCGATTGTGGTTCTGACCGGACAGGTCCCGACCTTCATGATCGGATCGGATGCGTTTCAGGAGGCCGACACCGTTGGCATCACCCGCCCCTGCACCAAGCATAACTGGCTGGTGAAGGACACGGACTCTCTTGCTGAAACCCTGCACGAAGCTTTCCACGTCGCCACCTCGGGACGTCCTGGTCCGGTGCTGATCGATATCCCGAAAGACGTGCAGTTCGCTTCTGGCGAGTATGCCAGCCCGAAACCTTCAACCTCGCATTACCAACCGACGATGAAAGGTGATCTGGAAGAGATCACAGAACTGGTTGCGGCAATAGAAACCGCCAAGAAACCTGTTTTCTATACCGGTGGCGGCGTTATCAATTCCGGTCCCGCGGCCAGCCAGTTGCTGCGTGAACTGGTGGACGCAACAGGCTTTCCGATCACGTCAACCCTGATGGGCCTTGGCGCCTACCCTGCCTCAGGCGAAAACTGGCTGGGGATGCTGGGGATGCATGGTCTCTACGAGGCCAATATGGCGATGCATGATTGCGATCTGATGATCAACATCGGTGCGCGGTTCGACGACCGGATCACCGGGCGTATCGATGCGTTCTCGCCGAACTCGAAGAAAGCACATATCGACATTGATCCGTCCTCGATCAACAAGGTCATTCGCGTGGACATCCCGATCGTCGGCGATGTGGCGCATGTGCTCGAGGATATTCTGAAGATCTGGAAGTCGCGCGGGCGCAAGACGGACGCCGCGAATGTCAAGCAGTGGCAAAATCAGATTGCGGAATGGCGCAAGATCAATTGCCTGGCGTTCACCAACAGCGAGAAGTCGATCAAGCCGCAATACGCACTGGAACGTCTTGAAGAACTGACGAAAAAGCATGATCGCTACATCACCACCGAGGTGGGTCAGCATCAGATGTGGGCGGCACAGTATCTCGGGTTCGAAGACCCCAACCGCTGGATGACATCCGGTGGTCTGGGCACCATGGGCTACGGCTTCCCCGCCTCGATCGGCGTTCAGATGGCACACCCGGACGCGCTGGTGATCAACGTCGCCGGTGAAGCATCATGGTTGATGAACATGCAGGAAATGGGCACCGCCGTTCAGTACCGCCTGCCGGTGAAACAGTTCATCCTGAACAACGAACGCCTCGGCATGGTCCGTCAGTGGCAGGAGTTACTGCATGGCGAGCGGTATTCACATTCATGGTCCGAGGCCCTGCCCGATTTCGTGAAACTGGCCGAGGCCTTCGGGGCCAAGGGGATCATCTGCAAGGATCCCGCCGATCTGGACGATGCGATCATGGAGATGATCAATTACGACGGTCCGGTGATCTTTGATTGTCTGGTCGAAAAGCACGAGAACTGCTTCCCCATGATCCCGTCGGGCAAGGCGCACAACGAGATGCTGTTGGGCGAGGCCGAGACGCAGGGCGTGATCGACTCCAAAGGTTCGGTGCTGGTTTAACAAAATTCGACGGATTTGGTTGGGCGCCGCGTTGCGCCCGACATCTCATGGATGATGAAAGGGACATAAATGTCTGCCCTACATATCAAAAAAGGCTCTACCCGCCATTCTGCCTATAACCTACGGCCCACCTTCTCGGACGTTCAGGAACGCCATACCATCGCGGTTCTGGTAGAAAACGAACCGGGTGTGCTGGCCCGTGTCATCGGCCTGTTCTCGGGACGTGGGTACAACATTGAAAGCCTGACGGTGGCCGAGGTTGATCACACCGGCCACCTGAGTCGCATCACAATCGTCACCACCGGCACCCCGCAGGTCATCGAACAGATCAAGGCGCAGCTTGGCAGGATTGTTTCGGTGCGTGACGTGCATGATCTGACGGTCGAGGGCGCATCAGTCGAACGTGAATTGGCGATCATCAAGGTCGTCGGCGAAGGTGACAAGCGGGTAGAAGCACTGCGACTGGCCGATATCTTCCGCGCCAATGTAGTCGACAGTACTCTGAATTCTTTCATTTTCGAGATCACCGGCGCGCCGGACAAGATCGACGCATTTGCCGATCTGATGCGCCCGCTGGGGTTGATGGAAATCGCCCGCACCGGCGTTGCTGCCCTGTTGCGTGGCGACTAAAGACCCATCCCGCCTTGGGGTCATTGTGGCATCCAAGGCGGGAACACTTTTTAGGCTGAAGCAGCTCTGGGGACTCAACCCAAACGCACTCTATGCGCCAAAATTGCCATAAGGCCAGCTTTTCCAGATAAAGATCAGGCATTTCCAGATAAAGCCTATTGCCTTTACGCATAGGGCCGTTAGCCTTGTGGCCGCAACGCGACGTGGGGATACGTTGCTTGGGGTCATTCTGTACGATTTTTCGATGCGCACCGGGCTTTGGCTTCTGTGCGATGATGGTTTCTTCCGGAAACTAAGCAAGACGTGGGCACCCATGACCGACGACATTCGCAGTCCTGCTGAGCTTCGCGCAACGTTCGGTGCGAATCTTCGGCAATTGGCACGGCGATACCGATCTGTTTCGGCACTGTGCCGCAAACTTGGCGTGAACCGCACCCAATTCAACAGATACCTTTCGGGTGAAAGCGTACCCAGACCGGATGTGCTGGACCGCATATGCCGGTTCTTCGACGTGGACGCCCGCATTCTTCTGAAACCGTTGGATGAGATCGAAAAGATCGAGGAACACCCCGCAACTCCGGCCCTGACCGAGTTTCTGGGTTCTGGTGCGGATGCAATCGAGAAGTCCCCGTTTTTACCCGGGTTCTACGCGGTTATCGAAAGCCTCTCGGCTGAACGCCGGATGACCCTGTTGCACGCCCGCCCGCTGGCCCAATGCACGTTGATCCGTGGGTACGTGTCTCGCGCCGCGATGCCCGACGCAACACCAAAAGCACGGGAAATCCAAGGGATAGCGGCCTCAAGCGGTGACACTGTCTATATGCTGACTTCCCAGCGGGAAGGTCAGAATAGCCGGGTCTATCTGATTTCTCCCGACCCTACGGGAACGGCAGTTCAGTGGCGTGGGTCGGTCATCAGTCCAACAAACGCAACAATACCGGAACCCGTTGTGCTGAAATATCTTGGGCATGACTCGACGGCCATTTTTGCTGCTGCGCGATTGTCGACTAACAATGTGGCTCAGCATCCGTAACCAACGTCTCAGGTTGGTGTTTCCCCTTCATCGTTCTGCGTGATCTGCCGGTACAGATGCCAGCTGGCATGCCCCAGCAGCGGTAGGACCACCAGCAACCCAAGAAACCAGGGCACCATCGCCAGAAATGTCAGCACCGCAATGAACGCGCCCCAGGCCAGCATCACAGGGAAGTTCTCTGACACGTAGGAGAAGCTGGTAATCATTGCCGTTACAAAGTCCAGTTCACGATCCAGCAGCAACGGAATCGACAGAACCGTGATCATATACAGAACGGTCGCAAAAACCGCCCCGACCGCCGTGCCCACTGCCAGCATTGTCAGGCCATTCAGCGTCAGAAACACTTCGAGCGACGTCGACACATTGGTCATCGTCGCCAAACCCATGAACAGGGCAAAGATCATATGCCCCAGAAAAAACCAGAACAGAAACACGACGACTATGATCGCGCAGATCGAGGGCAACTGTCTGCGGCTTTGCTGCAGCACGACCCCGAAGATCGCGCCAAAATCGAGTGGCTCGCCTTGTTCCAACCTGTGCGATACCTCGTACAGACCAACAGCGGCAAACGGGCCGATCAGCGGAAACCCGATGGCCGCCAGTACCAGCCAGAAGGTTGTTCCGGTCTGGACGGTTACCCATGCCATCGCCCAGCCAGCCAGCACGTAAACTCCGGCAAAGATCAGGCCGATTAGCGGTGCGCGGCGAAAGTCGGCCCAGGCACGCTTCAAAGCAGTGCGCAGCATGGCGGTATCGACCGGTCGCATATCCGGAACACCAAAGGGTTTGTCCATGTTGTCTTCCTCCTCCCCGACCGACGTTACGGCATCGCCGGCCTCTTGTTTGGCCAGTTGGTTTCGGCGTGATATGAAGCTCCGACCGACAGTAGTTTCTGGTCCGAGCCTCTGGGTCCGAACAGTTGAAACCCCATGGGAAGCCCCTGTGCACCAAATCCCGCAGGCGCAGCCATACAAGGCAGGCCGATCAGGCTGACCGGTACCGTGACATGCATCCACCGGTGATAGGTATTCATGGCCCGGCCAGCGATATCTGTCGGGTAAGGCAAATCAACCGAAAACGGCCAGACCTGAGCAGAAGGCAGAACCAATGCGTCAAACTGTTCGAACAGTTTCACCGCGCAACGAAACCATTCCGAGCGGATGACACTGGCGTGGTGCACGTCCATCGCACTCATCGCCAAACCCCGATCCAGCTCCCATTGTGCCGTGTCTTTCAAATGCTCTTTTTGCGAAGCCAAAGGTTCGAGCCCTGCGGCCACGCTGAACGACCGCAAGGTGATCCAGCTGGTCCATAGTTTTTCAGCATCGAAAGGCGGGGCGATGTCCTCGACCCGCGCTCCAAGAGTTTCGAAAACGTCCATCGCGTCTTTGCAGATGTCGAGAATACCGGGCTCGGTCGGAAAAGCGCCTCCCCAGTCGCCAAGCCACCCGATCCGCAGCCCTTGCAAATCTACGGCGGTCACCGGGGATACCGGGGCACTTTTAGCGGCCAACGGCAAGCGCGGGTCCGGACTCGAGATAACGTCGAGCAGAACACCCAGATCTTCGGGGCAGCGCGCCATGGGGCCCAGTGTCGACAACTGATGCAAAAAACTGTCGCCCACGGGATCGGAAGGCACCCTGCCCCAGCTTGGACGAAAGCCGTAAACATTGTTCCAGCCCGCCGGGTTGCGCAAGCTGCCCATCATGTCCGAGCCATCGGCCAATGCGACCATGCCGGTCGCCAAAGCAACCGCCGCCCCGCCGGACGAACCGCCGCAGGTGAAATCGGCGTCATACGGATTGCGCGTTGCGCCATAGACCGGGTTGAAGGTGTGTGAGCCCAGCCCAAATTCCGGCGTATTGGTCTTGCCGATCAGGATAGCACCCGCGGCACGCATCCGGGTGGCAATCAGATCGTCAGTATCCGGCACGAAGCCCTTGAACATCGGTGAACCCTGAGACGAGACGACACCAGCTACATTCACAAGATCCTTAACCGCAATCGGCAGACCGTGCAGTGGACCGGTGACAGGGCTATTGTCGCAGGCCTGCGCCTCGGCCATCAAATCACCTTCATCCCGCAGTGCGACGATGGCGTTCACTTCTCTGTTGACCTTGGCGATACGATCAAGTGTGGCCTGCATCACGTCCGAGGCTGAAACCTGCCGGCTGGCCAACTGTTTCAAAAGGTTTGTAGCCGATATCCGGGTCAGGTCCATGGCACGCCATTCTGCTGTTGTTTCCAGCAGCCTAGCGGGCAGTTCAGATCATTTAAACCCACTGTTTGGATGTATCTTTTCAATAACGTCCCAGGCGGCAATGTCAGCGGGCTGCTCTGCGAAAATGCAGGTTGCTGTCGACCCCAAGCCAGTGACGCAGGCAAAGAGCAATCGCCATGCAGCTGAGCACCAGCCAGATCCCGCCCCACAACATGGTGGAGCCGCCGAACTCCTCGGCCAGCATGAATGCATCCGAACGCGCACCAGACCGTCGGATCGTGTCATCGAAGATGTCGAAAGGGACATAGATCATGCTGGTCAATCCGATCACGCGCAGCACCAGATCGCTCACATCCGGGCGCAGATACCACGCCGTAGCGATCATCGCAGCCCCGGTTCCGATGCTGAAAGCCAGGGCGAACGGATCGCGGATATACAGAACTGCTACAAGACACATGACGCTGCCAAAACCCGCCAGAACTGCGCGGTCGGCCTTTGTTCGCAAGGCAAGGATCAAAAGGGCCATGCCGAGCAACAGTGAGCCAAGATATCCGGCAGACAGGCTGAGAAACCGGTTGCCGCCCCGGCCGACGACCACTCCGCCCTGTTGCGATGAGATCGAAAAGCTTTCGACAGAGCCGCCGGTCAACAGGATCGTCACGGCATGGGACAACTCATGCAAAAAGACGACCAGTATCTTCAGCGGAACCACGACCGGTGTGTTCCAAAGCAAAAAGACCAAAGTTGTGATCAGGATAAGCTGCCAATGCCCTTTCAGAAGGTTCAGGAAAGGGCTGTTACGCTTCACCCTAGCTGTCGCCCTGCGCCTCGGAGCGGCTCTTGCCTGCAACGTTCAGGGCAAGTGTGGCCGCCATGAACCCGTCCAGATCGCCGTCCAACACACCTTTGGTGTCCGAGGTCTCATAATTTGTCCGCAGGTCTTTGACCATCTGGTACGGCTGCAAGACGTATGACCGGATCTGGTTGCCCCAGCCCGCATCCCCCTTGGCTTCGTGTGCTGCGTTGATGTCGGCGTTCCGGCGGTCCAGTTCCAGTTGATACAAGCGCGATTTCAGAGCCTTCATGGCGATATCGCGGTTCTGGTGCTGCGACTTCTCGGATGAGGTCACAACAATCCCGGTCGGAATGTGCGTGATCCGAACAGCCGAGTCCGTGGTGTTCACGTGCTGACCGCCCGCCCCCGATGACCGGTAGGTGTCGATGCGGATGTCCGCAGGGTTCACCTCGATCTCGATATTGTCGTCCACCACCGGATAAACCCAGACCGAACAGAAGGAGGTGTGCCGCTTGGCCGCGGAGTCAAAAGGTGAAATCCGCACCAGCCGGTGTACGCCGCTTTCGGATTTCAGCCAGCCATAAGCGTTGTGGCCGGAAATCTTGTACGCAGCAGATTTGATCCCTGCCTCTTCGCCCGGGGTTTCGGACTGAAGCTCGACCGTATACCCTTTTTTTTCGGCCCAGCGCACATACATCCGCGCCAGCATCGAGGCCCAGTCGCAGCTTTCAGTTCCGCCTGCGCCCGAGTTGATCTCGAGGAAGGTGTCGTTGCTGTCGGCCTCGCCGTCCAACAGTGCCTCAAGCTCTTTCTTTGCGGCTTTGCCGCGCAGCGTCTTGATCGCGGCCTCGGCGTCCTGGACGACCTCTTCGTCCTCTTCCATTTCGCCCAGCTCAATCAGTTCGATATTGTCGCTGAGATCGGTTTTGATGGACTCATAGGTCTCGATCGCGTCGACTAGCATCTGCCGCTCGCGCATCAGTTTCTGCGCCTTTTCGGGATTGTCCCACAGGTTGGGATCTTCGACACGCGCATTGAATTCCTCAAGGCGATGCGGCGCGGTCTCATAGTCCATGCGCTGCGCCAGCAGCTCCAGCGACTTTTCGATTTCCGCTATGATGTTCTGGGTTTCGGCGCGCATGGTCTTGTCCCAACTTGCTCAATCAGGCCTGCGTGATAGCAAGAGGTGCGAGACACCACAAGACAGGCTGGAAGGATGGAGCGACTCTCGTGACTCACTCGGAAAGATGTGCGATCGCCCGAATTTCAACCAAGGCACCCTCCCGTCGAAGTCCCGCAACTTCAACTGCGGTCCAAGCCGGGTAAGGCGCAGGCAGAACCTCAAGGCGCACACGGTCAAACAGATCGAAATGTTTTCGCATTTCAACATGGTAGGTCGTCATCTCGACCACAGAATCCAAACCTTGGTTCGCTTCCTTTAACACCTCGGCAATCTTGGAAAAGGCGTTCCGGAACTGTAGTTCCGGATCATACGGCATTGAACCGTCTGCCGCGCTCCCCGTCATACCGGTGAGAAACACGTGCCCGCCCGAGATGACACCCGGGGAGATGCTTAGCTGCCCGGGCGTACCCAGCAAAGTTTGCGGAATCAGGGGTGTCTTACCCAACTTGATCAGTCCCTGTCAGTAAAGACCACCGGTACTCAGATCCCCTTGCGTTGCCTTGGGCCCGACCGTGATGGTTTCACCCGTTGACGTCTGAACCTGAACGCCTGCGCGCTGCACTTCCTCGAACAAAGGCAGGTCGGAACCAATTGCAAAACCACCGTCATAGACACGGTCGATAAACCCATCGACGCCGTCGCGGAAGAATTCGGCCACGACATAGTCGCCGCTGGCGTCGTCCGGCAGACGGGCACCGCTGAAACGGTCGATCTTTATGAAATGACCACCTTCCGGAACCTTAAACGGACCGCCGCCGTATTTCTCAACAGCTTTTTCCATGAAGCTCTGGAACACCGGGCCACACAGTGTACCGCCATAGGCCCCCCGACCCATCGGGCGCGGACGGTCATAGCCGATGTAACAGCCCGCAACGATGTTCGAGGTAAACCCGATAAACCACGCATCCTTGGATTCGTTGGTGGTTCCGGTCTTGCCCGCTGTCGGCACCGGCAGGTTCACAACGCGCGATGCCGTCCCGCGATCAACTACGCCTTTCATCATCGACGTCAGCTGATAGGCGGTGATGGCATCCATGACCTGCGCGCGATCTGTAACAAGAGTCGGGGCCTCGTCGGGCTCCAGCCAGGTCGAGTTACAATTCAGACACTGACGGTCATCGTGACGATAGATGGTCTTGCCGAACCGGTCCTGAATACGGTCTACCAGAGTGGGTTCAACCCGCTCACCGCCGTTCGCGAACATCGCATAAGCCGCGACCATTTTGTACAGCGTCGTCTCTTCGGACCCCAGCGAGTTCGCAAGAAACGCCCCCATCCGGTCATAGACGCCAAAGCGTTCGGCGTAACCTGCAACCACCGGCATGGTGACTTCTTGTGCCAGACGGATGGTCATCAGGTTCCGCGACTGCTCGATCCCGGTACGCAAGGGCGTCGGCCCGTAGAACTTGTTCGACGAGTTCTTGGGCCGCCACAAGCCCTGCGGCGTGTTTACCTCGATCGGCGCGTCCACAACGATGGTTGCGGGGCTGTATCCGCTGTCCAGCGCGGCAGCATAGACAAAGGGCTTGAAGCTGGACCCCGGCTGGCGCTGCGCCTGCGTGGCGCGGTTGAACACGGTGTCCTGATACGAGAACCCGCCCTGCATCGCCAGAACGCGGCCCGAGTTCACATCCATCGCCACAAAGCCGCCCTGAACTTCGGGCACTTGACGGGCAGACCACTGCCCCTCTTCGCCCTCGACAACAAGGATCACATCCCCGCGCTTGAAGTTCGCAGCAAAATCACCCTGCATCCATTTGATATCGGACCGCGGAATGATGCCATCTGCAGGTCCGTTTTCGATCCCGACGGTAAGCTGTTGATCCGAAACATTCTGAACCACGGCAGGATACCAGCGGGTCGGCAGCACCACATCGCGCGGGATTTCCAGGATCGACAGCGCCTCGCGCCACTGCGCCTCATCTGCCAGTTTCTCTTCCGGAATCACTTCGCCGGTGCCGCGCCATTTCCCGCGAGACCGGTCATATTTCTGCAACGCCGTGCGCAGGGCCTTTGCGGCCTCGACCTGCATTTGCTCGTCCACCGACGCACGAACCGTGAACCCCCCGGTAAAGAATTCACCTTCACCAAAGTCTTCGCTCAGTTGTCGACGGATTTCATCGGTGAAGTAATCGCGCGGCGGCAAAGCGGTGCGGAAGCTTTCGAAATCACCGTTCTGGACCGAGCGCAACGGCATGTCGACCTCTGACTCATAGGTCGCCTGATCAATGTAACCGTTCTGGTACATCTCCCGCAGCACATAGTTTCTGCGGGCCAGCAGGCGTTCCTTTTGCCGAACCGGGTGATAATCCGACGGTGCCTTGGGCATCGCAGCCAACATCGCCGCCTCATGCGGGGCCAGTTCCTGCAAGGTTTTGTTGAAATAGGTCTGCGCTGCGGCCGTCACGCCGTACGAGTTCTGACCCAGAAAGATCTCGTTCATGTAAAGCTCAAGGATCTGCTCTTTGTCCAGGGTATCCTCAAGCCGGGTGGCGAGGATGATTTCCTTGATCTTTCGTTCTGCCCGGCGGTCGCCCGACAACAGGAAGTTCTTCATCACCTGCTGGGTAATGGTTGACGCCCCCCGCACGGTGCCACCTTTGGTGCGGACTGCTTCAACGCCTGCTGCAATAATGCCGCGCGGATCATACCCCTGATGAGTGTAGAAATTCTTGTCTTCCGCCGAAATAAACGCCTGTTTCACCAGATCAGGGATATCCTCGGACGGTGTGAACAGGCGGCGTTCCTGCGCGAATTCGTCGATCAGTTGCCCTTCGCCCGAATAGATACGGCTGATAGTTGGGGGCTTGTACTGGGCCAGAGATTCGTGGCTGGGAAGGTCACGGCCATACATCCAGAACACCGCACCAATTACCAGTGCGACCATGAAAACACCCAAGGTGACGATGCTGAAGATCGCCCCGAAAATCGAAAGAATGAACCGGATCACGTTACTGCCTTTTTCTCGCGGTGGTGCCTATATAGTGTTGCACCGCCCAAGGGTCAAAACACCAAGCGTATTCTAGCCGTTTTGCGTCGTAAGGTCACTGGCCAATCAGGGATTTGCGGATCACATCCTGCTGACGCCAGTCTTCGAGCCCCTGAAAAATCCCCAGCGCCATTTTGGCCCGCCATTCCGAATCTCTTAGGTTTTCCCGGTCTCTGGGGCTGGAAAGGAATCCAAGCTCGATCAAAACAGACGGGATATCTGCCGCCTTGAGCACAGAGAACGACGCGGTCCGCAACGGTTTGCGATTCATCGGCCCGCCCTGCTGGGCCATTCCGTTGGCGATCGCGCCGGCCAACAGCTTTGTCCGCGGCACCGTTTCCTGGCGTGCAAGATCCAGCAGAACATCGGCCACCTGATCGTCGGCGCCATTTAGATCGATACCTGAAATCAAATCCCCCCGATCATGTCGTTCGGCGAGTTTTGAACTGGCCACGTCTGATGCATCCGCAGACAGGGTGTACACCGCCGCGCCATGCGCCTGGCCTTCGGACAGGGAATCCGCGTGCAGCGAAATGAACAGATCCGCGCCGGCCCGGTGCGCCAAGGTGATCCGCCGCTCCAACGAGACGAACTGGTCGTCAACGCGGGTCAGGACCACTTCATAACCACCTGATCGCAATAGAACTTCGCGCAATTCACGCGCAAAAGTCAGCATCAGAGTTTTCTCATCAACCCCGTCTATCTCGGCGCCCGGATCGATACCACCGTGCCCGGGATCGAGCATCACGCGCAGTGGTCGGTCCGCAGAGCGCGAAGGTACCTGCGGCAGGTCTGCCGGTTCCGGCAAGTCCCAACCCGGATTGCGCGGCGCACCCGCGGTTGCGTTGAACGTGTCAAAATCCGTGCCCTTGAGGTTGAGGGACAGCAGCGCAGCCCCCGAATCCTCGGCAACCGACAGCTCGGCAGTGTCCACGGCCATTGGCGCGCCCAGTTCCAATACCAGCCGCGACCAACCCGGAACATAGGCCCCGAATTGCACGCCACTGACACGTTCGGATTGCAGGAAATCCGTTCGGTTCAGCCCGGTCCAGTCCACTTCGTTGAAGTCCAGAACCATCCGATACGGATCCTGAAGGGTGAATATCCGGTACGGCACCCCCTGACTGAGGCCGATATCCACCCTGACGCCGGTTCGCCCTACATCCGTGATACGGCTTTTGTCCGGATGAATGCGTGCCAGCGCACTGAAATCCTGCGCGACGGCACTGCCGCACAGCGCCCAGATCAGGGCGATGCAAAAGATGATCCTGCTCATGGCCTCAAGTTTTCCCGAGATCGTTTGTCCGGCAGCCTATACCACAAGGGGTGATTTGTGAACGGCTCAGGCAGGTTCCCCGATCACCTTCCGCTCGGTCATGAACACGCGCAACCGCTCCAGCCCATCCTGAATGTCGACCGTGGAACGCGCATAGGAAAACCGCAGCGTCGTATGACCGCGTTGCGGATCGAAATCCAGACCCGGCGTGACCGCGACACCGGCCTTGTCCAGAACCTCGGCCGCAAATGCGCGGCTGTCATCGGTCAGATCAGACACGTCGGCATAGACGTAAAACGCCCCGTCCGGCGGCGCGATTTTCGTGAAGCCGGCCTTGGGCAGTCCTTCCAGCATCAGGGCGCGGTTTCGGCGGTACACGTCCAGATTGGCCTGCAGCTCATCCTCGCAGTCCATTGCGGCCAGTGCCGCGACCTGACTGGCATGCGGCGCACAGATGAACATGTTCTGAGATATCCGCTCGACCACGCGCACCTGATCCTCGGGCACGACCATCCACCCCACGCGCCAACCGGTCATCGAGAAGTACTTGGAGAACGAGTTGATCACATAGCACTCATCCGTCAGTTCCAGCGCTGTCACGGCCTTGGCTTCATATTCCAGACCGTGATAGATTTCGTCGCTGATGAAAGACGCCCCCTGCCCATGTGCGGCTTCGATCAGCGACCCCATGGCGGCGTGATCAAGCATCGTGCCGGTAGGATTCGCCGGAGATGCCACCATCAGACCCTTCAGGCCCATTCCCTGAATATCCGCTGCAACGGGTTGCAGACGGTTCTCGGGCGCGGTCGGCAAATCGACCGGTACCAATCCAAGTGCACTGAGAATCTGGCGATACGACGGATATCCCGGCGCACCGATTCCAACCCGATCCCCGCTGTCGAACAAAGCAGTGAAGGCCAGCAGAAACCCGCCGGACGATCCAGGCGTGATGATCACGCGCTCGGGGTTCAGGTCCACATCATACCAATCGCCATAAAGCCGCGCGATACGCTTTCGCAGCGCAGGCAACCCCAGGGACACCGTATAACCCAACGGGCTTTGATCCATCGCCTTCGCCAGCGCTTCGGTCGCGCCCTTGGGTGCGCCGGTTCCGGGCTGTCCAACTTCCATGTGAATCACATGGCGGCCCGCTTCTTCCGCACGGCGCGCGGCCTCCATCACGTCCATCACGATGAAGGGATCGACCTCGGACCGGGTTGAGTTTCTCATGCCCATCTCCCATGTTGCAGCCATGGCTTTTGAACGCGTATCCCGGCTGACGTCAATCCCGGCTCTGATACTGTCGGTTGTCGTCTGGCTGACGGCGGCAACGCAATCTCATGGGCAAAGCCTGATCCGCGACCCCGATATCGAGCATGGGCTGCGCGAGTTGGCGTTTCCAGTGCTGCGTGCCGCAGGTCTGAACACCAACCGGGTTCAAATCCTGGTGGTCAATGACAACACGTTCAACGCATTCGTCATCGACTACAACGCGATCTATGTGAATTACGGGCTGATTCTAACGGTTGAAAGCCCCGAAATGCTGCAAGCGGTGATCGCGCATGAGGCTGCGCATATCGCGAATGGCCATCTGGCCCGCCGCGCCGAAAACCTGAAGGCCGCGCGGCGCAATGCTGGCCTTGGCACAGCTTTGGCGCTGCTTGCGGCCGCGGCAGGCGGGGGTGAAGCCGCCATTGGTATTGCCGCTGGCACCCAGGGCGCTGCAATCCGCAGCTTTCTGGGTCATACCCGCGCCGAAGAAGCTTCGGCTGACCGAAGCGCCGCAAGCTATCTGCGATGGGCTCAAATTTCTCCCAGCGGCATGGTGGAGCTGCACAGGAAATTCGCAGGTCAGGAATTGCTGAGCGTCGCCAACCAGGACCCGTATATGCGGTCGCACCCTACCAGCCGTGAACGTTTGCGCGCCGCCGAAGCCTTTCTGGACGAGTTTGGCGACAAGGCAATTCAGAATGCCAATGCCGATTACTGGTTTGCCCGCGTCAAAGGCAAGCTGTCGGCCTTTTTGCGCTCACCCAGTTGGACGTTACGGCGCGCCAAAGAGGAAACCGCCCAAGACATCCGCCTGATGCGAGAGGCTTCGGCCCATCATCAGAACCGTGATTTGGGTCGCGCGCGCAATGCGATCGACGAGGCCCTAGTGCTGCGCCCAAACGATCCGTACTACTATGACCTGAAGGGGCAAATTCTTTTGGAAAACAGGCAAATAGGCGCGGCTGTTGAAGCGTACGGAAACGCTGTTGAAATGGCTCCGAACGATGCGCTGATCCTGGCTGGATACGGGCGGGCGTTGCTGGCGCAGGGTCAAACAAAACAGGCCCTGAGCGTGCTGGAAAAAGCCCGCGCCCGGGATTACCGGAACGCCAGGCTGTTGCAGGATCTTGGTGTTGCCTATGCTCAGGTTGGTAATGATGGTATGGCGTCGACCGTGACGGCGGAACGGTATGCGCTGCAAGGGCGGCTGGAAGATGCCGGAATCCACGCGAAACGCGCCGTGGCGCGACTGCCCGAAGGCTCACCGGGTTGGCAAAGGGCGCAAGACGTGTTGATTGCGTCGGAACGACTCAACAAAGACAAAAGGAAACGGAAATGATCCTCAGACATGCTGCACCCGCCCTTCTGGGGCTTTCCATGGCGGCAACCTCGGCGCAGGCGCTGGACCTGAACGCGATGAGCGATGCCGAGAAAATAGAATTTGGCGCTCAGGTGCGTGAATACCTGCTGGAAAATCCCGAAGTGATCGTAGAAGCGATCAACATTCTGGAACAGCGCAATGCCGTCGCCGAAGCCGCTGCGGATAAAGAGCTGGTCGCCGCCAATGCGGATGAGCTGTTCAATGACGGCTTTAGCTGGGTTGGCGGCAACCCGGATGGCGACATCACTCTGGTCGAGTTCATGGACTACCGGTGTGGCTATTGCCGCCGTGCCGTTCCCGAAGTGGCCAGTCTGCTGGCCGAAGACGGCAATATTCGCCTTGTGATCAAGGAATTCCCAATTCTGGGTGATGCGTCCGTGCTATCCTCACGCTTTGCTGTGGCTACCAAACACGTGGCGGGCGATGATGCGTACAAGCAGGTTCATGATGCCCTGTTGGAATTCACCGGTGAGCCAAGCGAAGTTTCCCTGCGCCGCATCTCCGACGGGTTGGGGCTGAACAGCGACGAGATCATAGCGGCGATGGACAGCGATCGCGTCACGGATGAGATCACCCGCACCCGCGCTCTGGCCCAGAGGATGCAGATCTCGGGCACGCCTTCGTTTGTTCTGGGCACCGAAATGTTGCGTGGCTTCTTGCCATCCGATCAGATGCAGCAGATCGTTGACGGTATACGTGCCGAACGCGGCTAAAGCAGGGTTGGTCGGCGGCCTGCCATGAAGCGGCGAGGATTTCTCATGGCCGGAGGAGCGTTGGGCATCACATGTTTCTCTGACCAGTCTATTGCGCAGCCCGCGACTGGCTTCTACGTCCCGGCCGAAGAAGCCCGGCATGATCGTACTTTCATGCAATGGCCGGTCAGCCGCACTGTCCATCCCGACCCCGTTTTTCTGAAGATGGTGCAGAGGACCATTGCCGAAATCGCAAACACGATCTCTGCTTTTGAGCCCGTCATAATGCTTGCCGGATCAGAATACCACGCAGATATCAGCAAACAGCTTTCTGCGGCGATCGAGATTTGGGATGTCCCGACCGAAGATCTGTGGTGCCGGGACGCAGGCCCGGTGTTCGCGATCAACAACCGTGGCGAGCTTGCGGTCAAACAGATCCAGTTCAATGGTTGGGGGCGAAAGCAGGTTCACGCACATGATGCGAAAATTGCCGACAGAGTGGCCGAAAGGCTGGGACTGCCCCTGCAGCCGACCGGACTGATCGGCGAAGCAGGTGGTGTCGAACAGGATGGGCATGGGGCACTTATGGCGCATGAAAGCTCGTGGGTGAATGAAAACCGCAATCCCGGCCTCGCTCGCGACGAGATCGAAGCACGGTTGTTGGCGGCCTATGGGGCCAAGCGCATGATCTGGTCCGAAGGTGTCTGGGGCGAAGATATCACCGATTATCATATAGACAGTCTCGCCCGCTTTACCGGCCCCGGTCGCGGCATCATCAACTTGCCGGATAGACCGGACAATCATGATCCTTTCCACATGGCCGCGTTGGACACCCATGATCGTCTGGTTGCAGCGGGCATGGACATGGACGTGATACCCGAACCACATTACCGCCGCGTCAAGAACCCGGACTTCGTCGCCTCTTACGCCAATTACTACGCCTGCAACGGCGGCGTGATTGCGGCCCGGTTCGGAGACGCGGAAACAGACCAGTTCGCGTTAGAAACGCTTGCAAGACACTATCCCGGACGTGACGTCGTAACACTTAACGTTGATGTGCTGGGAGAACTTGGCGGCGGCATCCATTGCGCCACGCAACAGATGCCGGTTTTTTAGATGTAGCGAAGAACCCGACTATTCAGCCGCTTCAGCCGCCGCGTCCAGTTCAGCCGCCTTTTTCTCGACTTCTTCAACGATGTGATCGATCATCTGATCGTTGGACATCTTGTGGCTGGCCTTACCGGCCAGATAGACCATGCCGGACCCTGCCCCGCCGCCGGTGAAACCAACATCGGTCATCAGCGCTTCGCCCGGGCCATTGACCACGCAGCCGATGATCGAAAGGGACATCGGCGTCTTGATGTGTTCAAGGCGATGTTCCAGCGCCTCGACGGTTTTGATGACATCAAAACCCTGTCGCGCGCAGGACGGGCATGAGATGATATTGACGCCCCGATGGCGCAGGCCAAGAGATTTGAGGATTTCAAACCCGACCTTCACCTCTTCCACCGGATCAGCAGACAGGCTAACGCGGATCGTGTCGCCGATCCCCATCCACAGCAGGTTGCCAAGGCCGATGGCCGATTTGATCGTACCGCTGACCAGCCCCCCCGCTTCGGTAATGCCCAGGTGGATGGGGGCATCCGTCGCCTCGGCAATACCTTGATAGGCCGCGGCGGACAGAAACACGTCGCTGGCTTTTACGCTGATCTTGAACTCGTGAAAATCATTGTCCTGAAGGATGCGGATATGTTCCAGCCCGCTCTCGACCATCGCCTCGGGGCACGGCTCGCCATATTTCTCAAGCAGGTGCTTTTCCAGACTTCCTGCATTCACGCCGATCCGGATTGAACAGTTGTGGTCGCGCGCAGCCTGGATGACTTCTTTCACGCGGGTTTCGTCACCGATGTTGCCGGGATTGATACGCAGACAGGCAGCCCCCGCTTCGGCGGCTTCGATGCCGCGCCGATAGTGGAAATGAATGTCCGCCACGATGGGCACGGGGCTTTCCCGGACAATCTCTTTCAGCGCTTTGGACGACGCCTCATCAGGAACCGAGACACGCACGATATCTGCACCGGCCTCAGCCGCCGCCTGCACCTGCGCCACGGTCGCCGCCACATCGGTCGTCAGCGTGTTGGTCATGGTCTGAACGGCAATAGGCGCATCGCCACCAACGGGGACGTTACCGACCATAATTTGACGGGATTTACGACGGTAGATGTCGCGCCAGGGGCGTACGTGATTGAGGGACATAAGGACGGATCCGCGTCTGCCTGAGTTGCGACTGTAGATAGTTCGGCAACCGAGTTACCGCAATGGCTAGATCACTCGGCGGGCGTTTCTGTCGCCTCGGTTTGCAGTTCCGCCACCAGTTGCTTGAGCGCGCTGTTCTGTTCCGCCTCAAGATCGGCGACGGCATAGGCCTCGGACACGGCGTCTTTCGACAGAACGACACCCTTGGCGACAGTGCCCGGAGCACCCGCCGGGCCGTAGTGCTTACCGTTCATCGAAAAATAAACTGATCCGGATGCGCCGGCACGCAATGACGGCGGTTCTTCGGTCAGGGGCACTTCGAACACACTGCCCTGCTCAACGGTACCCAGTGTGCCTTCGAAAATGACGCTTCCATCCGCAGCTGTCACGCGCATCCATGCCGGATCAACAGCCACGATCTTGAGCGTGGTGTCGATCTGTTCGACCACTTGCGGCAGGGCAGGTTTTTCAACTGTGTGCAGTTCGGCCACTTCGAACTGCGGCAATTCGGGCGGGCGGAAAGTTCCAACCTCGCGCGGATCAAGCGTAGAGATCGGAGCATCCCGCGCAACCAGCACCGGAACATCCAGTGCCTGCGGACGATAGAGACGGTCCAATGCTTCGGCACTTGCCACCTGTGCAGCATCATCTGACGCGTTGCTGCGCGCCGCATCCAGCGGATCCAGATCAGACAAAACCACCGGAGCTTGTTCAACCGGGCTGACCTGTACTTGCTGAATTCTGTTCAGAACAGCCCAGCCGCCATAGCCGATGCCACCAATCACCGCCAGCAATACCAGTGACGAACCAATGGCACGGGGTTCGATCTGGCTGACCAGAGGCTCCTTGCCCGGAATAAAAGGCGTGTTGGGAGAGATGAACGGGTCACGCCCCATTGGGCCGCGTGCGGGCAGAGCACCTGAAGGCTTCCGCACCACCGAGGCTTCGGCGGACATGCCATGCGCGACCTCGAATCCGCTTTCCTGGCAGAAAGACGCAAAGGTCTCATCGGGGTTCATGCCCAGATAGCGTGCGTAGGAACGCACATACCCGGCGATAAAGCCGGGTGTATCAAACGCATCGGGGTCGGCGTTTTCAATTGCAGCGATATAGTTGGCTTTGATCCGCAACTCGCGCTGAACATCCAGAAGGGATTTGCCCATCGTAGCGCGTTCACCGCGCATCTTGTCGCCTAGGCGAATCTCATAGTCATCAAACCCTTTTGGTCTGACATCTACGTCCTCTTCGGAATCGCGCTGAGATCTGCGCCCAATCATCCCTGCTGCCCCATTCTGCCTGTCGCGTATTTCGCGTAAGTGGCGAATCATCCCCACAATGATTCGTCTACTCGTTTTGTTAACGTAAGCTTAACACGCGGCAAACTCGTTGCACACTTTGGCGTTAGGTTATCCGGCAAGTTCGGCGCGATTTAGCGCACATTGTGACCAAAGTTCGTCCATCGCCTGCACCAGACGGTTCATTTCGTCAGGTCCATGCACCGGAGACGGGGTAAAACGCAGACGCTCGGTTCCGCGCGGGACGGTCGGGAAATTGATCGGTTGCACGTAGATGCCATAATCGTCCAGCAGCATGTCGCTGAGCTTTTTGGTGTGCACAGGGTTGCCGACGATCACGGGCACGATGTGGCTGCCGTGATCGATCAGCGGCAGGCCCATCCCCTTCAGCCGCAGCTTGAGGATCTTCGCCTGGGTCTGGTGTTGCTCGCGCAACTCAGACGCGGTTTTCAGGTAAGCAACGGATGCAGCAGCCCCCGCGGCAACAGCAGGCGGCAACGATGTCGTAAAGATAAAGCCCGGTGCATAAGACCGCACGGCATCGCACATCTTGCCACTGGCCGCGATATAGCCCCCCATGACGCCATAGGCCTTGGCCAGAGTGCCATTGATGATGTCGATCCTATGCGCCAGTCGATCCCGCTCGGTCACGCCGCCACCGCGCGGGCCATACATGCCCACGGCGTGCACTTCGTCGATATAGGTCAGCGCGCCGAATTCATCGGCCAAATCGCAAATTTCTTCGATCGGCCCAAAATCGCCATCCATGGAATAGACCGACTCGAAGGCGATCAGCTTGGGCGCGGCAGGATCGTCCGCCTCAAGCAATTCGCGCAGATGCGCCACGTCGTTATGACGGAAGATGCGCTTGGCGCCCCCGTTTCGGCGCACCCCTTCAATCATTGAAGCATGGTTCAGCGCGTCAGAATAGATGATCAGCCCCGGGAACAGCTTGGGCAGCGTGCTGAGGGTGGCGTCATTGGCAATATACGCGCTGGTAAACAACAGCGCGGCTTCCTTGCCATGCAGATCGGCCAGTTCAGCCTCGAGCTTTTTGTGATAAACCGTGGTGCCCGAGATATTTCGCGTGCCGCCCGAGCCCGCACCAGCCTCATCGACCGCCTCGTGCATGGCCTTCAGTACAACGGGGTGCTGGCCCATGCCCAGATAGTCATTGCCGCACCACACGGTGATGTTCTGCTGCGACCCATCCGAGCGTGTGCGCACCGCGTGGGGGAAATGTCCGTTGCGACGTTCGATATCGATAAAGGTCCGGTAACGTCCTTCTTCATGCAGCCTGGCAATCGCTGAATCGAGCTGAGCAGTATAGTCCAACGGACCCTCCTTGAATGCCCGTTTCCGGTTTCCCTTGGGCAATTAGTCTGCCACATCTCACAGCTTAACCTGTTTCCGCAGCTTTGTGTTCCTTTATTCAGCTGGTTACAGCCGAACAGGTGAACCCAACTTTGATTTGCATCAAATATAAGCTTGCAATCCTCACGGCAAGTATAGTTCCGGCCATCGGACGCGTGGAAACGACGCAGCCGCGCTGCGTCATTCGCGGTTCTGTCTTGCGCGCAGAATTCAGATCAACCGCTCTGGACGGCGCTGTCAACGCTGCTAGGGTTCGCCCGAACACAGACAAGCAGGAGATCCCCATGTCGCTAGACACCGTGCTGAACCGGATTGACGAAGATCTGCAAACATCGATCGACCGCCTGATGGAGCTGCTGCGCATCCCCTCGATCTCGACCGATCCCGCTTACAAGGCCGACGTCAGCCGTGCAGCCGACTGGCTGGTTGAAGACCTGAACAGTATCGGAATCGCAGCAGAAAAACGGGAAACCCCTGGGCACCCGATGGTCGTAGGCCATGTGGGAGAGGACCCGGATGCACCTCACATCCTGTTTTACGGCCATTATGACGTGCAACCCGTCGATCCGCTGAACCTTTGGACACGCGATCCGTTTGATCCCGCCATCGAAGACACCGAGCATGGCCCTGTCATCCGCGGGCGCGGGGCGTCGGACGACAAAGGTCAGTTGATGACATTCGTCGAAGCCTGCCGCGCATGGAAAGCGGTGCACGGATCCCTGCCCTGCCGCATCACCTTTTTCTTTGAGGGCGAAGAAGAATCCGGCTCACCCTCGCTGGTCCCCTTCCTCGAAGACAACGCGGCCGAACTCAAAGCGGATCTGGCGCTGGTCTGCGATACATCCATGGTATCGCGAGGTGTTCCGTCGATTGCCTCACAACTGCGCGGCATGCTGAAGGACGAGTTCACCATCATCGGACCCCGCATCGATCTGCACTCCGGCCATTACGGTGGCCCGGGCCTGAACCCGCTGCGCGAACTGTCGAAAATCGTTGCCTCATTCTATGATGACGAAACCGGGCGTGTCGCGGTCGATGGTTTCTATGAAGGCGTTCATGAAGTGCCTCAGGACCAGCTGCGTCAGTGGCAAAACTGCGGCTTCGACGAAGCGGATTACCTGAACTCGGTCGGATATACCCAACCGCACGGCGAAAAAGCCTATTCAACGCTAGAGCAACAATGGGCGCGCCCGACACTTGAAGTGAACGGGCTGTGGGGCGGGTACAATGGCGCTGGTTCAAAAACCGTAATCCCTTCGGAAGCACATTGTAAAATCACGTGCCGTCTGGTCGGCGACATGGACCCGGACGCTTTGCGCACCAAGATCCGCAAACATGTCGAGGACCGCCTGTCCCCGGATGCAAAAGTTGTCTGGGACAACGATCTGGAAGGCTCACCCGCTTCGATCATGAATACCGATCGCCCGGAATTCGAAGCCGCCCGCAAAGCGCTGTCGGACGAATGGGACCGCGAAGCGGTGTTTACCGGCATGGGTGGCTCGATCCCAGTCGTCGGGTACTTCAACACTGTTCTGGGGCTCGATTCGATGCTGGTCGGCTATGCCAACGAGGACGACGCCATCCATTCACCGAATGAGAAATACGACGTCAAAAGCTTCCACAAGGGCATCCGTTCCTGGGCCCGAATTCTGGATGCTTTGAACAGGTAACGGCTTTCAGCGAGGCTCTGCCTCGCGCTCCGGGATACTTGCAGCCAGATGAATAAAGGACCTCTGCTTCATCTGGCCCAAAATATCCCGGGGGAGCCGCGCGCAGCAAGGCGGGGGCAGAGCCCCCTGCCTGACCGGAACGTGCGCACGACCTTACATATGGATCACGCGGCCATACGCATCCAGCACGCTTTCGTGCATCATTTCTGACAGAGTCGGGTGCGGGAAGACCGTGTTCATCAGGTCTTCTTCGGTCGTTTCCAACTGCCGCCCAACCACATACCCCTGAATCAGTTCGGTAACCTCGGCACCGATCATATGCGCCCCCAGAAGTTCACCTGTTTTGGCATCGAACACGGTTTTGATCAGGCCTTCCGGTTCGCCCAGAGCAATGGCCTTGCCATTGCCGATGAAGGGGAAACGACCAACTTTGATGTCATATCCCAGCTCTTTGGCTTTTGCTTCGGTATATCCGACCGAGGCCACCTGAGGCTGGCAATAGGTACATCCCGCGATGCTTTCGGGTTTGACCGGGTGTGCATGCTGGCCCGCGATCAGATCGGCGACCATGACGCCTTCGTGACTGGCTTTATGTGCAAGCCAGGGCGCGCCAGCGATGTCGCCGATCGCATAAAGACCATCGACACCGGTGCGGCAATACTCATCCGTCACCACATGCGTGCGGTCGATCTTTACGCCCAGAGCTTCCAGGCCAAGGTTCTCGACGTTGCCGACGATACCGACAGCCGAGATCACCGTGTCGAACTCGTGCTTCTCAACCTTGCCCTTGACTTCGATATGAGCGGTCACCTTGCCTTTGCCACGATCCAGCTGCTTGACCATGGCTTTTTCCATGATGGTCATGCCCTGTTTGGTGAAGGCTTTCTTGGCCAATGCACTTATTTCCGCATCTTCCACAGGCAACACGCGGTCCATTACTTCGACCACAGTCGTGTCAGCCCCCAACGTGTTGTAGAAGCTCGCAAACTCGATGCCGATCGCGCCCGAGCCGATGACCAGCAATTTCTTGGGCATCCGGGGCGGTTGCAGCGCGTGCTTGTAGGTCCACACCAGATCGCCGTCAGCCTCGAGACCGGGCAGTTCGCGGGCCCGTGCGCCGGTTGCGAGAACGATGTTCTTGGCCGTCAGTTCTTCGGTGCCCTTGTCGGTCTTGACACTGACCCTGCCTTTTGCGGGGATCGTCGCCTCACCCATCACCACGGCGACCTTGTTCTTCTTCAGCAGATGGCCGATGCCGCCCGAAAGCTGCCCGGCAACGCCACGGGATCTTTTGACGACCGCGTCCAGATCGTAACCGATCTTGTCGGCTTTCAATCCGAAATCCTTGGCGCGTTCCATCAGATGGAACACTTCGGAGGACCGCAGCAATGCCTTGGTGGGAATGCACCCCCAGTTCAGACAGATGCCACCAAGGTGCTCGCGCTCGACCACGACGGTTTTCAGACCAAGCTGGGCCGCACGGATGGCGGCGACATAGCCACCGGGACCAGCCCCGATTACGATCAGATCATAGGATTGTGCAGCCATGTGTTCCTCTCGGCGCAGGTGATGAAAATTTAGTTTACCATTAAACTATTTTCAGAAACGCATCAACAAGCGTTCCCGCGACAAATGCGACGCAGGGTAAACCATACCTGAATATGCGGATTTCAGCCTATACCCCGGCCAAAGCTATGGCTAGAACAGAAACGCCGACGCCGTTCGGACATTTGTGAACACATTGAAATCAAGGAGTTTACCATGGCCAAAACACTAAAAGATCTGGCGCTTGCTCTGCTAAACGCAACTTTGATACTTGTGGCGCTGTGCCTGTTTTTGGGCTGGAAGCTGGCATCGAAAGTCGAAAGCGTCTCGGCAGAGTTCTCAGAGACCGTACAAGTTCTTGCCCCTATTCGGGATGAGGCGAAGGGCATTCGGGGCGAACTTTCCGAGTTGCGCGGTGATTTGACGACGCTGATGAGGGAACACCAGGTTACGGACAGTCAAACCGCGCAAAACATCCAGGCAACATTGCGCCGCCTAAACGCTGTTGAACAAAAGCTGCAATCTACGCAGGAGCGGTTCACTGAACTTGCAGACACGCCAGAGGTTCTGATCGCTCAGACCATACAGACCGGAGCAGACATCGCATCCGAGCGCGTCTTGGCGCTCAAGGGGTGTAAGCCGGAATCCTAAGGGCCCCTGCTCTATCGGTTGTCGCGCGGTTCCATAATCTGTCTCGGCGATCTCAGGCTGTCGCTTGCAGCTCACGCACAGTAGACCCGTAGCCACCCATGTCGACATAAGCCTCTTCGTGAGGGGTCGAATTGCGCGACAGTGCTTCGTTCCGATAAGGAAAACGACCGAACTTGCGGATCACTTCACGATGCGCTCGGGCATGAAGCAGATTGCTTGTATCGCCGCTCATGTTTTCGCAGATCAGACGCACGCAGCGCTCCTGATCGCACAGATTTTCCGAATGCATCATTGGCAAATAAAAGAACTGCCGGGCCGGTTCGTCGATTTTCTTGTCCCAGCCCCTGTCCACCGCGCATTTTGCGGCGGCCAAAGCCGCTCGGTCCGTCGCGAAAGCACGCGCCTGCCCCCGGAACATGTTGCGTGAAAACTGGTCCGTCAGAATAATGTAAGCCAGTGACCCGCTGGGATAGGTCAGCCAGAGCGAAAACTTGCCCTCGGCCGCAGCCTCCCATGTTGATTGAAAACGTGCCCGGATATTTGAATCCAACGCTTCATCCTCAATATACCAGCCCTTTGGACCCACCTCATCTAACCAAAAACTCAATACTTCTTCAGGCGTTACCATTGCCTTAAACTCCGTCTTGTGCCCGCATTTGGGACGTAACGTCATTTAAGGCCGTTTTACAGAACTGTTACAGTAACATATTGCAACACTTGCGACATAATCCTGTGTCCTAGGCATCTTCCTGCTCAGCCTGCTCGGCCTCGGCGGCCTCGATCGCAACCTCCTGTGCCACTTCAAGCGCAACTGGCGAGGATGTTGGATACAGCGTCGACATTGTGCCGGTTTCGTCCACAGGGATCGAAGCACGCTGTGTCGTTCGATAAAGTGCGTAGAGTGCCATTGCGAGTAACAGTGCCGCAATAAAGAGAAAAAAGCCCGACGGCCCGAAAATGGCATCACCCATCAACCAACCGGTTATCAGCGGCCCGGCAATCGCTCCCAGACCGTTGATAAACACCAGTCCGCCAGATGCTGCCGCCATATCCTCGTATTCAAGAAAGTCATTCGCATGCGCGATCAGCAGTGAGTAGAGCGGGTTGGAGGTGCCGCCGATCAGGAAAGCCGAGGCAAGCAGAATTGGAAACGATCCACCCATCATCATTGCGATAGTTGCGCCGCCGGCACCGGCGAGCGCCACAAGAAGGATCAGAAAGCGTCGATCCATGCGATCAGAGAACCAGCCCAACGGATATTGCAGAACAACTGCTCCGATATAAAACGCCGCAACGAAGGTCGAAATTTCTACAAGCGACAGCCCGGCCCGAGCGCCGAAAACCGCCGCCATACCGAACTGCGCCGAAAACACGCCCCCCAGCAGAAACATGCCCACACAGCCCAGAGGCGAGGTTTCCAGCAGTTTCTTCAGGGTCATCGGTTTTGTGGTATCAAAGGCTGGTGTTGGCGAGATTGACAACAAAATAGGTGCGAAAGACACCGAAACCAGAATCGAGGCGATTACAAAGGTTTCGTATCCAGCGGGGTCGCCGACCAGAACAAGCGCCTGCGCACTGATGATACCCGTCATCTGGACAATCATATAGAGCGACAGCGCCTGCCCGCGGTTCTCATTACTTGCCGCGTTATTGAGCCAGCTTTCCGCGGTGACGTAGACGCCCGAAAAACAGAACCCGATCACCACCCGGCCAAGGGCCCACGCGATCGGGTCTGTCAGCATCGGATACATGATCATCACGGCCGAAATGAACGACGCAAGGGCCGCAAAGACCCGTACATGGCCGACGCGCCGGATCATCTCGGGTGCGAGGCGTGAACCGCCCAGAAAACCCAGAAAATAGGCCGACATGACAAATGACATCTCAAGGGTCGAAAAGCCTTCGATCTCACCCCGAACGCCCAGGATAGTGCCCTGCAGGCCGTTTCCGACCATCAGCAACCCCATGCCGAGCAACAACGCCCATGCGCTGGAAAGGACCTGAATCATTGGGGCCTCCGACTAATGCCAACCTGATTTTAGTGTCGTTCTGCGATCAAAGACCGCCTACGTCGCGCTTGTCTACGACATTCCCGATCCGTGATGCTGTATACGCGCCCTTCAGGGGATCAAAAGCGACGCGTCGCCATAAGAAAAGAACCGATATTTTCGTGCTATGGCATGCGTGTAGATATCGCGCATCCGATCCTGCCCCACCAATGCCGAAACCAGCATAAGTAAAGTGGACTTCGGCAAATGAAAATTGGTCATCAATGCGTCTGTGACATGGAATTCGAAACCGGGATAAATGAAGATATCAGTGTCGCCTTCCCAAGGTTCGATCTTTCCTGACCTTGCAGCACTTTCGATCAGGCGCAAAGCTGTTGTCCCCACCGGGATCACACGCCCGCCAGCCGCCTTGGTTGCCAGTATCTGTGCCGCGGCCTCCGGGCTTACCTGTCCCCATTCAGCATGCATCTTATGGGTTGTGACATCCTCAACCTTAACCGGAAGAAAAGTTCCTGCCCCCACATGAAGCGTCACATGCGTGAAGCTTACACCTCGCTCGGCCAACGCCTTCATCAGCGCATCATCGAAATGCAACGATGCGGTCGGGGCGGCCACGGCGCCGGAACGGTTTGCCCAGATAGTCTGATAGTCCGTTTTGTCCCGTTCATCGGCCGGGCGTTTGGCTGCGATGTAGGGCGGCAGAGGCATTGCTCCGGCCTGATCCAGCGCCGCGTCGAAATCCTCGCCGCTGAGATTGAAGCGCAGATACGCCTGGCCGTCAGCAACCCTGTCCAGTGTGGCGCTGAGATCATCTGAGAAGACAATCTCTTCCCCAAGCTTCACCTTTTTGAGCGGCTTGATCAACGCAGACCACGTGCCGTCGGACTGCGGGTCCAGCAAGGTTGCCTCGACCCCGGCGGAAACCGGCCCTTGCGCGCTGTCGCGATGGCGCCGACCGTTTAGCCGCGCCGGGATGACACGGGTGTCATTCAACACCAGCCGGTCGCCCGGCTGCAGATACTCAGGCAAATCGATCACATGGCTGTCGGTCGTCGCGTTCCCTTGCGCTACCAACAGGCGCGCAGAGGACCGCGGGCTGGCAGGCCGCGTGGCGATCAGGTCTTCGGGCAGGTGGAAATCAAAATCGCTGAGTTTCATGCCCGCGCCTTACAACCCTGCATCAGATTCGGCCATATCCTGTCAGCGGTCACTTGGGGATGATCCAAACGTGGGTTTTGGTTCATCAGGTTTCTGGGGCACTGCGTTCGGGCCATCCTGAACTTGCGGTGCCGGGGCACGCAACAGGTCGCGTAGGAACAGAGGAGCAAGACCGGACAAAGGATTTACCGACACTTTGGGCGAAGCAAGCGGACCGGTCAGGGTGTAGTTGAAGCCAAAGACGCCCTCGCCCTTGCGCGTGAACACGCTGCCAACTGCGTTGAGGAGGTATATAGGCGAAATTGCACCGCGCAGGTTCAGCATTCCGTTCACCGTATCGATGGTACCGTCAAAAGACAGGCCCATGGATGGCCCGACGGCACTGCCGCTGAGCACCTTGATATCCGTCGGCGTGATCCGCATCCGGCTGTCGATTGCTGCAAAAAAGATGCCCTGCCCGGCCATTTCGTCCAAAAGCCCCACAAGGCTGATGGCATTCAGCAAGGCTGCCATGGCAGGAGCGTCGGTGATCCGCGTATTGGTGATTTTCAATATCACGTCATAGCTGCCGGGTGCGGCCACAGGCTCAAGCTTGAGGTCCATTTCTCCGCCCCGCGCCTGTGTCAGAACCCCGGCCGATCGTAGCACGGCACCCGCATCTTGCGACGTCAGGTCAACAGCACTTCGTTTCCCTCTGGGGCTGACCTGCCCTCTGACCGGCGCGCCGCCATTGACCCGCGCGTTGAAGTTCCCTTGTATTCCGCCGGTCGTCTGAAATGCGCCCTGGAACCCGGTCAGTGCGACGGTTTCCGTCACCTGAAGGCGATCCAGCGACACGTCCAGTTTCGGCCCGGCGCCGCCCCCGCCGCCTGATCCGCCACTTTCGCCGAAATTCGCGCGGCCCATATCAAGTACGCCGCCAAGAACACGGATATCCGGCATGGCGCCCCCGCGCCCGATCAGCTCTGCCGGGACCGCCAGCCAGTCGCCCAGGTCAAAAGAGCTGAAGCGAACCCGATCATATTCGCCATTCTCACGAAACGTAATCGAGGCAGAGGTACGCAAACCCGCCGCATCTATGCGCAGGCTGTCCACTTTCAGTTGCGATCCCAAAGTCGTTTCGGCTGTCAGAGATCCTGTCGAATTAGTTCCCTTTCGCCAACCAAGCTCGGGTATGGCCAGCCCCACGCCTTGCAAATCAGATGAAACGGACAGTTTCGGAGGAGGTCCGGCACCAAGCCCCAAGGTGATGTCCGCAATCCCTTTTCCGGTCAGCATGCCCGGAGGTAAACCCGCACCGATCTCATCCATCAATCGCGGCGACAGCTCGATCTGACCCGTCAGGGTACTTCGCTGTGCGGACTTGCCATCTATCGGCTGCCGCCAGAGCGCCGTCAGCGGCACGTCCCCAAACTGCCCCAGCCCCTGAATCTGAACACCGGACTGATCACCCGAAAGATCCAGCTGATCAGCGCTGACGGTAAAGCCAGGCACCAACCGGTCACTGAACAGATTGGCCAGCCTGCCATCGAAATGGAACTCGGTGTCCTCGAACTTGAGATCTTTTTTCAAGGGCAAGGACAGAGTTCCTGCCAACGACACCGTTCCCTTCGCCACATCAACGGGCAACCCCGCCTTGCTAAGCAATTCGAGCGGAGGCCGGTCCAGCAAGGATAACGCGGCCGTCACACTGCCACTGGCCCGGATGCGCGCAATCGCGGGCGCAGATTTCTTGATATCCGTGTCGGGTATGATGAAGGACGTTCCCGTTGCATCCACCGCACCGCCGTCATCCGCAATCACTACACCCTGCTGCGCAGTGACCGTGAACCTGCGGTTGATCAGGCTGGCCTGACCCTGCGCCTTTTCGATCGGAGGCAGCGTTTTGACAAACCGGATCTTCGCCTCTTCAAATCCGAAATCCAGATAGAGATCCGGTTTCGAACCGGGCAAAAGGCGCAGGGCAAAATCCATATCCGACAGAACCCCTTCGTACAGGTTTTTGGTCACCCATTCTCTCGGTTTCGGCGCCAGACGCTCGGGCCAGTATCCGAGAACCTTGTCCGACGTCATTTGGTCCAGATGTGCGTCCAGCTCGACCGCCCAGCCATCCGGTCGCCCGTTCAGGACACCAAAGGCACGCACCGTATGGCCCGGATCTTCGATGGTCATCTGACCGAGCCGCAATTGGAACGGGTTGATCGCCATCTTGAAATCCAGGCTGGCCCGCGAAAGCTGAATAGGCTGTGGGAACAGGTTTGCAGGGTTCACATTGATACCGGACAACTGCAACTGCGCAGACAGGCTGTCCAGCACGCCATCTTCCGCACCTTCCAAAACCGCCTTCCCGTCAGCCTGCACCTCGCCCCAGGCCGAGACAACTAAAACTTCGTTGAAGTCCAGCATCTGCCCTTTAGGGTCATAAGTGAAATACGTGCGGGCAGATTCGAAGGGGACCGGGCGTGTTTCGGGGTTTGGCTGAACGGCCCCCGCCCCCAGATTCAGAGTTGCGTATACGGTACCGATAGCTCCTTTTTCATCGACTCCACCCCGTAAGGCACCCGAAATCGGGGCCCGCAGAACCTGCAACCAGGCAAGGGCGGGTGTTTGGCCCGCGATATCCTCGGCCGGCAAGTCAGTGACCGATATCCCGAATTGTGCCGCAGGCGTCCCCAGGACGCTTGTATAATTGGCCTCGATTGCACTGACATAGTCACGCCCTGCCAAAACCGAGAACCCGGTCGCCAAACGCACCTCGCTGCCGCTCCGGTTGGCCTGAATATGTCCACCGTCCAGAATCCAGGACCGTCCTTGCCGCAGATCTAGATAATCCAGTGTGATCGCATCAAGCTCGACAGACGTCAGTGCAGACAGGGCCGGAGACAGGAAGACCTGATCCGAGGCTTCGATAAGCTGTGCTAGGTTCGGGGCTTCCTGCACGGGTGCGCTGCCGGATCCGACCGTAAGACTCAGTGCCCCGTCCTTGTTCCGGGTCACGGCGATTTGCGCACCGCTCAGAATTATTCTTTTCGGGCGGACGTGCCCCCGCAACAAAGGGCGCATGGCCAGACTGGCGCGCATGTCGGACACCTGCGCAATTTGCTGACCAGCCGCATCGCTGATGAACACATCGGTCAGACGCAGACGCGGTCGCCAACCCTCGTGAATGATGAAACTGACGTCACCAAACCGGATTTGCAGCCCGCCCAAGGCCTGTTCAAGCCGCGCCTCGACCCTGTCCCGCAGCCAGACAGGTGCGTGCATTCTTTGTCCGACAAGCATGAAACCAGTGAACAACGCCAACAGCACCAGCATGAAAGTGCCGCGCATGGCCCATAGTCCGGCGGCCCGGCGGCGAGACCGACGGCGCGCGGGCTTTTCCCGCTTTGCTCCATCGTCATCTTCGTGCTGCTTCAAATTGCTATCCACGCCTTCCAACCCGCACGTGTTGCCCTATGATATCAGGCAGCCTTCTAAAACCTTTAACGGAGTTTCCAATGCCCGACGTTTCAGACATCGCCCCTGACTTCACTTTGCCGCGCGACGGCGGCGGCGAGGTGACGCTTTCGGCGTTGCGCGGTGGCACCGTGGTTCTGTTCTTCTACCCCCGCGATGATACGCCGGGCTGCACCAAGGAATCCATCGGTTTCTCGGAACAACTTCAGGCCTTTGCGGATGCGGGCGCTCAAGTTTTCGGCATCTCCCGTGACAGCGTCGCCAAACATGACAAATTCGTCGCCAAGCATGGGCTGACAACACCGCTGTTGTCGGATGAGAACTCGACCGTCTGTGAAGACTACGGGGTGTGGGTCGAAAAGAACATGTACGGGCGCAAGTCGATGGGGATTGAACGTTCGACGTTTATCATCGACCCCGAAGGCAAGATTGCCCGCGTTTGGCGCAAGGTCAAAGTTCCCGGCCACGTGGATGAAGTGCTGGAAGCGGTGCGCGCGCTGTAACGCTCTCGACCGCGGTCGCCATCCGGTTTAAGAGCCACAGGAATAACCAGGCGGAGAAACATGGTGTCCAAATCGCTGACTCAGATGGCGACCGAGGTTCTTGAAACGGCCGATGGTCGGGAAAAGACCACCCTGTCCAAACAGCACGCCGCCGCGTGGTTTGCGTCGCGCAAAGGCGACGCCCGCCCGATCGAGATCGGTACCGCGTCACCGCCGCTGCAACCCGCGCGCCCGGACCAGCCCGAACTCCTGTCTCCGCGCGAAGTACCAAAGCGAAAGCCGGGCACTGAAGCGGGACGCATCGCCCTGTTGCATGCCGTGGCGCATATCGAACTGAACGCCGTCGATCTGCATTGGGACATAATCGCCCGCTTTGGCCATGTGTCGATGCCGATCGGGTTTTATGATGATTGGGTAAAATGCGCCGAGGAAGAATCGCGCCATTTCGAGATGGTCTGTGATTGCCTTGAACAGATGGGAAGCTACTACGGCGCCCTGCCTGCCCATGCAGGAATGTGGCGAGCGGCCGAGGACACCGCAGACGACCTGATGGGGCGGCTGGCGGTTGTCCCCATGGTGCTCGAAGCGCGCGGTCTGGACGTCACCCCCGGCATGATCGAGATATTTCGCAAAGCCAGGGCCGAGCAGGCCATTGCAGCGCTTGAAGTGATCTATGCCGAAGAAGTCGGCCATGTCGCCTATGGGTCCAAGTGGTTCCATTTCCTGTGCGGCCGGGAAAATTCCGACCCGAAGGATGTGTTTCACACTCTGGTTCGCCGGTATTTCCACGGCGTCCTGAAACCGCCCTTCAACGAGGAAAAGCGTGCAGAGGCCGGACTGCCACCCGACTTTTACTGGCCGCTGACCGAAGACCTGCCCGCGCCCGGCGAAATCACAAACTGACGCTTGGACACTGATATCGGCAATTTCCCGCCGATCTTTGGGGGGATTTCTGCGCTGTTGGCCACTGGCGGGTCAACAAACTTGCCCGAACGCTGCCTGCCCTTTATGCAATCGGCCCAAGGGGCGGCAGGCACTCACGACCGGTCCCGATCTTGGGGATGAGAGGTAGGACGCGTGCGAACACGTCTGGCAATAAAAATACACTCGGTACTTGAACGGTACTTCCCGGAACGCCGGGTCTTTCTGAAATCTGACAAAGATACACGCTTTATCCGTCTCAGTTCGGAAACGCAGGTGGTCGCGGTGGCCGGTGTTGCCGTCATGGTCGGCTGGACCGCGATGGCAACTGCCATTCTGCTGATGGACAGCATCGGATCGGGTAACTTCCGGGAACAGGCGAAACGCGACCAAGCCACCTATCAGGAACGTTTGAATATCCTGTCCGCTGAACGCGACGCGCGTGCGCAGGAAGCCCTTGCCGCCCAGGATCGTTTCAACGCCGCGCTGGAGCAGATTTCCGCCATGCAGTCCGAACTGCTGGCATCGGAAAACCGACGTCGCGAACTTGAGACGGGGATCGAAGTCATCCAGACCACGCTGCGCACGACCATGAAACAGCGGGAAGATGCACGGGCAGAACTGGCTGCATTGAAGCAGGAAACCAGCAACGCTGACATGTACGTTGCAGCCTCCAGCGCCCCGGTGCAAATGGCGTTCATGACGGACGCTCTGGCACGCACGGCCGAGGAACGCGACAAGATCGCTGCAGACGCCCGTGACGCACTGGGTCAGCGGGACGATCTGGAGCTGGAAATCCGCCTTATGCAGGAACGCAGCGACGAGATTTTCCGCCAGCTGGAAGAAGCCATGGTGATATCGGTCGAGCCGCTGGACAAGATGTTCCGTCAAGCGGGAATGCCAACAGACCGCATCATCGAAGAGGTCCGGCGCGGATATAGCGGTATGGGCGGTCCGCTGACCCCTTTATCCCTTAGCACGCGTGGTGAGGTGGACGAATTGTCCGCCGAGGAAGGCCGCGCGAACACATTGCTGAAACAGATGGATCAGCTGAACCTGTATCGTCTTGCGGCGGAAAAAGCCCCCTTTGCCAATCCTGTACATTCGGCCGTGCGTTTCACCAGTGGCTACGGCAACCGGCGCGATCCCAAATCCGGTGGTCGCCGGATGCATAACGGTGTCGATTTCGCAGGGCCGCAAGGCACGGATATCTTTGCGACCGCGGACGGCGTCGTTACCCACGCAGGCTGGCAATCCGGTTTCGGGCGGCTTGTGAAAATCAAGCACGCATTCGGAATTGAGACACTTTACGCTCATAACACCAAGATCAATGTGAAGGTTGGTCAAAGGGTCTCGCGCGGGGATCATATTGCTGATATGGGTAGCACCGGACGGTCGACCGGCACGCATCTGCACTATGAAGTGCGCGTGAACGGAAAACCTGTAAACCCAATGACTTACATCAAGGCTGCGAGAAATGTTTTCTAAAAGCAAAATCAACGAACCCGCATCCAAGGCACCTGAGGCGGCCAAACCCGCCGCTCCGGCGACCCCAGCGGCCCCTGCACCGACCGAGTCGAAACCTGCGACAGCGCCCAAGCCCAAGCCGCCAGCATCGGTTCTGTCTTCGGATCTGCACATCACCGGCAACATCAAGACCTCTGGTGACATTCAGGTGGAAGGCACGGTTGAAGGCGACATCCGCGCCCACCTGCTGACCATTGGTGAATCGGCGACGATCAAGGGTGAAGTCACCGCAGACGACGTTGTGATCAACGGCCGCATCGTTGGTCGCGTGCGTGGCCTCAAGGTGCGCCTGACGTCGACTGCACGCGTTGAAGGCGACATCATCCACAAGACCATCGCCATCGAAAGCGGTGCGCATTTCGAAGGGTCGGTACAGCGCCAGGACGATCCGCTGAACCCGGGTCGCAGCGCCAAAGCCGGATCGAACCCGGCGGCGGACGTCAAACAATAATTCGACCTCTCAGGTCAGACCGGAGACGCCGCGGGGAGACCAGCGGCGTCTCTTTTTTGGGGCCGCAGCCCTTGTCCGGGAAACTTGTTTTGATCCCGTCGGGATCACGTTAGGGTCGGGTCATGTTGATTTTCCTGACACTTGTTGCAGTGATCGCGGCAGGTCTGACCTTTTACTTTTGGTCCAAACGACAGGCGCGTCACGCCCTGTTGGCCGCGCCGTTGACGGACAGTCAACGGCACCTTGTTGACGCTCAGGTCCCGATCTTGCGAAGGCTGCCGCAGGGCCTGCGCGCAAAGCTGGAAGGCAAGATCAACTTGTTCCTTGATCAGGTTGAATTCATCGGGTGCGACGGTCTGGACGTTACCGAAGACATGCAAGTGTCCATCGCCGCGCAAGCCTGTCTGCTGGTTGTGAATACCGACCTCTGGTATGACAACCTGACCACCATCCTGATCTATCCCAGCGCTTTCAAATCCAGGCAGAGCCGGCACAGCGGTTATGTCGTCACCGAGAAGGAAGTCGTGCGCACCGGGGAAAGCTGGAACCGCGGCCCGGTGATCCTGTCCTGGGCCCACAGCCGGCGCGGTGCCATGAATGATCATGACGGGCAAAATGTTGTCTTTCACGAATTTGCCCACCAGATCGACGATCTGACCGGGTCGGCCAACGGGGTGCCTGTTCTCAGCAACAACCAGAGTTTTTCAGAATGGGAGTCCGCGTTCCTAACAGCCTATGATGCGCATGTGCGCGCCGTTGAATCCAGGCAGCCAACTATAATCGACCCCTATGGCGCGGAAGGGCACGAGGAGTTTTTTGCCGTTTCGGTTGAAGTGTTCTTTGAGCGCCCCAAGGCGCTGCGCAACTCGGACCCGGGCGTTTACAAACAACTGTCAAAGCTGTTCCGCCTGGATCCTGCTCAATGGACCTAATGGCTTTCCGACCCAAGGTGAGAGGGTATCCGGGAAATTCCCCGTTCGACACAATTTAACAAAAGTTAATTTATGAATTACACTTAAGCGCATTGCATTGTGGAGGAAATTTCATGTCATCAAAACTACTGGCCGAGTTCTTCGGCACCTTCTGGCTGGTTCTCGGAGGTTGCGGCAGTGCCGTATTGGCAGCGGGCGTCGCGGATGTCGGAATAGGGTGGCTTGGCGTGTCCTTCGCCTTCGGCCTGACGGTTCTGACAATGGCCTACACGGTTGGCCATATCTCGGGCGGACACTTCAATCCGGCGGTCAGCCTGGGCTTGATGGTTGGCGGGCGGTTTCCGGCCAAGGATCTGCTGCCGTATTGGATCGCTCAGGTCATCGGAGCCATCGCTGCCGCAGTGGTTCTGTATCTGATTGTCAGCGGTGCGCCCGAGTTCTCTGGCGTCGGAGGATTTGCGTCAAACGGATATGGTGAGGCCTCACCCGGGGGGTATTCCCTGATGTCCGCTCTGGTGATCGAAATCGTGATGACCGCTTTCTTCATCCTGATCATTCTGGGCGCGACCTCGGACAAGGCACCGGCGGGTTTCGCCCCCATCGCGATTGGTCTGGGATTGACCCTGATCCACCTTGTATCAATTCCGGTCACCAACACTTCGGTCAACCCGGCCCGGTCCACAGGCGTCGCCCTGTTTGCCGACGGCCCTGCCCTGTCGCAGCTGTGGCTGTTCTGGGTGGCCCCGCTGATCGGCGGCGCGATCGGAGCGCTTATCTGGAAAGCAATGTCACCGGACGATTGATTCTCTTGCAATCAATCATATAAAAAAGCCCGGCGTTTTGAGGAGCGCCGGGCTTTTCACGTTCACTCGGTAACGGTGACTTTTTTCATCACGTCCGGCTGGCCGATAATGGCGCCGTTCTGGCCCTCACCGCGTTTGATCGCGTCGACTACGTCTATGCCGTCAGTCACCTGACCAACAACCGTGTACTTGCCGTTCAGGAACGGGCCCGGTTCGAACATGATAAAGAACTGTGAGTTGGCGCTATTGGGGTCTTGCGCCCGCGCCATGCCAACCACGCCCCGGTCGAATTCGAAATCCGAAAACTCTGCCGGAAGGTCTGCACGGTCGGAACCACCGGTTCCGGCGCGGCGCATGTCACCACCCAGGCGGCCATGTTCCACGTCGCCGGTCTGCGCCATGAAGCCGTCAATCACGCGGTGAAACACCACGCCATCGTACTTGCCTTCATTGGCCAGAGCAGCGATCTGCTCAACATGTTTCGGAGCAATATCATCGAACAGGTCGATGGTGACAGTGCCATTGGCTCCCTCACCTTCGATCTCGATCTCAAGACCCGTGGCCAGCGCAGGGCTGGCCAGCAAGGCAAAAGCGGCGGCGAACTTATACATCAGCCGCCACCTTGACGCTGATCATGCGGTCAGGGCTCGCTGGCGGCTCGCCGCGTACGATGGCGTCCACATGCTCCATTCCGTCGATGACACGGCCATAAACAGTGTACTGGCCGTTCAGGAAGTGGTTGTCCTTGAAGTTGATGAAGAACTGCGAGTTGGCCGAATCCGGGTTCTGCGACCGCGCCGCGCCCAAAGTGCCGCGATCATGGGGCAGCTTGGAAAACTCTGCCGGAACGTTCGCCAGCGACGAACCGCCGGTTCCAGCCATACGCAGGTTAAAACCGTCTTCCATATCGCCATGCTGCACGTCGCCGGTTTGCGCCATGAAACCGTCGATCACACGGTGGAAGGCTACGTTGTCATACTGTCCGTCGCGGGCCAGTTCTTTCATCCGCGCGCTGTGCAAAGGCGCCACATCCGGCAGCAGCTCGATGACGACATTGCCGTCTTTCAGCTCGATGATGATTGTGTTTTCGGGATCCTTGATCTCGGCCATGAGGCCCTCCTGTCGTTTATCTTGCGCAAATACCTATGATGCACGCGTACGAATGCCAAGTGACGCATTGACCTGAGGGCAAAATGCAGGAAAAGAACCGCCTAAATCATTTGCAAATGACGAGGATTGCGCGATGGGCTGGAAAACGCTGGACGATATGGACCTGAACGGCAAACGCGTTCTGGTGCGTGTGGATATCAATGTGCCGGTCGTGGATGGCGTAGTTACCGACGCCACTCGTATTCAGAGAATCGTGCCCACTGTGCGCGACATTCTGGCCGCAGGCGGCAAACCGATCCTTCTGGCCCATTTCGGTCGCCCCGGTGGGGAGCGACGCGAAAACCTGTCGCTCAAGCAACTGGTCCCCACCCTCGAAAGCGCTTTTGGCACCAAAGTCCTGTTTGCCGCCGACTGTGTTGGAACCGAGGCCGAACTGGCAGCAGAGGCGTTGCAGCCCGGTCAGGTACTGTTGCTCGAGAACACGCGTTTTCACGCGGCAGAGACCAAGAACGACACCGATCTGGCCGCAGGCATGGCCAAGCTGGGTGACGTGTACTGCAACGACGCGTTTTCAGCGGCGCACCGGGCCCACAGCTCGACCGAGGCCATCGCGCGCCTTCTGCCCGCCTGCGCCGGTCGTTTGATGCAGGCCGAGTTGCAAGCTCTGGAAAACGCGTTGGGCGCGCCCAAACGCCCGGTAACAGCGGTTGTGGGCGGAGCCAAGGTCTCGACCAAGCTGGAATTGCTGGGCAACCTGATCGACAAGGTCGATTATCTTGTGATCGGTGGCGGCATGGCCAATACATTCCTCGTCGCACAGGGCATCAGTGTTGGTAAATCACTGGCCGAGACTGCGATGAAAGACACCGCCGCCGAAATCCTCGCCAAAGCCGAAAGCTCTGGCTGTCAGATCGTTCTGCCACGCGATGTTGTGGTGGCCGAAAAGTTTGAGGCCAACGCCCCTCATCAGGTCCTGCCAGCAGATCAATGCCCCGAGGACGGCATGATCCTGGATGCGGGCCCCGAAAGTGTCGCCGCGATCACAGGGATTTTTGACAAAAGCAAAACCCTGATCTGGAACGGTCCGCTGGGTGCGTTCGAACTGGAACCGTTTGACGCCGCCACCAATGCCGCCGCCTTGAAGGCGGCCGCGCTTAGCCGTTCGGGCCAGCTCATCTCGGTCGCCGGGGGTGGAGACACGGTTGCAGCCCTGAATGCTTCAGGTGCAGCCAAGGACTTCACCTACATCTCGACCGCAGGTGGTGCATTCCTGGAATGGATGGAAGGCAAGGCGCTGCCCGGTGTCGCGGCGCTAGATCAATAGGCGTCACTTACCGCTTTTGATCGCCTGATAGGGTTCATGGTATTATCCCTTTTTGAACGGGGGATTTCACCGTGAAGCCAATTTACCTTCTTGTCCTTACCATCCTGCCCTGCTCTGCCGCAGCTCAATCCAGTTGCGGCGGTCAGACCCAACTTGACGCCAATTTCTGCGCCAAAGAACAATGGGAAATCGCTGATCGCGAACTCAACCGGCTGTGGGCACAGATCAAACCCGCAGCCGCTGCACGCAGCGAAGGTGATGCTCTTCTGACCGAACAACGCGCCTGGCTGAAAGCCCGAGACGCAACCTGCGACAAAGAACTGTCGGGAGGCGGCAGTGCTGCCCCGATGTTCTACTGGTCCTGCATGAAAGAGCAGACCGAGGCACGAAACCAGGCGCTGCAAGCGTGGCGCTGACTTGCACCAGAGCAGGCATAAATTACTGATGAAAAATCGAATCAGGGGATTCACAACCCGAATCACCTGTGACATAGTGTGTTCAGATGTCCGCAAAGGGCACATTTTTGAGGCAAGTTTTCATACGGCGGTAAACAGAGTGTCCCGTTCCCATCGGCCCGGTCTGGGCTCAATCGTCTTCTTCTCGGTGGCTTTCATGCTTGGTGTGTATTTCACCTTTGCCGCCGTGCAAGGTGACTATGGCCTGTTTCGGCGGGTCGAAATTGCTGGGGAACGGGACGCCCTGTCACACGACCTGGAAAAGCTTAATGCCCAAATCGCCGAATTGGAAAACCTGACCCGGCGCCTGTCTGATACCTATCTGGATCTCGACCTGCTCGATCAGCAGGCGCGTTCGGTTCTTGGTATGATCCGGGCAGATGAAATCGTAATCCGCTGATCCTTTTTTGGTCGCCGTAATTCTTCGGTACATCGTTGCACCGCTTTGCATTTCAGCTCAGCCGCGCCCGCGCGGACGCTGCGTCACATTTCCCCTCGCCAGAAAGCCCCAAATGCTTTATGAGATAGTTTAACGCTAAACTATCTTGCCGAAAGGGGGAGATCGCCACTATGGCTGCGCGAAAAACCACAAAGAAACCAAATGTTTCTGCGGAAGAACTCAAGACATACTACCGCGAGATGCTTCTGATCCGTCGATTCGAGGAAAAGGCGGGCCAGCTTTACGGCATGGGTCTGATCGGCGGGTTCTGCCACCTTTACATCGGACAAGAGGCGGTTGTTGTTGGGCTCGAAGCGGCAGCTCAGGACGGCGACAAGCGGATCACCTCTTATCGTGACCACGGCCATATGCTGGCCTGTGGTATGGACCCGGGCGGCGTGATGGCCGAACTGACCGGGCGCGAAGGCGGCCTGTCCAAGGGCAAGGGCGGTTCGATGCACATGTTCTCGAAAGAGAAGCATTTCTATGGTGGCCATGGCATCGTTGGCGCGCAGGTTCCGCTGGGTGCCGGTCTGGCCTTCGCTGACAAGTACAAGCAAACCGGCGGCGTGACCTTTACCTATTTCGGCGACGGTGCCGCAAACCAGGGTCAAGTCTATGAGACCTTCAATATGGCCGCCCTGTGGGATCTTCCCGTGGTTTTCGTGATCGAGAACAACCAATACGCCATGGGCACAGCGCAGGCGCGTTCGACCTCGTCACCTGATATCTATGTGCGCGGCGAAGCGTTCGGCATTCCCGGCGAGATCGTCAACGGTATGGATGTGCTGGCCGTCAAAGCTGCTGGTGAAAAGGCTGTTGCCCACTGTCGCGCCGGCAAGGGCCCTTACATCCTTGAGATTAAGACCTACCGCTATCGCGGCCACTCGATGTCTGACCCGGCCAAGTACCGAACCCGCGAAGAGGTTCAGAAAGTCCGCGAACAAAGCGATCCGATCGAACATGTGCGCGAGCTGCTGCTGACTGGCAAACACGCGACCGAGGATGACCTGAAGGCGATCGACAAAGAAATCAAAGAGATCGTGAATCAAGCTGCCGAATTCTCGAAAGAAAGCCCCGAGCCCGCCGTTGAAGAGCTCTGGACCGATATTTACGCCTGAGAGGACGAATAAGACATGGCAACCGAAATTTTCATGCCCGCCCTTTCGCCCACCATGGAAGAGGGCACGCTGGCCAAATGGCTGGTCAAGGAAGGCGACACTGTATCAAGCGGTGACATCCTGGCCGAAATCGAGACCGACAAGGCGACAATGGAATTTGAAGCTGTCGACGAGGGCATCGTCGGCAAGATCCTGATCGCCGAAGGCACCGAAGGGGTCAAAGTGAACACCCCGATTGCGGTTCTGGTCGAAGAAGGCGAAGACGCCTCGGCCCTGCCCACGGCTACGCCCGCTGCCGCTGCGGTGGCCGAAGCCGCCCCTGCGGCGGTCGAGGCACCCGCTCCTGTCGCCGCAGCCCCGGCCGCTCCGGTGGTGGATCTTTCGCCCGACTGGCCGGCAGATGCCGAGATGAAACCCGAAACCGTTCGCGAAGCGCTGCGTGACGCGATGGCCGAAGAAATGCGCAGCGACGAAGACGTCTATCTCATGGGCGAGGAAGTCGCGGAGTATCAGGGCGCCTACAAGATTTCCCAGGGTCTTCTGGACGAATTCGGCGGCAAACGCGTGATCGATACCCCGATCACCGAGCACGGCTTTGCCGGTATCGCCGTAGGATCGGCCTTTGGCGGTCTGAAACCGATCGTCGAGTTCATGACGTTCAACTTCGCCATGCAGGCGATCGACCAGATCATCAACTCAGCCGCCAAGACGCTTTATATGTCCGGTGGTCAGATGGGCTGTCCGATCGTGTTCCGCGGCCCCAATGGTGCCGCCGCACGCGTCGCGGCCCAGCACAGCCAGGACTATGCCGCTTGGTACATGCAAATCCCCGGCCTGAAAGTCGTCATGCCCTATTCGGCGGCAGACGCCAAAGGATTGCTGAAATCAGCCATCCGCGACCCAAACCCGGTGATCTTCTTGGAAAATGAAATCCTCTACGGTCGCTCCTTCGACATGCCACAGGTAGACGACCTGACCATCCCGCTGGGCAAGGCCCGTATCTGGCGCGAAGGCTCGGACGTGACTATCGTCAGCTTTGGCATCGGCATGCAATACGCTCTGGAAGCCGCCGACAGGCTAGCCGAAGAGGGCATCAGCGCCGAGGTCATCGACCTGCGCACGATCCGCCCGATGGATACCGGAGCGATAATCAACTCGGTGATGAAAACCAATCGCCTTGTGACAGTTGAAGAAGGTTGGCCGCAAGGCTCGGTCGGCAGCTACATCTCATCCGTTGTGATGCAGGAAGCGTTCGACTATCTCGACGCGCCGGTCATCAACTGCACCGGCAAGGACGTTCCGATGCCCTACGCCGCGAACCTCGAAAAACTGGCCCTGATCACTACGGACGAGGTGATCGAAGCCGTCAAACAAGTGACCTACCGGTAAGGAGCGACAGACAGATGCCCACCGAAATTCTGATGCCCGCCCTTTCACCGACCATGGAGGAAGGCACGCTTGCAAAATGGCTGGTCAAGGAAGGCGACACCGTCTCCTCCGGCGATCTGCTGGCCGAGATCGAAACCGACAAGGCCACGATGGAGTTCGAAGCCGTCGATGAAGGCACCATTGGCAAGATCCTGATCCCCGAGGGCACTGAAGGGGTCAAGGTCAACACCGCCATTGCGGTTCTTTTGGAAGACGGCGAAAGCGCTGATGATATCTCGACCTCGCCCGCTGTTGTTCCGGCGGCTGCCCCCGCAGCCGCTGCGGGCAACGAGGCTGCCGCGCCAGCGGTATCCGAGGCGCCCGCCCCTGCCCCGGCCGCCCCGGTCAAGGCAGATGGCGGTCGTATCTTTGCGTCCCCTCTGGCCCGCCGGATTGCCGCGCAGAAAGGCCTTGATCTGGCGCAGATCGCAGGCTCTGGCCCGCATGGTCGCATCGTCAAAGCGGATGTCGAAGGGGCAACTGCAACCGCACCGGCACCAACTCCTGCGGCCGCAGCGCCAGCGGCTGCTGCAGCTGCTCCCGCTGGACCCTCCGCGGATATGGTCACGCGGATGTATGAGGGTCGCGAGTATGAAGAAATTCAGCTCGACGGTATGCGCAAGACCATTGCCGCACGTCTGGGCGAAGCCAAGCAAACTATCCCGCACTTCTATCTGCGTCGCGACATAAAGCTGGATGCGCTGCTGAAGTTCCGTGGCCAGCTGAACAAGCAGCTGGAAGGCCGTGGCATCAAGTTGAGCGTCAACGACTTCATCATCAAGGCCGTCGCCAACGCGTTGCAGCAAGTTCCAGCCTGCAACGCAGTCTGGGCGGGCGATCGGGTGCTGCAACTGAAGCCATCGGACGTGGCCGTTGCGGTCGCAATCGAGGGCGGCCTGTTCACCCCGGTTCTTCAGGACGCCGACATGAAATCTCTGTCAGCCCTTTCGACCGAGATGAAGGACCTCGCCGCCCGTGCCCGTGAGCGCAAGCTGGCACCGCATGAATATCAGGGGGGCACGTTTGCAATCTCGAACCTGGGTATGTTCGGCATCGACAATTTCGACGCCATCGTGAACCCGCCTCACGCCGGTATTCTGGCGGTGGGAACAGGCGTGAAAAAGCCGATCGTCGGGGATGATGGTGAGCTGACGGTGGCAACTGTGATGTCCGTTACCATGTCCGTCGATCACCGCGTTATCGACGGCGCGTTGGGGGCAGAACTGCTCAAGGCAATTGTCGACAACCTTGAAAACCCAATGGTCATGCTGGCCTGAGGACCTGAAACATGCACTCGCCCCTGATACCCGGGGCGAGTGCAGTCTCATCTCTTGGCACTGAATTGAACTTGCGTGATCGGGGCACCGTTTGCCCTGTGTATCAAGACGTCCCACTTCCTTCCTTTAGAAGCCGTCGGAAGGCAGGTGCGCGATACTCTCAAGAAATCTCATTCTCAGCCTGATTGTATTGGCGTTTCCGGCAGCCACAGCACCTGAATTTGCCATGGCAAAACCCAACAGCTATCCGGGTGAGCATTCAAAGTTCAAGCAGAACGATCCGGCCGCGATTGCCCAGCAGAAAGCCGCACAGAACAGACAGCAAGAGCTTCGCAAACAAAAGCGGGAAGAACAGCGGCGCAAGCGGTTGGACAAACGCGCCAACCGCTCCCGCTGAATTTTTACTGGTCCTTGCCCAGCATATGATCCATCGAGATCGACGGCTGGTCGCACCCGGCTTCCCCCACGATCTTGGCGGGGATACCGGCGACCGTCTTGCAAGGCGGCACTTCTTGCAACACCACTGACCCGGCGGCGATGCGGCTGCAATGGCCAACTTCGATATTACCCAGGACCTTGGCCCCTGCCCCGATCAGCACGCCATTTCCGATTGTAGGATGGCGCTGTTCTTCTTCCTTGCCGGTTCCACCCAGCGTCACGGAATGCAGCATCGATACATTGTCGCCAACCACTGCCGTCTCGCCAATCACGATGGAATGGGCATGGTCGATCATGATGCCTTTGCCGATCTTTGCGGCCGGATGAATGTCGATGCCGAAAATCTCGGACGAACGCATCTGGAAGAAATACGCGAGATCGTGACGACCCTTGCGCCACAGCCAATGCGCCACGCGATACGCCTGCATGGCCTGATACCCTTTGAAATAAAGGATCGGCTGCAACAACCGATGACAGGCCGGATCACGTTCGTAAACGGCCATTAGATCCGCGCGGGCGGCTTCGAGCAAACCCGGATCGTCGGCATATGCCTCATCCACGACTTCACGCAGGACCATCATCGACATTTCGTTCGAGCACAGCTTGGCCGCCACCCGATATGAAAGCGCGCGTTCAAGGCTGCGGTGATGTAGGATACAGGCGTGCACGAGCCCCCCCATGAGGGGTTCTTTCTCGACGGCCGCATGGGCCTCGGATGTGATACGGTTCCAGACCGGATCAACCGGTGTCACATGGCTGCGCTTTTCGAACATGGTTTTGATCCTTTGCTGCGCCTAGAATGCCATTTAGTGGCAAAAAGACCAAACGCAAACCCATGATCGGTCATGTAACGAAAATGAATGAGTCAGAGCGCACCCATTTCGAAACACGAATTCGCGAACGATTGGCGGAATTGCAAGAGGTGTCAGCCTCGGGACAGCAGGCTCAGGCCATTGTCGAGCTGGATCAACAGGCCGTTGGACGGCTGAGTCGCATGGATGCGCTGCAAAACCAGGCCATGGCCAAGGCACAGCAGACCAATCGCGATGTAGAAACACGCCGGCTTCTGGCCGCGTTGGCGCGGCTTGACGACGGCGAGTTCGGATATTGCGAAGACTGCGGCGAACGTATTCCGGATGGGCGGCTGAATCTGGATCTGGCGGCCAGCAAATGCGTCAGCTGCGCGTCCGGATAGTCTGAAATCTGGCAAGCTGGTGCAGAACCATCTCAAAACACTGACAATATTGCAGATCATCAAACCCAGGTTCATCTGTCAGGACCCTGTTTCGCGCGACGGCCATAAGTGAACCATTGCCGTAAATCGGGTGGAGCTTGCCCGTGCGCTCCAAATGCCTGTCGGCCAATTCCGCCTCGTGGATCATCCGGGTACACAAAGCCTCCCGGTCCGGCTGCGGCACGACCAGCAAGGCGCGCGCCGCAGCACTGACATCCCCATGAAGAACCGGCCGCATCAGGCTGCTTGACCAACCACAAGACGCGACCAAGCACCCGGTCCGAATACAGCAGATACTTGGGCCACGTCGACCTCATAGCCCCCTGTCAGACCATCCGCCGCTTTCATGGCTGTCGAATAGGTCCACCTTGGTTCGGATGTCAGTTCTTCACGCAGAAGGGTTCCACCCGCAATGACACGGACCAGATAGGATTCGCTTTCTTCCCCCAAGGGGATCTCCAGCCCCGACCAGTCGTCCGCATCTGTTCGGGCACGTCGAATCCAGGTAAGCTCATCAACGGCGGCACCAGACCGAAGCCGCATGTGCACTGGCGCGTACGGGCGCAATCCGTTGCCATCAAACGAGGCAATCAGGTGTTGATAGGACGCGTCATCATAGCCGCGGGTTGCAGGCCCTATGCGATAATGCTTGGCAAGACGCCTTTCGTTTCGCAGCAGGCTGATCTGTTGCACCCTGTCATTCAGCAGAACGAATACTGATCCATCCGGCCAAACATCGGGCATCAAAGCGTCTGTTCCCAGTTGCCCCCTGAGCCGCCCGGACAATGCGTATACGTCCGGGGCCTCGAGCGCCGCGTCAGAGAACTGAAAAACTTCCCAGTTACCGGGTGTTCCGTCACCGATTGCAGCGAGATTGACACCATTCATTACCGAGCTGCGAGGACGGGATTCCAACTGACCCGCAAGCAGTCTGACCTTCAAGGCAGGGCCCTCATCCCAGACACCGACACTGGCGCGCCTCAGCGGTGTTTCGGTTACGCCGACCACTGCCCGTTGGGCAATGACATCGCTCAGGCGATAGCTATCGTCACTGGACGAGGAATAGACCGTTGCAGCCCCAGGCCATGGGTCTCCGGTAACCGCCAGATAGGGCGCGTGAGGGGCCTCGGCCCCGGTGATCAAGGGCAGGTCCAGAAAGACCGGCAGCACGGGAACCGGCGCGGCATACGGTCTGACCGTTGCCGGGTCGTCATTCAATTCGGATGCCTTGTACACGCCCTGCTCGATCCGGACCGCTTCAACCAGTTGCAGGTCAGCGGATTCCAACCGGTCAATCCGGTACACCGGCCCGGTTTCAGCGTCTGTCAAACGAACCAGATCTCCTGCCCCCAGGTGCACTTGAGACGGCGGAAGCGCAAACCGAACCGTATCGCGGGAAACTCTGGCTTCGCTCAACCAACGTTCGGCGGTTTGCCGCCCTTCGGTGCGGGTCATGGACAGGGGCATCTCATTCACCGATACGGAATGGGTGCGATCATCGGGCAAAACCGCCTCTTCCGCGACGACATCATGATCCGCGTCCGACTGAACAAAACGCAGGCGAACGCGCCCGGTCATCTCGGCCTCGGCCTCGCGCCGGTATTCGAGCGAGCTTTCAAGATCGCTGCTGATCGCCAGATGATCGGGGTTCAAGGCAACTGCGCCGTACCCGTCGCGCATCTGGAACTTCAACACTCCATCCCTTTCGATCGCATCAAACCCATAGCGCAGCATCAGCGGCTGCAAGGCGGAACGGGCGTTTGTTACATCTTCGATGACATACCCGCGGACCACACCGTACAGACCAGAGACATCGATATCCGTGACACCTGCGCCGTGGCAGATCTCGGTCACCACGGATGCCAACGTACGAGACCCGGACCGACCGTTCAGCCAGTGCCCTCTGGGATAGTTCTCGCCATCGCCCCACTGGCTTCTCAGGTTTGGAAAGGTAGGAAATGGACGGGTATCCCATGCCCAGACATACGCGTTTGCCATATCCAGCATCGGCGCGTTGTAGATGTCCGAGATCGGATTGACCTTCGGATCGCTCCAATAGCCAAGCATCGCGGCCAGATACTGAACCTGGATGAAGTCGTCGCGCAGCCCGATTGAATACGCAGGCAACAGCGATTCCGATGACTTTGGGTCCAGGAATTTGTTCGGCTGGTTCGTGCCCTTGTCGATTGCCGCACACCCTAACTCGGTGAACCAGATCGGTTTCGAGCCGGGCACCCAATCGGTCGGGTTGGGTTGACGCACGCCTCCGATCCGTTCGTGATGCGGATTCGACCACCAGTTGCGCAGGTCCTTGTATCGCCAGATCCACGGCTCGTCATGCCCCTGATCTTCGATCGGAGTTCTGATCTGCGCTTCCGCCTCTTCCGGAGAGGCGTAATACCAGTCATATCCTTCACCGCCTTCAATGTTGCGGCGAAGATAACTCAGGTCGTAGATCGAAGGCGCGCCGGCCTCGGCGTCCAGATGGTGTTCACCATCACGCCAATCGGACAACGGCATGTAGTTGTCGATGCCGATGAAATCGATGTTGCCGTCCGCCCAAAGAGGGTCGAGGTGAAAATACCTGTCGCCGGTGCCTTCTGGCTGGTATCCAAAATACTCACTCCAGTCCGCTGCATAGCCGATTTTCGTGTCCGGCCCCAGAATCTGACGGATCTCGGCCGCCAAGACGCGAAGCTGCGCAACGGCCGGAAAGCCCGAAGCCCCCCTGATCTGGGTCAGGCCCCGCATCTCGGACGATATGCAGAATGACGAAACACCGCCGGCAGCCTTGCACAACATGGCATAGTGCAGAATGAAACGCCGCAGGCTCCATTCCTGAGGGCCGGTGTATTTGATGATTTCTTTGGCCGTGACGCCGCTGTCCCCCAGCAACCCGCCAAGGTTACCGCCCCCTGTTACCCAGGTTAAACCGGTATCGCCTCTGTCATCAGGTCGGCCACCCGGTCTGGGCCTGACCAGACCACCCGTGCCGCCGCCGGTACCGCCCGATCCGTTCGAATCCTGGTTGATCGCAAAATCCTGTGCACGTGCTGATCCAAAGAACGCAGCGACCTGTGCATCGGCCCATGCCGTCTGGTCCGAAGAACCCGGGTGCCCCGGCGCCACATCCAGGGTAATCCGCCCACGCCATGGCAGGTGAGGCTGACTTGAAGCATCCGACCAGGGATCAGGCAGCCCGTTCCCCGGCAATTGCTCCATCAGGATGAAAGGATAAAACATCACCCGTTTACCGGATTGGTTCAGATGGCGGATCGCCTGGACCACTGCCGCATCGGCCGGAGTCCCCCCATAGACCGGTCGGCCGTTCTGCCGAGCCACAAGCCCCGCGTCGCTTCGGGCCTGATCAGACACGATCCAGGGCATATCGTTGCTGTCTATCTCACGCTGTTCGATCTTGGGCCGAATTTTGCATTGCCCGCATCTCAGATCGTCGCCGAACCACGACACCACCAGTGATGCGGCATCACAATTGGGCAACTCGCTTTCCAGAGCACGGGTCGAGGATACAAGATCCGAGGCACCAGACGCGGAATGTGCGTTGGCTGTCCAGCTTTTACCAGATTGTGAGTAATTCACCTGAGAGCTGGCCAGAGCGTATTCTCCGGTCCCCGGTATCATGGCGACCCCGCGCACGATCTGAGACACCGCGCTGTCATGATCGGGCATGTCTCGCTGCGTGGGGCGAACAATTTCAAATGAAAACTGCGGCACCCGGTTGCCGAAAGCGCCGAGCGGGAAGTCCTCGATCACGACATAGGCCGTTCCGCGATATGCCGGAACTGTTCCAGCACCTTCAATTGCCTCGATCAGCGGATCCGGCAACTGATCCCGCGTGCCATGATAAACCCGCATGTTGAGGCCGGATCGATCTTGTTCTTCTCCATCCGCCCAAATGCGCGCGACATCGGCAATCTCACCGGCGCCAACCGCAATTGCCAGCGAAATCGAGTAACTGTACGTGACGGTAGTCACCTCAGGGGTCTTGGGTTTTCCTTTGCCACCCCCGCCACCACCCTCTGTGGTCGTCGTCTGGGTCTCCAAAAAGTCCGAAGCCCAAATGACCTGACCACCTACACGCATACGGCCAAACACGGTGGTCACCGGCGCGCCTTCGCCGGTTTCCGTCAACCGAAATCGATCCATGCGGCCGGTTTCGACGACTTCACTGCCACTGCCCATAACGGACTGGTTAAAGAACTTCTGATCAAGGACCCGCCCGACCGTCGCACCGACGGCCCGACCGATAACTGCGGTTGAAAGGCCCGCGACCGTGCCCCCAATCGAACCGCCCAGCGCAGCCCCGGCTGCAGAAAGAAGAATAGTGGCCATCAATACATCTCCATCGGGAATTCGAAACAGGAAACGATACGACGGTACCAAGGCCTGCTCAGTGCGTTTTCCACCACGCCATGGCCGGAATACGCGTGAATAAAGCGGGGCTCGGGTTGCGTGGTACAAACGATGCCCAAATGCTTGGCGACGCTTGTGTCGCGCATCCGAAACAACAGAACGTCCCCCGAAGCCATCTTGCCTATTGGTTTTTCGACCAGATGCCGCCTGGCAGCCACCCACATACGTTCCTCACCCTGCGGCTCGGACCAGTCCATGCTGTATGCCGGAACAGATTCAGGTTCCTGCCCGATCACAGCGCGCCAAACGCCCCGCAACAGGCCCAGACAATCCGCACCGGCACCCTTGAACGAGGCCTGATGCACATAGGGCGTTCCAAGCCAATTGCGCGCCTCGGCCACAATATCCTCTCTACACGTCGTCACCGTATGCTGCCTCCGCTATTGGCTTTGCTTTTCTTGGGAACAGCCATGACCCAGTCTTCGCTCGGAAGATCTGGGAACCCTTGAAAATTCAGAAAGTTGTCGAACTTGAACTGGCAGGTTTCCATGCGCTTGTCGCATCCTGCCCGCAGTTTAACACTGTCGCCAATCGCCAGGCTTGCCCCGAATCCGGACCAAAGTGTGATCTCTCGCCCTGTTGCAGTCTGCCTGTCGTTCTTGATCGACGACCACAACCCCTTGGCAGAACCGGAAACAACATCAACGCGACCCCGTTCGAACCAGCCTTCTTCAATGGTCTGACCCCCTGCAACATGCAGAAGGGTGCCGCCATCGAAACCCGAGATCACACCTTCGAACCAATAGCCCGGTGTGTCGGTGTTGAACCGGCAGGCCCGATCCCCCAACACAGCCGTGCAGGGCTTCTGGTAAACACGCCCCAAAGGGCGGTTCAGCAAGTCGGTCAGGCCACGCAATTCCGCATGGAAAGCGCCGCCAGAGCGGCGCAACTCACCAATTGAACCACGGAACTGAAGGACGCGCTGATCCAGATCGGCCCAGTTGACCAACCAGGCGCGCACCTCGGCCCCGTCAAAACGTCCTGCCTCGATATCCTCGTCGCGAATGGCCGCGTCAGACAGAGCGCCCATTGCTTCCGTGTTGTCGATGGACAGGCCCGTGGCCTGCTCGATGGCAGCGGCCGTCAGGCCGGTACTGGCCTTGAAGGTCAACCCGTCAAAACTCAGCTCCATGTCGTGGTCGGTAAAACCGTATTCCTGACCGTCCTTGCGTTTGATCGCCCAACAACGGCAGACCGTTGTCATCCCGCTCTGCAAATGCGTGTGCAGGCCCTGTATATCTTGAGCCATCAGATGCGCACCTCGATCACGGGAACGTTCGGTACATCACCGGCCTGAAAACTGGCGACACTGGTCTGGATTTTGTCGGTGTCAAAGCGCACCGGCACATCAAACTCAAAACCCGCGGTGATATCGATCTCTTCCGGCGGCGGGTCCGCAAACGTGACCTTGCCCGTCGGCAGTTCAACATCAAAATCCACGCCCTCGCGGACCTCATCCTGATCCAGACCCAGACGCACTGTACCCAATACCGGCTTTACGATAGGGCGCGCATAGCTGACCCCGCCCGAATGGTAGGTCTTGATCAACTGAAACTCGGTGCGTGTACCGTCGCCTTTGGCGATCACCTGATCTCCGAAACTGGTGTCCACCGTGGCCTTGCCGGATTTGAAATCCGACCAGTCTTTCCAGCGAAAGCCGAACATCTGACCCTGTCGTGCTTCGAAGAACGAAATCAGCGTCTCGATATCGTCCAGCGAACGCATCCCCAACCCCGCATCATATCGGCGGCGCGAATGGGCCCAGGGCGTGTTGCGCTCTTCAAAGCCATTGGCCAACGTCACAATGTCCGTCCGCCGTTCCGGGCCGCCGACCGAGCCAAAGCTTAGACTGGCGGGAAATCTCACCTCGTGGAAATTCATCAGCTTCTCCCTGATTTATCTATTGCGATTGCCACGCCCCAGCGCGCGGCTCATCTGGGCCGCTATCTGCCCCTGAGACCGGCGGAACCCTTGAACGTCCGGTGTTGAAATGTTCATCACCACATTCACAGCACGCCCAGCACCCTGCGTCCGCACGCCCAGCTTGCCATCGGCCCCACGCGTCAGCGGCATGATCGCCTCAGGCCCGGCTTCTCCCATCAGCCCGGTGCCGCCGCGCATGGGAAACGTTGTCGGGCCGCTGACCACACCACCATTGGCGAAGGGCATCACCCGGCCCTGGCTGAAGCTGCCGCCATCAGCAAAAGGCAGAATTCCCTTCACCAACCCGCCAACCGTGTTGGCTAGCATTCCGCCAAAGTGATCCGTCACCGGCTTGATCGCAGCCGCATAAGCCGTTTGGATCAAGGAGTTCTTCAGGACATCCAGCGCGCCGGAAAGACTCATCCCATCCAGAACGACACCATCGAAGGCCTTGCGCAATCCGCTGGACATGCCACGCTCCAGCGTGGCGACATCCTTGCCGGTCTCTTCAAATGCGGCACTGATGCGCTTCATCTGGCTGTCAAACGCCGCCGCCATAGTCGCAGCATCGCCGAGGGAATCGCCCAGCGCTTCTCCACGTTCTTGCAGGTCATCAAACCCGTCACGATCTGTCATCACGCTCTCCTTGTGTCTTGTCCGGATAAGCCGCCAGCAAAGCATCCAACCCCGCCCGGTTCATTGCGGACACGCCGGACCCCTGCCCCAGCATCAGCCGCAGCTCTGCCGGGGTCAGACGCCAGAATTGATCCGGCGTCAGTCGCAGCCCCAAAAATCCGGCCCCCATCAGGGCAGGCCAGTCGAACCCGCTCATATGCCCTCCGGCACCATGAAGGCGCGCGCCAACAATTCGGCTCCAGTTCTGGCTGCAGCCATGGGGCCGCCTTCGATCTCGGCATGCATCAGGTCGGCCCGGGCAACGTTCCAGCCACCGCCCCGCAGACCGGCAACGATGAGGGCCAAAACATCCGCACTGGAATACGCTCCGCCCTCAAACCGTTGCACCAGCTCAACCAGCGATCCTGCATTCAGCTCCTGCTCCAGCTCCGCCAAAGCACCAAGCGTCAGCTTGAGCACCCGCTGCTCGCCATCGATGGTCAGCGCCACCTCGCCTGTCCACGGATTGGCCATCGGATCAAAGCGCCGTAAAGGTCAGAGCACCGGCACTGGCCATGCTCATCTCATAGGTCGCCTCACCGTTGTGCGAACCTGCGTACTCAATGCTGGTGACCTGAAACCGACCTTCAACAACCCCAAAATCAGGGATGATGACCTGAAAGGCCGGAGTTTCACCATCGAAGAACAACTGCCGCGCACGCTCATCAGTGCCGGCATCCCTGAATACACCGGAACCGGAGATTGAAGCTGATTTGACCCCTGCCCCAGACAATAGCTCGCGCCATCCACCCTGACTTTCCAGGCTGGTGACATCCACACTTTCAGCATTGAAACTGATTCGCGTGGCCCGTAGCCCCGCGATCGTCTGGAACAGGCCGGTGCCGTTCATATCCACTTTGACCAAAAGGTCTTTTCCGTTCTGGGCAGCCATGTGCTCTCTCCGTTGATTGCTTAGTCATCTTCCACGCGAGCGCGGAATTTCAGGTCGATCTGGCGGATGGTGCCGCCGGTCCCGGTACGCCGGGCCGAAGCGCGCTCGAACCACAGTCCCACCAGCCGACCGCGATCCAGGTTAAGTGGCGCGTTTTCCAGCGCGTCACACACCGCGCCGGCCAGTGTCTTAGCAGCGCCAAATCCTGCCGACTCGGACACCACTGAAACGGTGAAACGGTGTATTGCGCCCGTGCCTGATCGGTCCGAGACGTCTCGCACCTCTTCCGGGCCCAGCATCACATAGGTCTGCGGCACGGTTCCTGCGGGTACTGCATCATAGATCGCGCCACCTGATTGACTGCTGACTGCTGCGTCCGCTGAAAGCTGCTGATACACGGCCGCCTGTAAAGCGGCAGAAACGCCATAGCTCATGCCGCCACCTCTTCATCTGCGAAACAGGTCAGGTACTTGCCGCGGGCGTCAAGTTCGGCCACGGCCCGGATTACAAAACGCCGATTGCCCTCGCGAAACCGCTGATCAGGCGCGGGACGCATCGAAGACCCCATGCGCGCCCCACGCACCACGATTCGATACCCGACACGCGACACGGATATTCCAGCGATCTGCCGTTCTGCTCCACTGCGCGCCGTCACTTCGGCCCACAGTGTCCCCATCGCAGCCCATGTTTCGGTATAACCCCCCGACCCATCAGCACTTCGCATTGGCGCCTCCAGCACCAGTTTACGGTTCAGATGCGGCGTTTTCATTGCGAAATCCCCGCCCCGAAACGCACCATGCGATAGCGCTGGATCAGGCTGGTGACACCAAAGGGCATACAACCCGCGCCCAATGAGGTTTCATCTCGGTATTCATAGTAATGCGCCGCCAGCAGTAATACCGCCTGCCCCAGATCAGCAGGCAACCCGCCCCAATCCTGAGCCATCCCCGCGACAAAAGAAATCTTAGCAGAACCACCCGTTTTGATGGCAGGCAGGCTGGATCCCATAGGACGCACCCGAGGCCGTTGGCTATCATGCTCCAGCCGATAAGTTGCGGCGTCTGCAACCGTTTCAGCGCCGCTCTTGTCGGTCAGCGTCAAAGCCAGCACTGAAACCACCGGGGCCACGGGCAACACCTCTCCCGATGGGTCGCGCCACCTGTACAAACTCCACGAGAAGTCCCGTGCGATCAGAACCGCGCCGGTGCATGCCTCGATCGCCGCAATGGCGGCTCGCAGGAACCCCTTCAACACTTCGTTCTGCACATCATCCTCGGCAAAACCCGTGCCCAATCTCAGATGCGCCTTGAACTGATCCACCGGCAGCGCCGCATCCGCGATGGCGGCCTCTTCGATCAACATCATCCACTCACTCCGCAATCTCGGACCCCTCCGGGGCCCCATCCTTGGAAAATGACGGGCACGCGCCGCCCCACGTTGCTCGGACGGAGGGGAGCAGCTAGACAACGCAGAGGATCTCACCCCGGCCCGCGCCCGCCGTCCGAGGGGCCAGCGCCCCCCGGATTCAGCCCGCGTTAGGCGGTGCCGAATTTCACCAGCTTGATCGCAGCGAAATCGCTGACATCGCCGCCGACGCGTTTGGTCGCATAGAACAGCACATGCGGCTTGGCGCTGAACGGATCGCGCAGCACGCGCAGATCAGGACGCTCGGCAATGGTGTAACCAGCCTGGAAGTCACCAAATGCAATTGAGAAACTGTCGGATGCCACATCCGGCATATCCTCGGCGATCAGTACCGGATACCCCATCAGACGCGCCGGCTCACCTGCGGCCAGACCATCGGACCACAGGAAGCGGCCATCGCTGTCTTTCAACTTGCGGATCAGACCTGCGGTCTTCGAATTCATCACGAAGGTGCCATTGACCCGGTATTGCGCGCCCAGTGCATAAACCACATCGACAATCGCATCCGCGTCAATACCTGCATCAATACCAGTCGCAACATAGCCCAGGCTGCCCCAGGACCACGCATCATTCGGTACGGCTCGGTGGATCATCAACCCTTTGGGCTTGTCGACGCCATCGCCGTTGATGAAAGCCGCCGCCTCAGCGCGTGCAAATTTGTCGGCAATGCGCCCGGCCAGCCAACCTTCGACATCGAAGGCGCTGTCATCCAGCAGACGCTGCGACGCCTTGGGCAGAGCGCTCAGCTCGTGCAGCTGGATCGAGATGCGATCGATCGACGGGGTTCCGGTTTCCGCCGTGGCCGAGTTTTCATCCGCCCAGCCCGCACCTACATCGGTGTGATCAATCAGCACGTCGAACGAATTTGCCTCGACATTCACAACCGATGCAATCGACCGGATAGATGCCGTCGAGTTCAAAACGGACTTGATCGTCTCGGCGGTCTGCGGATCAACCAGATAGCCACCATCGCTGTTGACCGCTGAGGACAGCGATTTGGCTTCCATCTCGAGGCCGCGCAGCCCGTCATCTTCGCCAGACCGCACATAGGCATCAAATGCCTTCTGATGTGGGGCTCCGTCCTCGATCGAAGCCGCAAGATGCGGGCGTGCCGCGATAGTTGATTTACGATCCAGCATGGTCAGTCGCTCTTCTGTCTGTTGCAGTTTGGTTTTAACTTCGGCTTTCAGGCCCTTGAATTCATTTACGAAGCCAGCCATCGCCTGCTTCACCTCCTGAACCAGGGGCGCACCCTCTCCGGTCGAGGCCGGGGTTTCGGTCTTGCTCATCAGCATGTCCTGTTCTGAGTGGTTTTGAGGCGCGCTAGTTCCGCGCCAGCTCCTGCCGGGCATCGTTGAATACGTCGGCAACACAGCGCAGGGCCTCCTCGGCGTCAGGGTTTCGCCCCTTCGCCGCCACCCGCGCACTGGGCAGCATCGGGAACGTCACCAAGGACACCTCCCACAGCTCCAGTTCGGTCAGGACCCGCTGGCCCTTGTCATTCTTCACCGCCCGCTTGGTGCGATAGCCAATCGACAGACCATCCATCGCGCCTGCCCGGATCAGCTCCGCCGCCTCGCGGCCCTTCTGCGTGCTTTCCAGCAGACGCCCCTTGACCCACAGGCCCCGGTTATCCTCACGCACCTCGTCCCACACGCCGATGGGCTGCGCCGGATCGTGCTGCCACAGCATCTTGACCCGCTGACCCGCCTTGACCAGCCCGTCAAGCGAGCTTTGATAGGCCCCGCGCTGCACCACATCGCTGCCCTGATCGACCTGACCGAACAGGCTGGCATAGCCCTCGATCACTGCGTCCTCGGACACCGACAACCCGTCGCCAAACCGCGCAAACTTATGCTCCAAATCCATGAACTTCTCCATGTAACCCATTGAACTTATGGCGCCACCACCAGCAGAGACTGAAACGCCTGTGCCAGGATCACCGCCGCCACGCCATAGACCGTCAGCCACAACCGGCGTTCCAGCCGCTCCATCATCTCTTCGATCTGATCCAGCCGCCGGCACAAATGCGCATGCTGAATCTCGGCCACCCGCTCATGCGCGGCCAGCCGCAGGCCCGGCGCGCACTCGAACGGAGGATACCCCTCAGCCATCAGCACGCTCCGGCAGGCCCAACAACACACGTTTTTCTGCGTCCGAGAGGAACTCAGCCCGACTGACCCGCGTCCATTGCGCATCGCGTTCCGCCGACAACGCAGGCACCTGATCCAGATCGGGCTTCAGCACCAGTTCCTCGCCGGTAAAGCCCTCCAGCCATTCCGACACCGCCGCCGCCACCCGCGTCACCAGAGGCAGCACGGTCAGGCGATAAAACGCCCGGTTGGCCTCCTGATAATTCGAATAGGTCGCGTCGCCCTGGATCCCCAGCAACATCGGCGGGACCCCAAAGGCCAGCGCAATCTCGCGGGCGGCGGCTTCTTTGGTCTTCTGAAATTCCATATCGGAGGGAGAGAAACCCATCGGCTTCCAATCCAGCCCCCCTTCCAAAACCATCGGTCGCCCGGCATTCCGCGCCCCGCGATAGTTCTGCTCAATCTCGTCCGAGAGACGCCGAAACTGATCCTCGGCCATCACCCCATGGCCATCACCGCCCTTCCAGACCAGCGCCCCCGAAGGCCGCGCCGCATTGTCCAGCAGTGATTTCGACCACCGAGACGCGCTGTTATGCACATCAATCGCCATCGCCGCCGCCTGCATGGGCGAGAACCCGTAATGATCATCCTGCGGGTGGAACGATTTGATATGACAGATATTTTCCGCCGCAAACCGGTGCTTCTTGCCGCCGACCGCGTAATCATACGCCTTAGGCCATCCATCCGCCCCCGGCACCACGCTCATCCGGTCCGATCGCAGTACGTGCATCTCAACCGGCAGCCCCGCGTCAGCCTGAACCGCCTCCACATAGGCATTGCCCGACAACAACAACTGCCCGAACAAAGCCTCCATCAACTCCGCCCGCCCCTGCGCCGCGTTCGGACGTCTCAACAGACTGAGGATTGGATGCGCATCAAACCGCTGCCCCTGATCCTGCAGCACCAGAGGCAGTGCCGCAGCCGCCTCGGCAATCAACTTGACCGAGCGAAACCCCACCGGGTTCCCCGAAAACCCCGTCCGCGTCAGCGACACCGTATCCCGAGGGCTCCACGCCACGCGCCCGCCCGTCTGCCACGCCACCACAGGCCCCGCCGCGCTCGCCTTCGCCTCGGGCGCTGCCTCAGCCGATCCACGACGCAAGAAATCGAATACCATCTGTGCTCCTTTCTGCCGCCGCTCTGCCCGGCTTGTTGAAAGGAGTTATGACGGAAAGAAGTTTAAGCCTCGGGAACGGGGCGTACGGCGGCAGGGCAACGGTCTAACTTCCGAGACTACAACGGATTGATTGCGCCACCATCAACCCAATGATATTAAAAGTCAATTTTAACGAAACCTTCAGCACCAACTTCCCTTTCCCAATTCAGAAATAGAATGAATACGATGCCTTGGATTTTGCACGAGAGTGTTTCGGACGACAAAGATGTGACTTGGGCTTTGCGCGATCTGACGACCGGCGCTGACAGAACAACCCCTAAAATTCACATTCCGACATTTGAAATTTCTGAAGATCAAAACCCATTGGACTTCCAGCAAACCTCATCGCACACAGAGTTAACTGATTTCATGAGAGGCGGAAGTCTGGGTGTTGTACTTGTCAGCCAAGCGTTCCGCGATTTGATCGAAGAAATGGATTCGGGGCACAGCCTTTACTATCCAGTGGTCCTGCATTGCGATGATGGGCGCATTATCAAGGACGAGTATTTTCTTCATAAGTTCTCAGACTTTGTCGACGGTGGAGTCATCGTTGACGAGTCAGATGTCCAGCCAGTCGTGCGTAAAGGGAAGATTAGATTTTATAGCAGTTCGGCTTGGCCCAAGCTGGTTTGGCGCAGCGACAAAATTAAGGGCCGTCACGTATTCGCCGACAGATATTTGCGCCGCCGTTTCTGTGCTTCCGATGCGTTTCTAGAAGCTGCTGAAGATAGAGGATTCGAAGGCTTCCAGAAAATCAAGTCTTTCATCCACTACGTTTCCTAGAAATCTAAGCCACATGTTCCTTGGTTGCGACGGAGCCGTTTACAATTTCAATTGGCTACAAACTCCGCACCCTAGGCCGCCGATACGCCCCCGCAGGCCCCACCACCAATTCATGCAGCGCCCAGACCAGCGCGTCGACCCTGTCGGGCGAGCCCTGCCCCTCGAACCCGCGCGCTGTTATCTGGCACATCTGCTCCTCCAGCGCCTCCAGCCCGGAGACATGCGAAACCCGCCCCTGCTCGTACAGGGCCGCCACAGGTTCGGCCCGCGCTACCTTGCCGCGTGACGCCCGCACCGCGCGATAAGGCACCAGAGGGTCCACCTGCCGCACGACCTCTTCCACCAGCTGCCCGCCCTGATTGACCTCGGCCACCAGCCGTTCACCCCCGAACTCATCCATCGCATCAATCGCCGCCTGCGCCCAGCCCGCCGGGCCAACGCCCTGCACCGTCCGGTCGGCCAGCACGAACGCCCGACACTCCTCGGGCGGCCCCTGCACCTGAGCGCCCACGACCACGATACCGCAAGCATCCGCATCTGAACCGGAGGTCACCGCCAGGTCCAGCGCCACGACGATGCGATCCAACACGGGCACGCGGCTCACCCGCGCCGCCTCCAGCATCGCGCCCGTCCACAGCGCGCCTTCAGCATCCGACAGCAGCACCCCGTCCAGCTCCTGCCGCCCCAGCCGTGTGCCCGCATAGCGCGCGCGCACCTCGGCCAGAAACGAATCCGCCAGATTGGCCCGGTTTGCCTCGGTCGGCGCATGGGTCTGCACGGTGGACGGCGACGCCAGCAACGCCTTCAAAACCTTCACGTTGCGCGGCGTCGTGGTCACACAGACCCGGGGCCGCGCTCCCAAGCGCAACGCAAATTGCAACATATCCCATGTCTCACCGGCCTTTTTCCACTTGGCCAACTCATCCACCCAGGCTGCATCGAACTGCGGCCCACGCAACCCCTCAGGATCATGCGCCGAAAACGCCTGCGCCTCGGCCCCGTTCGGCCAGACCAGCTTGCGTTCCGTCGCCTTCCAAACAGGCCGACGATCCGGCGGCGAACACTGCAGTATCCCGCTATCGCCAAAGATCATCACATCGCGCACCTGATCAAAGGTCTCTCCAACCAGCGCCACCCGACTGGCCTCACCCCGATCCAAAGGCAACGACCCCTCGACCACCGACCGCACCCATTCAGCCCCGGCGCGCGTCTTACCTGCCCCGCGTCCGCCCATGATCACCCATGACCGCCAGTCGCCCTCGGGCGGCAATTGATGCGGCAGCGCCCAGAACTCGAACAGGAAAGGGAGGGCGCACAGCCCCCCCTCCCCGATCTCACTTAGAAATCTGTTCTGCACCGCAACAGGCGCGGAGGCGAGCCAACCTGCACCCGACTTCAAACCGAGCTCGGTCAAGATCGAGCGCGTACCCTCCTTGGGCAATTCCGGCTTGTCTGTGATGTTGTTCGACAAAGCTTGTCTCCACTTTCTGACAACTTCGGATCAGCCCCTCTAACTGCCCGAGTTGCTTGGCTGAACCAGCAAGATCTGCATCCTCCCCGGCTCCGATCTGTTTGCGCAGTTCTTCCGCTGCTTGCCGCAGATCTCGAATGGACCTCTCAAGCGACTGCAACAAGTCAGCCGTCTGGGAAATCCGCTCTTCCGGGGTAATCAAAGTCATGTTTGCCTGTGACCTCATGCGTGAGTTTTCTCCGCACGAGAGAAGCGAAAAACGGCCACCGGGTCGCCCCGGGGCCGTCGCCCGCCTCTTCTAGCATGACATAACCAATACGGAATTACGTACGTAATGTCAATAAGTTACGCAACACGAGCGCAACGCAGGGCGACCGCTGTGTTGAGTATTCCTTTACCTGATGCTCTCAGCCCTGGCCTGTCAAATCCTGCGCCAACATCAGCGCATTCCTGTCCGGATCATAGAACGTGGCCGTGCTGACCATCCCCTCAATCGTTTCCGTTTCACCGTCAAATTCCACTCCAGCCGCCTCCAACTTTCTGCGCGCATCCACGATATCCGCGACTTCGAAGACAGGCACGCAGTTCCCCGGAGAGGCTTCGGCCTGTTCGCCCAGCCCCAAAGTGACTCCGTCGACATTCGTCCGCATTTCGCTCCACCCCGCTTCATCAATGTGGTGGATAAGCTCAAACCCGAGATTGACGGCATACCAATCTGCGCTGGCATGTCGATCCTGCACGGACATCGCAAGTGTGATAGTGTTTTTCAATGAAACGAGAGGCATAAGGCTTCCTTTTGCTCAAAAATATAGCTACTGTAATTTATGGACATCAATACACTTGTCAAGCTGACATCTCGGGCTTGGTCACTGAACATTCTTGCCCTGCTGCACGCCAAAGTTCCGGGCCGACAAGCCCCGCTTTTGGCCGCAACCAACGCAAGCCGAACGGCCTTTGCAACCAGCCTTGCTCATCTTATTGATCTAGGAATGATCGAAAGAAATCCCGGTCACGGGCATCCTCTACGTTCAGAATTTCGACTGACGCCAACCGGAATCAAAGCCGCGTCAGTCGCCAGCAAGATAATTATTACCGCCCGAACTGAGGATGAAACCAGACTTCTGCGAAAAACATGGACTGTGCCAGTTCTGGCGCTGGCAGGCACCCCTCATCGTTTCTCGGCAATCAAATCGGGCCTCACGATCATTACAGATCGGGCGCTGTCCTCATCCCTTCACCAGCTGGAAGAACGAAACTGGATCCGGCGCAACATTGACACTGCCGAGAGGATGCCATTTCCAACCTATCAGGCCGTGAATGCTGGAAAAGAGATCAGCAGGGCTGTTGGCTTGCCACTGTAATCACCTACTGCCTAGTGCCTTTTTCAACCCGGAAGATCACCCGAATTTTTAACCGCGCTTGACATTCCACCACCGAACCCTCATGTGCCTACTATCACAGCGCTGTAGCGTGAGCCCGAGCGGACCTGGTCCGCCCCACAGCGCCAGTTTATCATTCCAGTTCCCCATCACGCAGGGTTCTTGACGCGACGGCCGGATGGCGCAGGATGCACCTGCTCGTTCCGAGGTCTCGCACAACCCCTGCCGGTCGCCCACGAGCGACCCTTCATGACCTGTCCGCGGGCCAACGCTCCGGGCTGTAAAGGATAGTTATTTGTTCGACTTTGATATGCTGGGCCTTGCCCCGGCACTGAACGAGGCACTTAAACGCGCCAATTTCACTCAACCCACACCGATCCAGAACCAGGCGATTCCGCTTGCTCTGAATGGTCACGACATTCTGGGACTGGCTCAAACCGGCACCGGCAAGACACTGGCTTTTGGCCTGCCTCTGATCGATCACCTTCTGGCCCAGTCTGGTAAGCCAGATCCGAAAACCTCCAAGGCGCTGATCCTGGCGCCCACCCGCGAACTCGTGAACCAGATCGCCGACAGCCTCCGTACCCTGACGAAGGGCACCAAGCTGCGCGTGGCCACCGTTGTAGGCGGCCAGTCGATCAATAAACAGATAATGTTTCTCTCTCGTGGCACTGATATTCTGGTCGCCACACCGGGTCGCCTGATAGACTTGATGGAACGTGGTGCAGTAAATCTCGGAGCGGTACGCCATCTGGTGCTGGACGAAGCTGACCAGATGCTCGACCTTGGCTTTATCCATGCACTACGCAAAATCGCGCCGGCACTGGGCACTCCACGCCAAACCATGCTGTTTTCGGCCACCATGCCGAAGCAGATGGAAGAACTCAGCCGGGCCTACCTGACCAACCCGCAGCGGGTGCAGGTCTCGCCTCCGGGCAAAGCGGCGGACAAGATTACGCAGTCGTTGCACTTCGTTTCCAAACCCGGAAAACCAATCAAGCTGCGTGAAATCCTGTCGAAAGATGTGGATGCCCTAACACTGGTCTTTACCCGCACCAAACATGGTGCAGAACGGCTGATGAAGGGCCTTGTAGCTGACGGCTATAACGCCGCATCCATCCACGGCAACAAAAGCCAGGGTCAGCGCGATCGCGCGATCAAGGCGTTCCGCGCGGGTGAAATCAACATTCTGGTGGCCACCGACGTTGCGGCCCGAGGCATCGACATCCCGGGCGTCGCCTACGTGATCAACTTTGACCTGCCCGAGGTGCCTGACAACTACGTCCACCGTATCGGGCGCACCGCCCGAGCTGGGCGTGAGGGCGAAGCCATCGCCTTCTGCTCCCCGGAAGAAGTTGATCTGCTGCGTCAGATTCAAAAGCTGATGAAGATCGAGATCCCAGTTGCCAGTGGCTCGATGCCCGAAGCTGTGCAACCTGAAAAACCGGCGCGCCGCCCGAACAACCGCCGCCGGGGGTTCAAACCCAAACCCGCCAACGGGGAAGGAAAACCCGCAGCAAACAAACGGCGTCGCCCACGCGGCAAACGCCCTGCGGCGTAAGGTCGGCCTGCACAATAAAAGGCCAACGCCGGGTCACAAGCCGGCGTTGGCGTAACACTAAGAACGAAACCAGTTTCGTTCCGGTTAATTTCCCGAATTCCGCTCTGCTTCAATCTCGCGCCATTTGGCGACATTGCGATTGTGTTCCTGCAAAGTCTCGGCAAACGCATGGCCGCCCGTACCATCGGCAACGAAGAACACGAAGTCCGTGTCATCTGGCGCAACAGCAGCTTCAAGGCTGGCCAAGCCCGGATTGGCAATCGGCGTCGGCGGCAGGCCGTCGATCTGGTAGGTGTTCCATGGCGTTGGCCTGTTCAGCTCGCTGCGACGTAGCCCGCGGCCCAACGTGCCTTGCCCTTTGGTAACGCCATAGATGACGGTCGGGTCCGTCTGCAGCCGCATCCCCTGTTTCAGCCGGTTCACAAAAACGCTGGCCACTTGCCCGCGCTCTTGCGGAACTCCGGTTTCCTTTTCGATGATCGACGCAAGGATCAGCATTTCTTCGGGGCTTGCCAGCGGCAACCCGTCCTGGCGGCTTTCCCAAACGGCGTTGATCCGCAATTGTTGCTTGTCCTGCATCGCCTGCAGAATGTCGTTACGGTCCTGACCAGCCACAACATCGTAACTGTCAGGCGCCAGCATACCCTCAGCAGGTATTTCGCTCACCTCACCTGTCAAAGCGTCAAATGCCTTCAACGCCTCGACCACCTGCCACGAGGTCACACCTTCGGCCAGTGATACGCGGTAACGCGTGTCCGCTTCATTGCGTTTCTCGTTATAGGCCTCAGGCACCTCTTCTCCCGACGGATCAAACGACGCGATTTCGACGAAATCCAAGGTCGCAGGGTTCAACTCGCGAACACGGGTCTGAGCGCGCGTCACACCGATACGATACTCAATCTCAGACCCACAGGTGCTGGCACCGCTGCTGGTGATCTCGTCGATGATCTGCTCCATCGACGCACCTTCCCGTACGAGAAAGCTACCGGCTTTCAACTGCTGCGCCCGATCCGTGTAGTCAGCGGCCATCCGAAAGATCGTGGCACTGCTGATGGCGCCCTGCTCTTCCAGCTGCTGACTGACACGGGTCATGTTCGATCCGCTTCTGACCTGAAGGCAGATTGCGGTTTCAAGCGGGCCCTCGGCCTTGTACTGGCTCTGCCCCCAAAGGATCAGCCCGCCCATCATGAACAGGCCGACCACCAGAATGGTCAGCGCGTTCGAAGCAATGGCCCGCCACATTTAGCTGGCCTTTCCGAAGATCACGCTGGCATTGGTGCCGCCAAACCCGAACGAGTTCGACAGGGCCACATTGATCTCACGCTCGCGTTTTGCGTTCGGAGCCAAATCGATCGGGGTCTCCACTGCTGGATTGTCCAGATTGATTGTCGGCGGGGCTACCTGATCACGGATCGCCAAAATCGAGAAGATCGCCTCGATCGCGCCCGCAGCACCCAGCAAGTGACCGGTTGCCGACTTGGTCGAGCTCATGGTCGCATCCCCGGCATGATCCCCCAGCAAACGCTCAACCGCGCCCAGCTCGATCGTATCTGCCATGGTCGAGGTGCCATGCGCGTTGATATAGTCCAGATCTTTTGGCTCCAGCCCCGCACTGCGCAGCGCCGCCCGCATCGAGCGTTCAGCCCCGTCGCCATCTTCTGAAGGCGCGGTGATGTGATAAGCGTCACCCGACATACCATAGCCCAGCACCTCAGCGTAAATCTTCGCACCGCGGGCCTTGGCGTGCTCATAGTCTTCCAGAATGACGATGCCTGCACCTTCGCCCATGACGAACCCGTCACGGTCCACGTCATAAGGGCGGCTGGCCGCCTTGGGGTTATCGGCATATTTGGTCGACAACGCCTTGCAAGCGTTGAACCCGGCGATGCCGATCTCGCAGATGCAGCCTTCGCCGCCACCTGCGACCATAACGTCTGCGTCACCTGCACGGATGATACGGCTGGCGTCGCCGATAGCATGGGCCCCGGTGGAACACGCCGTCACGACGGAATGGTTGGGTCCCTTGAAGCCATGACGGATCGACACCTGACCTGACGCCAGGTTGATCAGAGCACCTGGAATAAAGAACGGCGACACCCGGCGCGGGCCCTTGTCACGGATCAGATTGGCGGTGTTGGCGATCGAGCCCAAACCACCGATGCCTGAACCGATCAGAACACCTGTTCGCAGGCGGTCCTCTTCATCTTCGGGCAACCAGTTCGCATCCTTGCAGGCCATTTCTGCGGCCGCGATGGAATACAGGATGAAGTCTTCAATTTTGCGCTGCTCTTTCGGCGGCATCCAGTCATCGGGATTGAACGTTCCGTTGGTACCATCCCCGCGCGGCACCTCACAGGCGTAGGTCGTGGTGACGCCACTGCCTTCCGCATCAAAATGCGTGATAGGACCAGCGCCGGACTCTCCGTCCAACAGCCGCGACCAGGTTTCCTCGACCCCGCTGGCCAAAGGAGTGACCAATCCAAGACCGGTAACAACGACTCTGCGCATGAAGTGCCTCTTGCCTGCTTCCTGTTATGAGAACCGCTCTTACCCCGGCCCGGGGTGCGGGGGCAAGAGCAACGGCGATTTCAAGGAGGCTTCCCGCCGCCTATCACCCGAAACTATACTGTTTTCAACGATTGGAAGAGGTGCCCGCCCTTTCACGCGTCCTGCTGAAAGGGCGGAGCGGTTTATTGGAACTGTGCCACCGGCTCATGTGCCGATTTTGCCATTTCCAGAGCATCCGTCAGGTCAAGTGTCTTGTGAAACAGTGCACGCCCTACGATCGCACCCGAGATATTGGGAATATACGCCAACCGCGAGATATCGTCTGCAGTGCGCACAACCCCGCTTGCGATCACCGGAGTGCGCGAATGTCCGGCAAGCCCCGAGATCAAACCAAGCTGAGCCTCGACGTCATCCATGTCGCTGTCGATATCCGTCACCACGATGGCGGCAAACGGCGCACCTTCGAACGCGTCGATAAACGCTTCGGGCGTGAATGCGCTTTTGCTGCGCCAGCCATCCGTCATCACAAAACCTTGCCAGACATCAACCGACAGCACGATTTGATCCGGGTAAAGCTTGGCCAGTTCCTTGACCAGATTCGGCTCGCGCGCTGCCAGCGTGCCGATCACGACACGACCGACCCCCTTGTCGATCCAGCGTTCCACCTGTTCACGTGTCCGCATACCACCCGCCAACTGAACCGGAATTTCGGCCGCACGGATAATCTCTTCAATCAATTCGACGTTGGTATCTTTGCCCTCAATCGCGTCGAAATCGGTCAGGTGCATCCATTCGGCACCCGCCTCGGCCCAGCTTCGCGCTGTCTCAACCGGGTTTACATGCCAAATCATAGCGTTGTCCAAACGACCTTTGTCCAACGTGACACACCGGCCGTTTTGCAGTTCCATAGTGGGGTATATCCTCATGAGCTCGGTCCTCCGCTCAATCGCTCTGAAAATCCTCGGCAGCATACACCTGGAACGCCCTCCCAATATTACCGGGATCGGCACAGTTTGGCCATTTTGCGGCATACTGTTGAAGTGGCGGATTTACGCGAACGCAGGTGGGCCGTTGCGCCTTAACAAGTGCACCGGGGTTTCATTATACACCCCTTCACGCATCAATACATAGCCCAGCTTTTTGGCAAGCTTCTGCGACGAGGAATTCGACGCGTTCACCATCGCGACCAAAGGCCCGGGAATCACCCGGTCAAACCAGTCATGAGCAGCCTTCGCCGCCTCATATCCCAAGCCCTGCCCCTGTACCTCAGGGGCCAGAACCCAGCCTGCCTCGGGAAAGCCGTCGAAATCCTCTCCCATCCGACGGTTTCCGTAAAAGAAACCGGCCTGTCCAATCAGCTTTCGATTCGACTGCTGAAGCACACCCCATTGACCAAACCCGGCCATCTGCCAATGACCGGCGTTGCGCAAAAATGAATCCCACGCCTCGCCACGTGAACGGGGTGAGCCGCCGATGTGCTGGACAACGCACGGGTCCCGCCAGATCTCGGCGAACCGGTCAAAGTCCTCCGGGCGCATGGCACACAGTGTCAAACGCGCGGTATTTATCATGGGAGTGGATCTTATCATGCCCTGTCCACTTTGAATTTTGCCTCAATGGAAACAGTGCGTATCCGAATATAAACGCGCAAGCATGAATTTTGAGCGGGCACAAAAAAACGGCGCCTCCGTTGCCCGGAAGCGCCGCTTTTAATCAGAAGGAAACGCTTAGGACGCTTCGCTGATGAACTTGACCGCGTCGCCGAAGGTCTGGATGGTTTCGGCTGCATCATCGGGGATTTCGATGCCGAACTCTTCTTCGAAGGCCATGACCAGTTCAACGGTGTCCAGGCTGTCTGCGCCCAGATCATCGATGAAGGACGCGTTTTCCGCGACTTTATCTTCTTCAACACCCAGGTGCTCAACAACGATCTTCTTAACGCGATCTGCGACGTCGCTCATGTCTATTCCTCATTCCTTTACAGGGCGGTCTGCCCGATTCTGCCCTTGCCCGCACGGGTTGGCTTTGATTTGCCCGTTTCGGGCGGTTTGGGTCCCGGCGAACCGGGAAGTCGAAGGCCGACCTGAACAACCGGCCCCGCATAGATGCGCCGCCTATAGCATAGTCGACGCTAGAGGCAAACGCTTTCGCGCCGCCCCTGTGGCGATCACAACATGGCCATACCGCCGTTCACATGCAAGGTGCTTCCAGTAACATAGCTGGCTTCTGGACTGGCAAGATACAGAACCGCCGCCGCAATTTCTTCGGGATCACCCATGCGACCCGCCGGAACCTTCAACAGCAGACCCTTTTTCTGTTCCTCGGTCAGCTTCTCGGTCATTGCCGTCGTGATAAAACCCGGCGCCACGGCGTTAACCGTAATTCCGCGGGTTGCAACTTCGTGCGCCAAGGCCTTGGAAAAACCAATCATTCCGGCTTTTGACGCCGCATAGTTCGCCTGACCCGGATTACCGATTACGGCCACCACGGACGAGACATTCACGATCCGACCCCAGCGTGACTTCATCATGCCCCGGATCACACCTTTGCACAGTTTCATCGTCGAGGTCATGTTCACGTCTATCACGCTCTGCCATTCCTCATCGGACATGCGCATGAACAGGTTATCCCGCGTGATACCGGCGTTGTTCACGAGGATGTCCACCGATCCCATTGCTTCGATCGCTTGCTTTGGCAACGCCTCAACGGCTTCCGGATCGCTCAGATTGCAAGGCAACACATGCGCGCGTTCGCCCAGTTCATCTGCCAGAGCCTGCAGAGGTTCGACCCGTGTACCGGACAATCCAACCGCTGCGCCAGCACCATGCAACGCGCGTGCAATATCGCCTCCGATGCCGCCCGAAGCACCAGTGATCAGCGCATTCTTACCTTTCAAATCAAACATTCGGTTTTCCTCTTGGTGCGCCGGCCACGACGCGTTTTGAGCTTACGATTCGGCCTGAATGGCCTTTTGAACATCTTCCGGGGTGCCGACAGCCTTGCCTGAAATGGCACGATCGATCTTGCGGATCATGCCGGACAGCGCTTTGCCAGCACCGATTTCCCATGTCTCAGTCACGCCTTGCGCCGCCATGAATTGCACGCTTTCACGCCAGCGAACCGAACCCGTCACCTGTTCAACCAACAACTGGCGGATCAGATCCGGATCACTGACTGCTTCGGCGCGTACATTGGCCACCAAAGGCACCGAGGGCACCTTTACTTCGACGGCAGCAAGCGCTTCCGCCATGACATCTGCCGCAGGCTGCATCAGCGCGCAGTGAAATGGGGCACTTACAGGCAACATAACGGCACGTTTTGCGCCTTTCTCTTTGGCAATCTCGGCGGCACGCTCGACAGCAGCCTTGGAACCGGACACAACGATCTGAGTTGGATCGTTGTCATTGGCAGCCTGACAGACCTCTCCCTGCGCGGCTTCTTCTGCAACGGCGCGTACCGCCTCCAGATCCAATCCAAGAATGGCCGCCATTGCACCCTCGCCTACGGGTACAGCACTTTGCATCGCCTGACCACGGGTGCGCAACAGGCGCGCGGTGTCCGCGATCGACAAAGCCCCTGCAGCTGCAAGAGCCGAGTATTCGCCCAAAGAATGGCCCGCCACAAAAGCCGCCTTATTGACCGAAACACCTTCGGTTTCCAGCGCTCGCATTGCCGCCATGGATGTTGCCATAAGAGCCGGCTGAGCATTCTGAGTCAGCGTCAAATCGGCGATGTCGCCTTCCCAGATTACGCTGCTCAGCTTTTCTCCCAGTGCCTCGTCCACCTCATCGAAGACGGCCTGTGCCGCCGGATAGGCATCGGCCAGTGCTTTGCCCATACCGATGGTCTGGGCGCCCTGCCCCGGAAAAACAAACGCGAGTGTCATTGCAACCTCATGGATAATGTCAGGTTGCGGCGGGGTGTAAACTGACTGATCGTCTGGCACAAGCACTGCCTGTGTTCTGCATTCTGGCACCTTGGCTGTGCACAAGCGCTTACTTGTGCCGACCTCCGATAACCTTAACTTGGGCGCAGCACAGAATCCCGGAGCGTTGCACCCATGGCCTCGACCAATTCCTTCTCAAGCTACGGAAGTGTCGCAAAGACGTTTCACTGGCTCACCGCGTTGCTGATCTTCACGGCCCTGCCGCTCGGCTGGATCGCGGACAACCTGGCCTACGCCGTATTGCATGCCCCCACAGCCCCAAGCGAGGCCGAAATCGCACGCGCGGCGCGCATATTCTCATTGCACAAAACCGTTGGCGTCACCGTGTTCTTCGTTGCTTTGGCTCGGATAGTATGGGCCTTCACGCAAACCAAGCCCGGCCTGTTGAATGCCGACAACAAGCCCGAGGCTTTCGCCGCCGAAACTGTCCACTGGCTTCTCTATGGGTCACTGGTGCTTGTGCCACTCACCGGTTGGGTGCACCACGCCGCAACCGAAGGGTTTGCTCCAATCCTCTGGCCCTTCGGCCAAAATCTGCCTTTTGTACCGAAATCAACCATTGTGGCCGAGGTGACAGGCGTTCTGCATTGGCTGTTCATGTGGACGCTCGTCGGCGCGCTGGTCCTGCATGTTGCCGGAGCGTTGAAGCATCACGTCATAGACAAAGACAGCACGTTACGCAGGATGTTGCCGGGAGGGTCTGACGCACCGGAGCCTCCACGGCAGCACCATTCCCTTGTCCCCGCCGTCGCCGCGGTGGCCGTTTGGGCGCTTGCCCTCACCGGCGGCTGGGTCTCTGGCGAGTTTGCACGTGAGGCCGACGATGATGACGCCGATGTCCAACTGGCCGAGGTGCAATCAGACTGGCAGGTTCAGAACGGCACCCTGTCCATTACGATCTCGCAATTGGGCAGCCCTGTCACCGGCTCGTTCTCCGACTGGACGGCCGCAATTGCTTTTGACGAACCCACTGACCCCGGCCCGGCCGGGTCCGCCGAAGTCACGATTGCAATAGGATCTCTCAGCCTCGGAACCGTAACTGAACAGGCCATGGGGGCGGATTTCTTCGACAACGCCCAGTTTCCGACGGCCCAGTTCACAGCTGACCTTTTCAGAACCGAAAGCGGATACGAAGCACGCGGACCGCTGACAATCCGTGACAAGACGATCGATATCACACTCCCCTTTTCGCTGGACCTTCAGGACGGCACCGCGACCATGGCTGGCTCGGTTGACCTGAACCGGTTGGATTTTGACGTAGGCACATCACAGCCCACAGAAGACTCGCTCGGCTTCACCGTAACAGTGACCGTAGAACTCGCTGCGTCTCGCGGACAGTAATGCAAAAAAAACCGCCGGTGATCCTATCACCGGCGGTTTTATTGTTCGTTGTCTTGCGATTATTCGGCTTTTTGCGCTTCGACCGAGATCTGCACCTGCACTTCGTCGCTGACAAACGGTGCGAACTGGCCCAAATCAAACTCACTACGGACCAGAGTTGTGGTGGCGTTGAAACCGGCCCATGGCTTGTTTGCCATTGGATGGGTATCAACCTTGTTCAATTTGGCATCCAGAACAACGGACTTGGTCACGCCGTTCATGGTGAGGTCGCCGGTGATCTTGGCAGTGTTTTCACCCGTCACTTCGATACCCGTCGAGGTAAAGGTGATCAGATCGCCCTCGGCCGCACCAAAGAAATCCTCGGTCATGAAGTGATCTTCACGCGGTTTCCAGCCAGTGAACATTTCCAGTACCGGCATGGATACGCTTACGCTGGAGGCGGCGGGATCCTCCTGATCAAACATGATTTCGCCCTCAAAACCCGAGAACATGCCGGTTGTGGTTGAAAAGCCCAAGTGGTCATAGCTGAAGACAACCTGACTGTGGCTCGAGTCCAACACGTATTTCTCGGCGCTGGCGAATGCCGTGGTCGCCGACACGGCCAGTGCAGCAGCAAGAAGGGTGGATTTCATAACAATCTCCGCGTTTTTGTGAATGCAAACCGTCTGGGTTGCTTACAAACAAAATGTGCCGCCTATTGGCGGCACACAACCTTTTTCGAGTCACAGCATCTGTTCCTTTTTGAACAGAATAAAATTCAGCCGAAAATTGTTACGCTCTTGCTCAGCTGTCCCTTCAGCGCTCGGCTGACATCCGCCGATTCAAGGGGAAGCTTCATCAAAAGGCTTCCGTCCACATCAAACAGGTGAACTTCGTTTTCTTCAAAACGTGCGCCACCCAGCGACTCATAGCTGCGGCGCAACACCGTCTGCGGGCGCCCGTCCTCGTTCTTTTGCAGAACACGGACTTCACGACGTATCGGATCAAAATAGGCATCCGGGCGCTGATCAAGGACTTCAATCGTCAGCAAACTGACACCGACGATCAGAAACAGCATCGAGGCCACCATCTTGATCGGCCAGACATCTGCGCCAACGATCGAACCCGGCATGAGCCACATCGAAAACGCCGAAAAGATCAGGAACGCTCCTACCAACCGCGCCAGGATCAAACGGGCCTTCCAGTTTGGCGCAAAGGCGATCATTACCGGCACCGAATGCTCAAAGCGCGAGCTTGCCGCTTCTTCCCGGTATGTGTTTGTATTTGTCGCGGTCATAACACTTCACCCTTTATCAGGTTACTGTCGAATTTCAGTTTCGTTCCGGGTAACGTCCGGTATGCAAAACAACTTTGAGCCGAAAAGCGTCAGCAATTGGGCGGCCCAAAGGAAAATGGGCGGCGTCTCAAAGGCACATGTGGCGGGGCTTGCTCCTGTAGTTCAAACGTGTATACGGGGCCATCCTTCGCAATCAAATGAATCGCGCAGCCTCTCGTGGCAGGGTCGCGAAGGACCGGATGGCCCCGCCTATGAAATGCGCCTTGATATAAACAGGAGTGCACATGCCACTGTATGAGCATGTAATGATCGCGCGTCAGGATCTGTCCAACGCGCAGGCGGAAAGCCTCGTCGAACATTTCGGCACCGTTCTGGCTGACAACGGCGGCAAGCTTGTCGACAGCGAGTATTGGGGCGTCAAGACGATGGCCTACAAGATCAACAAGAACCGCAAGGGCCACTATGCCTTTCTGAAAACCGATTCCCCCTCGGGTGCGGTTCAGGAAATGGAACGCCTGATGCGTCTGCATGACGATGTCATGCGCGTTCTGACCATCAAGGTCGATGGCCACACCGATGGCCCGTCGGTTCAGATGCAGAAGCGTGACGAGCGTGGCGACCGCCGCGAGCGTCGTTGATCAACGCCTGAGAAAAGGACACTAAACCATGGCCGCAAAACCATTTTTCCGCCGCCGCAAGGTCTGCCCGTTCTCGGGTGAGAACGCGCCGAAGATCGATTACAAAGACACCCGTCTGCTGCAGCGCTACATCTCTGAGCGTGGCAAGATCGTTCCATCCCGCATCACCGCCGTTTCGGCGAAAAAGCAGCGTGAGCTGGCCCGTGCTATCAAGCGCGCCCGCTTCCTCGCCCTGCTGCCCTACGCCGTGAAGTAAGGAGAGATTGACATGCAAGTTATCCTTCTCGAACGCGTTGCGAAACTGGGTCAGATGGGCGACGTCGTTGACGTAAAGTCCGGCTACGCCCGAAACTTCCTGCTGCCCCAGGGCAAAGCCCTGAGCGCATCGGACGCCAACATCGCGTCGTTCGAAGCCCAGAAAGCGCAGCTGGAAGCACGCAACCTGGAGACCAAGAAAGAAGCTGAAGCACTGGCTGAAAAGCTGGACGGACAGCAATTCGTAGTGATTCGCTCTGCATCAGATGCAGGTGCTCTGTACGGCTCGGTTACCCCGCGTGACGCCGCAGACGCTGCAACCGAAGCCGGATTCACCGTCGACAAAAAGCAGGTTATCCTGATCAATCCGATCAAGGAGCTGGGCCTGCACTCTGTTGCAGTCAAGCTGCACCCCGAAGTCGAAGTCGAAATCAAAATGAACGTGGCGCGTTCGGAAGAAGAAGCCGAACTGCAAGCCTCGGGCAAATCGATCCAGGAACTGGCCGCAGAAGAAGAAGCAGCCGCTGAATTCGAGATTGCTGAACTGTTTGACGACATCGGCTCGGCCGCGTCCGAGGACGAAGAGCTGGCTTCGGAAGCAGCCCCTGCTGAGGAAGACGAAGCCAAAGCCTGATCCGGCGACGCTTCGAATACTATTAAGGCCGTGCTTCAGCGCGGCCTTTTTTGTGTTTCCGAGCCAAACCAGCAAATTTCAGCCCAACTCCATCCACAATCTTGCAGCAAAATACTCAGGCCATATCATTGCCACTCGAAGTCCGGAGAAATAAAATGCCCTCGTTCACCCGTCGCAATTTCTTGGCACTCTTATTGACAGCACCGATGGCTGCTTGCAGTGCAGGAGTAGTATCCAAGGCAGAAACACCGCTATTCAACCCTCCGCTTTATCCAAACGAAACGCCGGAACTTCGCGCGTCGATCAACAAATGGGCAGACCACTACCAGCTTCCTCGAGAGCTTGTTCACAAGCTGGCTATTCGCGAAAGCACACATCGCCCCTGGGCCGTCAACCGCCCCTATTACGGCCTGCTACAGATCCTTCCGGCTACCGCGCGCTCGATGGGATACACCGGAAGCGCCAAAGGCCTCTTGGACGCGGACACCAACCTCGAGTTTTCCGGGAAATACCTTCGCGGCGCCTGGCTTCTGTCTGATGGCAATCAGGATCGGGCCATTTTTCTCTATGCCAAAGGGTTTTACCCCGAGGCCAAAGCGCGCGGATTGTTGGTGGAAACTGGACTGAAATCCGCCAACTGACGGTGATTGGCGTCAGAAAGCCGCGTGATTTTAGCACTTTTTACCGAATAGTGACAAAAATGTTCTATTGAATGTCTCAATATTTTGAAATGCGCAGACAATTAGTACCTCGCCTTGTCATGTTTAGGAAAGTGTGGTGTTCTGACTCGGTGAGGTAAACGGGTTCCACTCTGTGTTATATGCATGCTCGACGACACCATCGAGCTGTAAGATGGGCCGCAGCTAGTAGGCACCACATGGAAATTGTCGATCTGAGCACACTGCCGGATTCCGAGGTTCGTTACACCGAATTTCTAAGGCAAATCTGTGAGAAGCATGACATGGATCATGCCGCTTATGCCGGCATGAACCCTGCTGCTGGCACGGTGGCCGGCTTTGTGACGTATGACGATGCCTGGAATGAGCACTACACAAACCAGGGTCTGATCATGATCGACCCAACCATCCATATGGCCCGCCGCAGCATTGCGCCAGTGGATTGGAGCCGCTTGGAGCGCAGCCCTGACTTCCAACGTGTATTCCGGGATGCCCATGATTTTGGACTGCCCAACCAAGGCGTTACAATACCCGTGCGCGGTCCCTACGGGGATATCGGCCTGTTGAGCGCAACGCGCAACTGCAGCAAAGAGGAATGGCGCAAGCTATACACGCATGTCATCAGTGACTTGCAGTCCATGGCGGTGCACATCCATGACAACGTCGTTTCGTCGGACGAATTGACCAGCGCGCTGTATCATCCAACGCTCTCCAGACGTGAAACAGAGATTTTGCAGTGGGTCGCGGCAGGGAAATCGCAACAGGACATCGGCGATATTTTGTCTATTTCGCACCGAACCGTAGAAGTGCACTTGCGTTCCAGCCGAGAAAAGCTTAGTGCGCTGACCACCCCTCAGGCTGTTGGCCGGGCGATTGCAATTGGGCTTATTACCCCAAGTTAAACAAAAAAAACGCCAAATTTCGCCAAAATACGGGAAACCCCCAATAGAAAAACTCCCCGAGTCCGGTAACTTCAAGGTTACCGAACAACCACTCGAAGGGGGAAGAAATGATCATCGTGGTAGATGGCCTGAACAGACATTTGTTCAGCGAAGTTCTTGACGAAATGTTCGAGTTGAGAGCACGTGTTTTTGGGGGACGTCTAGGATGGGACGTTAACATTCAAGACGGAAAAGAAATCGACGAGTTCGATCACCTGGACCCGGCATATGTAATCGGACTCGACGACGAGGGGAATGTCGTCGCAGCCGTGCGTGCCCTCCAGACCACCGGACCTCACATGTTGTCGGATGTCTTTTCGTCGATTCTTTGTGGCGAAGCACCACTTCGCAGCGCAACCATGTGGGAATCGACCCGCTTCTGCGTAGACACGCAACGTCTCACTCGTGGCAAAGAAAAGAACTCGGTCTCATACGCAACGTGCGAGTTGATGATAGGATCTTTGGAATATGCAAAGAATGCAGGTATTCAGGACATCATCACCGTGATCGATCCGGTCATGGATCGGGTGCTGAAGCGTTCGAACTGCGCTCCATACGACTATGTCGGCAAAACAGTGCCAATGGGCAAAGTTCATGCCTTGGCCGCTCTGCTGGACTGCACGGAAGAACGCATCGCCGGCCTGCGTGAGTTTGCGGGCATTTACAACGATGTCTTTATGGACGAAGAAGAGGCGTTGGATCTGTTTGCCGCGAAGAAAGCCGCAGAACAAAACCCGGCGAACCAGGATCACAAACCACTTACCGACCTCGAGAAATACTTTGTGGAACAGATGAGCGCTGCAAAAACGGAAGCTGAACGGCAGGACGTCCTTAAGCTGATCGAAGCGCTCACGGATACTTTCACGCCAGAGCAAAGAACCGCTCTTTTAGAAACCCCCCGTGCTTTTGCTCATGAGGCCTGACCCCCTCACCTCATAGATACAAAAGCCACCCATGCGGAGCCGTCTGATTTCAGGCGGCTCCGTTTTTTTGTCCCTTCTCCTGATGAAGGGAAGGAAGAGGATTATTCCTCTTCCAGTGCCTCAACAGCTTTCTGCAGGTCGTCCTTGCTGACTTCCTTGTCAGTGACCTGAGCCAGTTCCAACACGTAATCGACAACCTTGTCTTCAAAGATCGGCGCTCGCAGTTGCTGTTGCATCTGCGCGTTCTGCTGCACGAACTCAAAGAACTGACGTTCCTGACCCGGGTACTGGCGCGCCTGGTTCATGATCGCCTGTGTCATCTCGGCGTCGGTTACTTCAACCTCGGCCTTCTGACCCAGTTCAGCCAACAACAGGCCCAGACGCACGCGGCGCTCGGCCAGCTTGTTGTGCTCGTCCGTGGGCTCGATCGGATCGTGGTCGTGGCCTTCGACTTCAGGATTTTCTTCGTGCCACAGCTGATGCGCAATCTGCTTTGCTTCGGCTTCAACCAGCGACGGCGGCAGATCGAACGAGACTTTCTCATCCAATACGTCCAGCAGAGCACGCTTCATCACAGCGCGCGACGCGCCGGCATATTCGGCTTCCAGACGTTCTGCGATCTGGCCTTTCAGGGCTTCCAGGTCTTCGGCGCCAAATTTCTTAGCCAGTTCGTCGTTCACTTCCGCTGCAACCGGTTCTTTAACTTCCTTGATGGTGCAGGTGAAAACAGCGTCTTTGCCGGCCAGATGCTCGGCACCGTATTCCTCAGGGAACGTGACGTTGACGTCTTTTACTTCCTCGGCTTTCACGCCAACCAGCTGCTCTTCGAAGCCAGGGATGAAGCTGTTCGAGCCCAGAACCAACGGGTAATCTTCTGCCGAACCACCTTCGAATTCCTCGCCATCAACCTTACCGACGAAATCGAACACGATCTGGTCTCCGTCCTTGGCCTTCGACCCCTTGCGGCGCGCTTTGAAGTCCTGAGCGGTTTCGGCCAGGTTGTTCAGCGCTTCTTCGACGCCCGCATCATCAGCTTTGACGATCAGTTTTTCCAGCTTCACTGATTTAAGGTCGACTTCCGGGATCGCTGGCAGCGCCTCATAGGACATGGCGACTTCAACGTCATCGCCTTCTTTCCAGTCCTCATTGGTCATCTTGACCTCGGGCTGCAGCGCGGGGCGGTCACCGCTGTTTTCGAAATGCTTGTTCATGGCGCCATCGATGGTTTCCTGCATCGCCTCGCCCAAAAGGCGTTGGCCAAACTGCTTTTTCAGCAGCGCCATTGGCACTTTACCTTTGCGGAAACCTTTCATTTCGATTTCCGGCTGCGCTTCAGTCAGCTTTTCGTTGACCTTCTCGTCCAGCTCGGCTGCGGACACAACGATGTTGTAGCCGCGTTTCAGACCTTCGTTCAGCGTCTCGGTAACCTGCATTATGGTAGTCCCCATAGGATTCGGGGCGCGCAAAAAGGGCGCGCCGGGCAAATTTGACGCCTTCTATTTGCCCAGCCGCCCACGCGCAAGGGGCAAAGGCTGAATCCAGTGGTATTTGATCACCAAAACCGCAAAAAAGAACGCCCCAGAAACCAGGGCGTTCGCGTTTGGATCAGTCAGACGATCAGAACTTCCAGCGTGCGCCCAGAACCCATGCTTCGTTGTTGTCAAAGGATGTGCCGTCATCGAAATCGTGGTTGCGGTATTTCAGGTAAACATCCGTATTGAACGCCTCGACCTTCTGCACGACCGCGATACCCCAGGCTTTGGTATCCGAGCCGTTGCTCTCGAAATCCGAGCCATCATAATAGTCGATGCCGACGCCGGTCTTGCCCCAGGACACCCAGTTGCCTTCGTACGAGATCTTACCATACCAATAGTTCGGATCCGTAGCACCGGCCTGGTCATCGTCGCGCGTACCGCCTGCAACCGTAAAGCCCAAACCGCTGGGCAGCAGAACAGACGCCGAACCAATGGTGTCTTTGCGGTCGCCCGAATTGTCATCGCGTTCGCGCACCGAATAGGCAACGGCTGCCGCGAATTCCACACCGCCAGCAAAGGTGTTTTCATAGAACAGGCCGACGTCGTAATAATCGTCATCATCGCTGCTGGACAAAATGTTCTGACCATAAGCAAAACCGGCCGAAAACCCGTTGATGGCTGGGGTATCATACCGCACCCGTCCACGGCGCGCGCCGTCAAAGTTGCTTGAGCTGTCGCCAACCGTAATACCGCTCAGAAAACCGGTCGTGTCGCGATAGAAGAACCCTGCATTTTCATCGTTGGTAAACGAATACAGCGCGGTTCCGACATATGACAGATCAACCTCTGCGGCTCCATCAGCGACCATGCTGCCCTGACCTGCCGAAAACTTGCCGTAGCCACCTTTCAGCGAAAAATCCACGTGGCGAATGTCTTCACGATTCCAACCATCTGCGTTGGTTCCGAATTGATCGGCCGACGCCGAACCCGGCAGGCCAAGGCCTGTTTCAAACCAAAATTGGAACTCGTTACTTCCATATGGCTGCACAAGACGCAGGCCGACACGGCTGTTCGACAGATCGTTGTCGAGAACTCGGGTCTCGGTATCCTGTCCGTCATCCACCGAGATCAAGGCAGGGTGCAGCTGTCCATACAGCAGTACATATCCGCCGCTATTATTTTCGTACTTCATTTCCGCCGCAGCCGGGATGGCGGTCGTCGCAGTCAGAACAGCGGCTACTGATATCGGTTTAATGTTAAGGTTCATTTCACTCACCATGAAAGGTTCGGGGTTCAGGTACTGTCCAATTGTTTACAAACTGCGAGCGTTCCAGTGGTCCGCATTCACTCCCTCGCAAACATTGCAAATTCGCAACAGATCTCATCGAATACGCGACCATTTAACATTATAAATCATACAGTTACGAATCTTGCCACAAGTTTACAGCAAATTGTGCAAATGAATTGTGGCCTCCGGCTATGCGTCTGGCAAACATTCGGTCTGCATTGACGCGGACCTTGACGGCGAATTTCCGCCGACTCGCCGTGAATTGAGCCGTTCCACGCCCAACCCACTCAGATATTCAACTTTTTCAAAACGTCCGGCACCTGTTCCGGCAAATCTTCCGCGATCAAACCCGGCCCGAACTGGCGCGCGCATTCCACATGTAACCACGCCGCAGTTTCCGCCGCCTGTATCGGCGAAAAACCTCGCGCCAGCAGACCTGCGATGAATCCTGCAAGCACATCGCCGGCCCCAGCGGTCGCCAGCCAGGGGGCCGCTCTTTCGTATACGGCCGCGTTGACCACGCATCGTCCGTCTGGCGCAGCGATCACCGTGTCCGGACCCTTGAACAGAACCACGCACCCAGCTCGTTTTGCAGCAGCACGCGTTGCGTCCACCTTGGAATACGCCGGTCCCTTGGTCGGGTGCGCGTTCATCTCCCCGGCAACATCCGGAAACAACCGGGCGAATTCCCCGCCATGCGGGGTGAGTACACATTTGCCGTGCAAATGCGCGAACAGGGTGTCGGGATCCTCGGCAAAGGCTGACAGAGCATCCGCGTCCAACACGGTTGCCCGCCGTGCGGCCAAGGCCATAGGCACAAGTGCCTGCGCCCTCGCCAATCCAAGCGCAGGCCCCAGGCAAAGCGCATTCAGGCGCGTATCCTCCAGTATTTCGGACAAATCATCGGTCCCGTCCACCCGCTGCAACATGAGGGCCGTGATCTGGCTGGCCGCTTCCGTCTGCGCTGACGGCGGCACGCCCAGCGTCACCAGACCCGCCCCAATCCGCAAAGCCCCCCGCGCCGCCAATCGCGCAGCACCTGTTTTGCCCGAGCCTCCGGACAGGATCAAAGCGTGGCCATGCGAATATTTGTGGTCGACCGAAGCTTTCAAAAGCTTCATCCTGTCGGGATGGGCCATGTGAACGATCTGACTGTCCTCCCATGTTTCGAGGCCAATCGACTTGGTTCGTACCGTTCCGCAGGTTACCGGACCATCACCCAGCACATGCCCCAGCTTTCTGCTGTGAAACGTCACCGCCATGTCTGCAACTATCGCATTGCCAAGAATGCGACCACTGTCGGCGCACAAGCCGCTTGGCGCGTCAATTGCGACGACCTTTACGCCTCGATCTCGCAGCAGGGTTCTAGCCGATGCGTTGGCCAACATGGAAAACACACCCGCAAATGGTCGGGTGAGACCCGTGCCAAAAACCCCGTCGACCACCAGGTCAATTTCATTCGGAAACCGAAGAAAATCATCCTCTAACGGGGCGGGGTCGACGGCGAATACGCGAACTTCGTTCTTTGTTTCCCATCTCTCATAATTCACTCGCGCATCCGGTGGCAGCTTTTCCGGGTTCCCGTAGAGAAACACCTCAACCTCCCACCCCAGCTCCTGCAAAAGCCGCGCCACAACAAACCCGTCACCTCCGTTGTTGCCTGGTCCGCACAGCACCACTGCGCGCAGCGGATCCTCTTCATCTGGCCCCAAATACCCCGGGGAGCGCGAGGGGCTGGCCCCTCGCCTGTCCAACACCGGCCATTCCTCGAAAATCGCGTCAACAACACCCTGCCCGGCCCGCTCCATCAGCTCCAGACCAGTCACCTCACCGGATGTGATGGCGGCTTGCTCGATGGTCCGCATCTGTGCCGCTGTCAGCAATTCCATCCTTTCACCCCTCGCTCGATTCTATTTTGATTACTTTTTGTGCATATCGCTCAAAAATTAGCGCCAAGCCGTTTTTCCAAGCGTTCCGACCCGCACGATATCGCAATCACATTGCCGCCCGATCTTAGACGTGATCACTGCCCCTGAGACAACCATTCAAGGTGAACCGGGATGAAAAAGATCGAAGCGATCATCAAGCCGTTCAAACTGGACGAAGTGAAAGAGGCATTGCAGGATGTGGGCGTCCAGGGCCTCAGCGTCATCGAGGTCAAGGGTTTCGGTCGCCAGAAAGGCCATACCGAGCTGTATCGCGGCGCCGAGTATGTCGTCGATTTTCTGCCCAAGGTTAAGGTCGAGGTCGTATTGGACGACGACCAGGTCGACGCCGCCGTCGAGGCCATCGTGTCGGCCGCCAAAACCGACAAGATCGGAGACGGCAAGATTTTCGTGTCCCCCGTCGACCAAGCCATTCGTATCCGGACCGGTGAAACCGGCTCGGACGCACTATAACCCACAAGATTACTGACACATCTATCAGAAGGACCAAGGGAATGAGCGTAGACGCAGTTCTCAATACAATCCGCGAAGAAGACGTCGCCTATGTCGACATCCGGTTCACTGACGTGCGCGGCAAGCTGCAGCACGTGACGGTGGACGTCGATCTGGTCGATGAAGACTTCCTGGAAGAAGGCTTCATGTTTGACGGCTCGTCCATTGCAGGCTGGAAGTCGATCGAAAACTCGGACATGAAACTGATCGCCGACACGACATCGGCTTATATCGACCCGTTCTATGCTGAAAAGACACTGTGTCTGCACTGCTCGATCGTTGAGCCCGACACCGGTGAAGCCTATGGCCGCGACCCGCGCGGAACCGCGCAGAAAGCTGAAGCCTACCTGAAGTCCAGCGGTATCGGTGACGTTGCCTACATGGGCCCCGAAGCTGAATTCTTTCTTTTTGATGACGTTCGTTTTTCAAACAGCATCAACAAAGTATCCTTCGAAGTTGATGCAACAGATGCGTCGTGGAACACCGACACCGAATACGAGATGGGCAACATGGGCCACCGTCCGGGCGTCAAGGGCGGCTACTTCCCGGTCAACCCCATCGACGAAGCTCAGGACCTGCGTTCGGAAATGCTGTCGACCATGAAGCGCCTAGGCATGAAGGTCGACAAGCACCACCATGAAGTGGCCTCGTGCCAGCACGAGCTAGGCCTGATCTTCGACAGCCTGACCAAGCAGGCCGACGAGCTGCAGAAGTACAAGTACGTCATCCACAACGTCGCGCACGCCTACGGCAAATCGGCCACGTTCATGCCGAAGCCGATCGCAGGTGACAACGGCACCGGCATGCACGTGAACATGTCGATCTGGAAAGACGGCAAGCCGCTGTTCGCTGGCGACAAATACGCCGACCTGTCGGACGAGGCGCTGTACTTCATCGGCGGTATCCTGAAACACGCCAAGACCCTGAACGCCTTCACCAACCCGTCGACCAACAGCTACAAGCGCTTGATCCCCGGGTTTGAAGCCCCTGTTCTGCGCGCCTATTCGGCACGCAACCGTTCAGGTTGTGTGCGTATTCCATGGACCGAAAGCCCCAAGGCCAAACGTGTCGAAGCGCGCTTCCCCGATCCGGCAGCCAACCCCTATCTGGCGTTTGCCGCCCTGCTTATGGCCGGCCTGGACGGCATCAAGAACAAGATCAATCCCGGCGAGGCGATGGACAAGAACCTGTACGACTTGCCCGCCGAGGAACTGGCTGACATCCCGACCGTCTGCGGCAGCTTGCGCGAGGCTCTGGAAGCTCTGGCATCCGATCACGACTTCCTGCTTCAGGGCGATGTGTTCACCAAAGACCAGATCGACGGCTACATCGCGCTGAAGATGGAAGAGGTGGAAACCTACGAGCACACGCCGCACCCGGTGGAGTACGGTATGTACTACAGCTGCTAAGCTGAGTACTGGAACGAATTGTCAGGGCGCCCGTTTGGGCGCCCTTGTCATTTCCGCCCACAAGATTTGACGCACCGCCTTTATTCCAACAGACTGGTGAGAAAACTCCCGATCGGAGACAACTGCATGCCTCGCGATACTTCACCTTTCTCGAAATTCTCAAACCTCGTGACATCCGAACAGGAACTGAGACGGATCTCTGGCCATCCGCTGCCACAGATCGTTGCCAAGGAGTTGTCCTCACTCGATCAGATGTGCCGCGATTTCATCGCGATCTCACCGTTTTGCCTGATCGCATCGGCCAACCCGGACGGGCACCTTGATGTTTCCCCCCGTGGCGACCCGCCCGGCTTTGTTCAGGTGCTGTCCGATACGCTGATCGCGATCCCCGATCGACCGGGCAACAAACGCGTGGATACGTTCCACAATGTTCTGAAGGACCCGCGCGTCAGTGTAATCTTCTTTGTTCCAGGCAAGATGGAGACGCTCCGCATTCGCGGCACAGCCCGCATTTGTACCGCCCCCCAGTTGCTGGATAGTATGGCCGTTGACGAACACCCACCCAAACTTGCCCTGCTCATTCATGTCGAGACTGCATTCGCACACTGTCCGAAATGTGTGATCCGCTCGCACCTGTGGCAGCCCGAAGACTGGCCGGACTCGACCAACCTGCCAAACATGAATGCAATGATGGTGAAACACGCCCACATCAAGGCCACCCCTGAGGAATGGTTCGAAACGTTAAGGGAAAAGGGCGAGTTGGACCTTTACTAACCGCTTTGCCCGAGACGCAGCCCACGCTAGGCTAACCGCAGATTTCAATTTCATCGGATTACGCCCATGTTTCGCCTAGCCACCATTCTTGCCCTTTGCCTGACCTCCCCGGTTCTGGCCGCACCCTGCGGGAACACCAGCGCAGGGTTCGAGGCTTGGAAGGCAGATTTTGCCAAACAGGCACGCAAGGCGGGGGTAAAAAAGAAGGGGCTGCAAGCGCTGTCTCAGACACAGTATGCTTCGCGGACGATTGCTGCGGATCGGAATCAGAAGAGCTTTAAATACTCGCTGGACAAATTCATGCGAGTTCGGGGGGCCGATACAATTGTCGCACAGGGCCGCGAACGCAAAGCCGCCAATCCGAACTACTATGCAGCCTTTGAGCGGCAATACGGTGTACCTGCCGGCGTTCTGATCGCCATTCACGGCATGGAAACCGGCTTTGGCAATTTCATGGGCGACAGTCAGGTTGTTTCCGCAATCACAACACTGGCCTATGATTGTCGCCGATCCGAGTTCTTCATTCCCCACGCAATTGGGGCACTGAAACTGGTCGACATGGGCAGCATTACGATGGCGACAAAAGGGGCAAAACATGGCGAGCTGGGCCACACACAATTCCTGCCAGGCAACGCCCTGGCCTATGGTGTCGATGCCACCGGGGACCGACGCGTGGATTTCTACAACATGACAGATGCACTGGCCTCAACCGCTAATTTTCTTCGAAAGAAAGGGTGGAATCCAGGGCGCGGCTATCAACCCGGAGAACCAAATTATCGCGTCTTGCAGCAGTGGAATGCAGCCTCTGTCTATCAGCAATCCATCGCAATCATGGGCGCCCGAATCGACAAATAGCCCCGCCGCACCGGCAACACGTGCTGCGCCCGATTTCGCCACATTTCCGCCACAGTGACAAACAAAAGCCTTTAGTTGCTTGGTTTCCAAAGCGTAACCAATCGCCGGGAAATTTCACTTTTTTGCATTTTTCGCCCAATTCTCTCCAAGAAGGGGTGCTAGCCTCTAGCTAACAGAACGTAATAAAGGACGGGGCAGTGGCTCGGAAGCACAGCTACCATGGCGGCCTGCAATTTGACGGCGACGCAACCGGCGCGATAGAGCGCTTTGGATCTATCGTTGCCACGACGCTGGAAGACTACGGTCATCTGGTCGAACGCAAGACCCTGCTCAGCGCAACCGAGGCCAGCATCGTCTCGAGCCAGTATCTTGTACGTATGACTCTGGATACCGGCGCCTCCGAACGGCAAGACCGTTACGAGCGCATGGATCGCGCCGCGGGGTTGAAAACCATGGCAAGGCCCCGCGTGTCGCATCCGCAAAACAGATTGGTACTAACGATCACGCCAGTCTCGCCACTTTTGGATGACGCCGAGATATCCGAACTGATGCTGGTGGTTACACTGTATCGTATGGTCGATATCTGTTCGACCCGGCGGGTCGAATGGTTATCACCGCACACGGTTCTTACCGTTGAGCATTTCATGAGCGCCTTTGACACGCTGACACCAAGCAGGGCAACGCGGGACCGCAAGCAAATCTTTCAGTCACTGACCGGACAGTTCGCCGCGGTGAAACAGAAGGAACAGGATGACGCGATCAGCGCCCCTCTTGCTCCTGCCGCGCGTCCGATTCAACTGACGGATGAACAATTGCTCAGCATCGCTTTTCGAAGCGACGAAGCCGACCTGCCAGGCCAGAATGAACCCGGCGCTGCCATCACCGAGGAAGATGACAGGCCAAGCGACATCCTCCGTCTCAGCAGCTGGTGCATGACCGGAGTATTGGCCAGCGTTTCGGCACCGATTGCCGTATCGATGGCCGCAGTCAACCTGATCCGGGGCGAGGATTTCCGCCTCAACACACAGGTGCTTGTGTTCACTTTCGCCATTTTCGCGCTGAACGCTAGTAACGCGTTAGCAGATGTAGCTGGCGCCTTGGGCATGTAAAAGAATTACCGAAGACCCTCCTAGGAGGCCCCGCCATCAGGCGGGGTTTTCCGTTTCCGGGATCGCGTTTGCGGCCAGAACGTATGTGTGGATGGAAAACACGATCGCGTTGGTTTTCGGCAAACGCAATAACGTCTGCCGCTCGCTTCGCAGATAAGACGCCTGACGCCGGTCCCGTATTTCGCGCGGCTCACTGGCACTGCGAGGCTGGAAAAGCTCCGGGTCTTCGTACCACAGGGCATTGAAGCGCCAAAGCGGGCGGCCGGGTTGAATACCGTCAAATAGCCTCTGCACCCGCTTCGCGAGATTGGCATCATAACTTTCCACGGGCACGTGGATATCAATCAGCGGTCGCATGAATTTCTCAGACAAACGCCAACTGGCGGGAAAACACAGTATGGCACCCGTTAGTACATGTTCATCTGCCCGTTTCTGCAGGATGCAAAAATCCTCCTGTACCAGCCTGCACAGCGTATCAAGCGGACGATCCCGGTCGATCGCGACTGATACACCGTCCGGTCGTACGACCTCTGCACCGGCCGTGGGGTAGATCTGCATCAGCACCAGATCCAGTAATTCCACGGCAGCAGGCTTGGCCTGAGGATCGAGCGCGAGAACGTCGTCACGCCGCTCAGCCAACACTTCCTCGCGGCGCTGCATCTGGTCGGCAAAGGCCTCATCCTGATGCAGCCAGCTTTCCATGGTTGCAGGTTGAATACCCGGCAAAGCGCGTGGGTTGCCGACATCATATGGGATTTTGTTTTGTAGAATACGCTTCATACCAGTGGCTTAGCACGCGCAGCTTTTCTTGTCGGTCGAAAACGACAACCTCGCCGTCGCATTTTTCTCAGACGATTGTTTCCGGCAGATGAATTGTAGTTGGAACAAGCAATGAGGCCAGCCATGAACCAGCACTACCGAGACACGCGCAAGATTGACCCCAGCCAAGGCGCGACGTTGGGCGATGGTACGCCAAACGAAAATGACAGGATCGAGATTGGGCCGACGCAGCTTGCGTTTGACGAATGGGCTGCAGCGGGGCTGGAGCTTCCCAATCTGGCACGGATGCGGGAACACCGCTGGAAGCGGCTGACGCAGGCCATCGTGGACCGCGGCTTTGGTGGCTTGCTGGTTTTTGACCCGCTGAATATCCGCTATGTCACCGACAGCACGAACATGCAGCTGTGGAACACCCACAATCCGTTTCGGGCGGTCCTGCTGTGTGCGGATGGCTATATGGTGATCTGGGATTACAAGAACTCACCCTTCCTCAGCACCTTCAACCCACTTGTACGCGAGCAGCGCTCTGGCGCTGACCTGTTTTACTTTGACCGGGGCGACAAGGTTGACGTGGCCGCGGATGTATTCTCGAACGAGGTGCGCGTGCTGGTCGAAGAACACAGCGGCGGCAACAAGCGTCTGGCTGTCGACAAAATCATGCTGCACGGATTGCGCGCGCTTGAGGCGCAGGGGTTCGACATAATGGAAGGCGAAGAGCTGACCGAAAAGACCCGCGCCGTCAAAGGGCCCGACGAAATCCTCGCCATGCGCTGCGCCAGCCATGCCTGCGAAACTGCCGTTGCTGAAATGGAAAATTTTGCCCGTGCCAATGTTGGCGATGGCAAGACCTCAGAAGATGATATCTGGGCTGTTCTTCACGCCGAAAACATCAAGCGTGGTGGAGAGTGGATCGAAACCCGCCTGCTGGCTTCGGGTCAGCGGACCAACCCTTGGTTCCAGGAATGCGGCCCACGCATCACCCAGCAGAACGAGATCATCTCGTTCGACACCGACCTTATTGGATCTTACGGGATTTGCGTCGACATTTCCCGCAGTTGGTGGATTGGCGATCAGAAGCCGCGCGAAGACATGATCTACGCCATGCAACACGCGCATGAGCACATCATGACCAATATGGAAATGCTCAAACCCGGCGTGATGATCCCTGAACTGACTGCAAATTCCCACAGGCTGGACGAAAAGTTTCAGGCGCAGAAATATGGCTGCCTGATGCACGGCGTCGGCCTTTGCGATGAATGGCCGCTGGTTGCTTATCCGGACAAGGCGGTTGAGGGGGCTTACGATTATCCGCTGGAACCTGGAATGGTCTTGTGTGTCGAGGCCTGCGTGGGCGAAGTCGGCGGCGATTTCAGTATCAAGTTGGAGGACCAGGTTCTCATAACCGAAGACGGATATGAAAACCTGACGAAATACCCCTTCGATGCCCGATTGATGGGACTCGATTGAGGCCAAAGCCTCATTCTTACCAATGCGACCGGCGAACGTTGCCGTGCCAGTCTTCGACAGTTGGACTTACCTGATCCTGAGGCCCGCTGAAGACAACGGGCCGGGACTGCCCGACGGCGAAGCCCAAAAGGCCAGCCAGAACAATCGCCAGGACTGTACCTGGAAGTATCTTGGGAAGGTGTGCGGCGGCGTCTGCATGTGTCATCTGTGTCTCCTTTATCAATTGCTGTGGTCAGTAGATGGGCCTGGCAGCACCATAAGTGAAACGAATGTTTGTTGCAGTAAACATCACAATATTTGATGTTTCTCCAACCTACCCCAGAGTTACGACCGCTTCTGCCACTCACCTCAGGCATCTGTCAGATCGCAAACCGCTCGCTTCGTTCTCACCTTCACGTGACGCGTTTGACATAAGGGTTGTGACCCGGCGGCCTTGAACACAGTATTGGGGATGTTTCCCGGAACCGCTCAAGGAGCCGACATGCCCACGGAACGCATCACTTTTGCCGGACATGACGGCAGCCAATTGGCCGCGCGGCTGGATTTGCCGGATGGTCCGGTCCTTGCGACGGCCCTGTTTGCCCATTGCTTCACCTGCTCCAAGGACATACCTGCGGCCCGGCGCATTTCGGCCCGTCTGGCGGCCATGGGAATTGCAGTGCTTCGGTTCGACTTTACCGGCCTGGGTCACTCCGAAGGAGAGTTCGCCAACACCACCTTCACTTCGAATGTCGAGGATCTGATCTCGGCCGCGCAATATCTGGCCGGACGAAACATGGCCCCTGCCCTGTTGATCGGTCACTCGCTTGGCGGCGCAGCGGTTTTGCGGGCGCGTGCCGGAATTCCGACGGTTAAGGCCGTAGTCACCTTGGGCGCACCGGCCGATCCCTCTCATGTGTCCCATCATTTTGAGGATGCCCTGCCCCAGATCGAACAGGACGGCAGCGCCGAGGTTACCTTGGGCGGACGCCCGTTTCGAATTGGCAAAGCGTTTGTGGACGACATTGCGGGATCGGCCCTGTCTGCCTCGATCGCTGATCTCAAGGCCGCTCTGCTGATCCTGCACGCCCCTCGGGACGAAACGGTCAGTATCGACAACGCAAGCACCATCTTTCTGGCGGCAAAGCACCCAAAAAGCTTCGTCACCCTCGACGATGCCGATCACCTGATCACGCAGGCCTCTGACGCTGAATATGCCGCGGATGTCATCTCGGCTTGGGTCTCGCGCTATCTGAAACTTTTCCCACCTGCGCCACCTCCTGGGGCACCGGAAGGTGTCGTTCGCGTGACAGAGGCGGATCCGAATGGCTTTATGCAGGATATTCAGGCAGGTCCGCACCATCATGCAGTTGCAGATGAACCGGTGTCCTATGGCGGCACGGATAAGGGCATGTCGCCCTATGGCTTTGTCTCATCCGGTCTCGGCGCCTGTACGTCCATGACGATAAGAATGTATGCGCGACGCAAACACTGGCCACTGACCAGTGTCAGCGTCGATGTTTGCCATGACAAAGTTCATGCTCAGGATGCCGGTTTGGCAAATGAGGGCAAAGTGGATCAGTTCCGCCGCAAGATCCGCCTGAGTGGCCCGCTTGATCAGGAACAAAAACAGCGCTTGTTAGAGATCGCAGACAAATGTCCGGTTCACCGGACACTCGAAGGCTCGGCACATATAACAACCGAACTTCTTCCTTGAATGGAAGGCCGCCAGACTGGCGGCCCTCATGCCATCAGCGGCGTGGCGATGGCCGATGTATCGGCGGGCGCGCGGCAGGTGGCCGTGCCGTTGGGGGCCTTGGCCGCGCAGGCGGTTTGGCAACCGGTGGTTTCGGACGATCCGGGCGCGTTGGTCGATCTGGACGATTTGGCCGGTCCGGTGGATTGATATCCACATTGATGTCACGGCGGTAGTAATCGTTCCACAGCATCGAGTCATAGAACGGGTCATACCCGTATCCGACGCCAACTGTTACACCGTCACAGGCCGACAGCGACAAAGTCGCAGCCCCCAGCCCCAATGCGAGGGAAATCCGTTTGATCAGTTTAAAGCTCATCTTACCCCCCCTCACTGAAGCGACTGGAACGACGCGAATACGGCATTCAGATCGTCTGCATAATCCGGGTTTGCCCCGTCTCGCAAAATAGCAACGGCTATGGCGACGCGGTTGCGCGGCAAGTCAATGATGGTGGCCGTAAAGCTCACTCCCTTGCCATCCCTGCGCCCGGTCCCGCGATAGACCCGGGCGGGCAACCCGCCGATGCGGGTGTCGCTGGTGCTGGTGATGGTCGGGTCTTTAACCAGAAACTTGTCGATATCCTGCAAGTACCGGACACCATCCTGGATGGTTGCAACTCCGGCAGGCGAAACAAAGCCCATCCAGACCATATCGTCCGTTACGGGACGCAGCCCCATAACCCGTGCCACCGCACGCGGATCATCCAACCCGGTGTCTTCGATCTCTCGCGGGCCGCCTGTGCGCAGCACCCAGAAATCGGGCACGTCGAACCGAAACAGCGCGCGACCATCATCGGTATACGTCACCGGAGTGTCGGCCAATGCTGATCCTGCCCCACCCAGCCAGACAGCGGCGCAAGCGGCAAGAATTGGAGATGATAAAAAACGCATATCTCAATAACCTGATAATTTCTTCGCCTTCAGCTTGACCCCTGAAAGAGCGACTTGTCCAGCACTGCGTTGCAAAGACCCAAGAAAACCACGTTCAGGTATTGCCGTTCCCCACACATGTTGTCTGACTTTTGCAAGCATCGCACCCCAACTTGCAGACAAACGCATGATATCTATTTCGCATAGACCCCGACGGTCTGGCCGCCCGCATCATCAACGAAACGGATCGCTTCCCCATTTCGCCAGACGTCGTAGCAAGCCCACAAATCGGCAGGTGGCCATGTCGAGCAGTATTGATCCCCTCTCACCGCCCAGCGCCCGACACTGGGCCCGCCCGAGAAATACTGCGTGGTCATGCTGGCTTCAAAAACCTGCCAAACACCCGCGCCGTATTCCAGCTTCTTGCCCGCCAAGGTCGTCAGGATTTCCTCTCCAGACAGTTTCTGGAAGTCTCCGGCGACCAAAACACCCGGCCAGAGGGCGAAAAACAGGGCAAACCGTCTCATACCTGCTCTCACATCTTGTTCCCTTGCGCACAGGCGGCTAAACCCCGCGCCAACGCCTCATCCCAATCACAAAAAGGTGCTGCCGCCAATGATTCCCCGTTATTCCCGCCCTGACATGGTTGCCATCTGGTCGCCCGAAACCAAGTTTCGCATCTGGTTCGAAATCGAGGCCCACGCCTGCGATGCCATGGCCGATCTGGGCGTGATCCCGCGTGAGAATGCAGAAGCCGTTTGGAAAGCCAAGGATGTGGAGTTCGACGTCGCCCGCATCGACGAGATTGAAGCCGTCACCAAACATGACGTCATCGCCTTCCTGACCCATCTCGCTGAACATGTTGGCAGTGAAGAGGCCCGGTTTGTGCACCAGGGCATGACCAGCTCGGACGTGCTGGACACGTGCTTCAACGTCCAGCTGACGCGCGCGGCCGACCTCCTGATCGCCGATCTCGAAGGGCTTCTGGCAGCGCTCAAGCGCCGCGCGATTGAACACAAGGACACGGTACGCATCGGTCGCAGCCACGGTATCCACGCAGAGCCCACAACAATGGGCCTGACCTTTGCCCGGTTCTATGCCGAGATGGACCGCAACCTGTCCCGCATGCGCGATGCCCGTTCGGAAATCGCAACTGGCGCGATCAGCGGCGCCGTCGGCACCTTCGCCAATATCGATCCCGCAGTCGAGGAACATGTCTGTGACAAACTGGGTCTTGTGCCCGAACCGATCAGCACCCAGGTGATTCCGCGCGACCGGCACGCGGCGTTCTTTGCGACGCTTGGCGTCATCGCCAGCAGTATCGAAAACATCGCTATCGAAATCCGCCACATGCAGCGGACCGAGGTATTGGAGGGCGCAGAATTCTTCTCGATGGGTCAAAAAGGCTCCTCGGCCATGCCGCACAAGAAAAACCCCGTGCTAACCGAGAACCTGACCGGGTTGGCGCGCATGGTGCGCGCAGCTGTGATCCCGGCAATGGAGAATGTGGCCCTCTGGCACGAACGCGATATCTCGCACTCGTCGGTCGAACGCATGATCGGGCCGGATGCCACGATCACTCTGGATTTTGCGCTGGCCCGCCTGACTGGCGTGATCGACAAGATGCTGATCTTCCCCGAAAACATGCTGGAAAACATGAACAAATTCCCAGGCCTTGTCATGAGCCAGCGGGTTCTGCTGGCCTTGACCCAAGCAGGGGTCAGCCGTGAGGATGCCTATGCCATGGTCCAGCGCAACGCGCTGAAGGTTTGGGAACACCGCACCGATTTCAAAGAGGAACTGCTGGCGGACGCCGATGTGACTGCCGCGCTCAGCCCCGAAGAAATCGAAGAGAAATTCGACCTCGGCTATCACACCAAGCACGTGGATACGATCTTCGCCCGGGTATTCGGCGAATAAGGTACGTGTCGACGCCCCCTTCGCACGGCCCGGTCTGTAATGCGCAGGCCGGGCCTTGTTTTTGCCAGACCGCCCGAAATCGGCTATTCTGTGGACGATCTTTTGGGGAGAGGCACCATGATCCGTACCGTTCTTTGCTCACTTGCACTTATTTGCGTGGCATCTGCCGGCCTTGCATGCAGCGCGCATTCCAAACAGACGCAATCCTGCGCACCGGGCACAACCTGGGACACTGAAACGCAAAGCTGCACGAAATCGGTCAACAGCTGACGAATTTCTGTCCGACTTGTGAATAAAAGCAACCGTTCAACTGTTAGCTTTTTTGTAGATCGCACTATGATTTTGAGAGCAGCCCCGAGAACGGAGTAGGATTATGCGCCTTTTGTTAGCTTCAGCCCTTGCTTTGCAAGCCTTCGCCTTTGCCCCTGTGGTCCATGCCGCAGGCGGCGACAGCAGCAGCCCGCCGAAACCGACGAATACGACCAAGAAGTGTTTGTTCGGTCGGGTCTACGACGAATCCAGAGGTCGGTGCGTCAAACCCAACAAAACCAATCTATCGGATGATCAGCTATACGATGCCGTCCGCGAATTGGCCTATGACGGGCAGTATGGGCACGCTCAGGATATCCTGCGGATCATGGATCAGGACAATGACCGCGTGCTGACCTATTGGGGCTTTACCTACCGCAAGATGGGCGAGTCGGAGCTGGCGAACGCCTTTTATCAGAATGCCATCAATGCCAATCCCGACAATCTTCTGGCGCGCAGCTACATGGCGCAAGGCTTTGTAGCCGAAGGCAAAACCGATCTGGCAATCGAGCAATGGCGTGAGATCAAAGCCCGTGGCGGCGAAGGAACGTGGGCCGAGGCGTCCCTGCGCGACGCCATCCGGACAGGGTTGACCTACAACTACTGAGCTTCAGGGATATTTAACCCGACTCTCTCTAATCTGCCCGTGGTTCGGAATTTTTGGCACTACGGGCAGATGCAGGACACAAACGCATTGATACAAATGGCAAATGGGGGGTCAGCCCCTCTTGCTGCAGAGGATGACGGCGCGCCGCAAATTGTTCCGCGAACACTGACCGGCCGGCAAAAAGCGGCCGTTGTCGTGCGCCTTCTGTTGAACGAAGGCGCCGATATTCCACTTGAGGAATTGCCCGACGACCTGCAAGAGACGTTGACCCATCAGCTTGGGCAAATGGGCCTTGTGGATCGCGCAACTCTGGGCGCAGTGGCCCAGGAATTCAGCGATGCTCTGGACAACATCGGGCTGGCATTTCCACATGGGCTTGCAGGTGCATTGGACGCGGTGAACGGAAAGATCGCACCATCGACTGCCGCGCGCCTGCGCAAGCTCGCCGGGGTGCGCCAGATCGGCGATCCATGGCAACGCTTGCGTGACGTACCCATTGAGGATCTGGCGGCCATGGCTCAGGCGGAAAGCACCGAAGTGGCGGCTGTCATGCTTTCAAAAATGGATACCGCACAGGCGGCACAGATGCTGGGCCGCATGCCGGGCCCGGTTGCGCGACGAATTACCTATGCCATCTCGAAAACAACAAATGTCACCCCGGAAGCGGTTGAGCGCATTGGCTGGTCGCTGGCCGCGCAACTGGATCAGCAGCCTGCTCAGGCTTTCGACAATGGTCCCGGCGCGAGGGTCGGCGCGATCCTGAATCAGTCGCCGGCCACTACACGAGACGACTTGTTGAACGCACTGGACGAGGACGACGCCGATTTTGCGGATTTGGTGCGCCAGTCGATCTTCACCTTTGCCCATATCTCAAGCCGCATTGCTGCCCGCGATGTTCCCGCCATCCTGCGCGAAGTGGAACAGCCGGCTCTTGTCGCGGCGCTGGCGGGTGCCGCCGCTGATGATGACAAGGCTTCTGTTGAATTCATTCTGTCAAACATTTCGTCCCGCATGGCCGACAATCTGCGCGAGGAAATGGCCGAACGTGGTCGTGTCAAGCAAACAGAGGCCGAAGACGCCATGACACAGGTCGTTGCCGCCATTCGCACTCTGGTCGACGCCGGTTCAATTACTCTGATCGAAAAAGATGATGAGGAAGATACGGCCTGATATGTGAAACTAGGAGTTTTGCGCTGTCCGATCACCTGATGCAGGTTCAGGCATTCTGCCCGCCTGGGCGCTTGAGCTTGCAGGCATCGGGCTGTATGTCTGTCTCAGCAATTCGCAACACGCGGTGAGACACCTCCATGCCCGTTGAAAAGTCGGAGCTCAGCCGGTTTGAGCTTGGGAAATACTATGTCGCCAATCTGTTTCTACAGGGGGTCATCGGCGTTATGCGCATGATTTCCTACGAACGGCGTATTGCAACAATGGGCGCCATCGTGCGGTTTCTGGCACCTGTTGTCGGGTTTCGCAAACGTGTCCGTCGAAATCTGAAGCTGACGTGCCCAGACTTGCCTGAAGTCGAAGTCAGGCAGATTTGCCGCGATGTGCCGGACAATGCCGGTCGTGCGATCATGGAGCATTTTTCTCCGGAAGACTTTATCGAACGTCAGAGCAAGGCCAAGATTTCAGGACCAGGTATCGCAGCGTTTGACGCGGCTATTGCCGAGGGTCGTCCGGTCATGATGATTACGGCCCATTTCGGTCACTACCTTGCCGCGCGTATCGCCCTGCAAACCTACAGCGGTCAGCCCATCGGCTGCCTGTATCGGAGGATGGCCAACCCGTATTTCAACGACGCTTATGTCGAAGCCTTCTACAAGACAGGCGCCCCGATGTTCGAACAGGGACGGCGCGGAATGGTCGAAATGGTGCGCTCGCTGAAAAAGGGCGGGATCATTGCCATCGTATCCGATCTTCACGCAATGGGCGGTGAAGAGCTGACGTTTTTTGGCAAACCCGCCGTGACATCCGTGCTGAACGCCGAATTGGCGATAAAATACAAAGCCGAGCTGATTCCGTGTTACGCGGTACGGCAGCCCAACGGCATCGATTTTGAGATCGTTCTGCATGAACCGGTGCCACATACGGACCCGAAAACGATGACCCAATTCACCAACGACGATCTGGAAAAGATGGTACGGCAGCATATGGGGCAATGGTTCTGGATTCACCGACGTTGGAAGCATTGGAATGGATTGGGAATCAAGCCTGAAGAGATGCCCTGATCATTTGACTCGGGTCGCGGCAACAATCGGCCCATGACCTGCCCTTTGCACCAGAATGACAGCCGGCAAATCTGAACCAAGCTGAACCGCGAATGTTTGCGGTGCAGTTCCATCCCATTGCCCTGCAATCTGCCAGGCCTCAACGACATTGGCATAGTCCAACTCGTGCCCGGCCAGTTCTCCACGACGGATCGATGCGTGCCGCATAGGTGAGTATTGAACGACATGCACGTCATAGGTTTCTTCTTTCGGCAACTCAACTGGAGTGACATCCACTGTCACCACATCGGCTGAGCGAATGGCAGTCACCGACGCTTCGGGTGCTGCTTTCAGATGCGCTTCGATCAATTGGGCAAGTTCCCGGGCTTGCGCCCCGACAATATCGTGCTGCCCGTTGATCACCATCTGCGGTGTGTAGATCATCGATCGCCCCCCCTCGCGGGCATAAGCCCGCTGCCGGAGCGTATGATCAGGGTCTGCATATTCGTCCTTCCAGCCAATATAATCCCAGTAGTCGACATGCAAAGCCAGCCCTATGACGTCGTCCCGCTTGGCCAGATCATGCATGATCCGATCCGCCGGCGGGCAGGATGAACACCCCTGAGACGTGAACAGTTCGACCACCACCGGGTCTTCCTCGGCCGCGACCTGTGCCGCCACAAAACAGGAAAACACGGTGGTCAATGCAATGGATCTGAACATGAGAACTCTCGGGTTGAGCGGTTGGGTCTCAGGGATAACTGCTTTGACGCTCAACGGCCAATCAAGGTTTCTTGAGACATTGACACACGCCCCCAAGGGAAAAAGTGTACAATAGTATACAAATTTACCCCTCAATGCCTGTTCGACCTTGAACACGGGGCCTTGGTGATGCAGATAACACTCAGCAAATCCTAAAATCCAAGTCATTTGAGAGGGAGGCCACAGATGCCCATCAAAGTCGGACAGGATACCGCCAATACGCGTCGCAGTCTGAGCGTGAATGGTAAATCCATTTCCTATTATTCCATCCCCGCCGCGCAAGAGGCGGGCCTGGGCGATTTCTCCAAACTGCCTGCCGCACTCAAGGTAGTGCTGGAAAACATGTTGCGGTTCGAGGATGACGGGTTCTCGGTCTCGGTCGATGACATCAAAGCCTTTGCCGAATGGGGTGCCAAAGGCGGGAAGAACCCGCGCGAGATCGCCTATCGTCCGGCCCGTGTACTGATGCAGGATTTCACCGGCGTTCCGGCCGTTGTGGATCTGGCCGCGATGCGGGACGGCATCAAGGCGCTGGGGGGCGACGCGCAAAAGATCAACCCGCTGAACCCGGTCGATCTGGTCATCGACCACTCGGTCATGATCGACGAATTCGGCAACCCGCGTGCGTTCCAGATGAATGTGGACCGCGAATACGAACGCAACATGGAACGGTACCAGTTCCTGAAATGGGGTCAGGGCGCGTTCAACAACTTCCGTGTTGTTCCCCCCGGCACCGGTATCTGCCACCAGGTGAACCTTGAATATCTAGCACAGACCGTTTGGACCGATACTGACCAGAACGGCGACGAAGTCGCCTATCCTGACACTCTGGTTGGCACTGACAGCCATACCACCATGGTCAACGGCATGGCCGTTCTGGGCTGGGGTGTTGGCGGGATCGAGGCCGAGGCCGCAATGCTGGGTCAGCCAATCTCGATGCTGATCCCCGAAGTCGTGGGCTTTGAACTGACCGGCGATCTGGTCGAAGGCACCACCGGCACCGACCTGGTTCTGAAAGTCGTGGAAATGCTGCGCGAAAAAGGCGTTGTCGGCAAGTTTGTTGAATTCTTCGGCGAAGGTCTGGATCGTCTACCGCTGGCCGACCGCGCGACCATCGCCAATATGGCACCGGAATACGGTGCAACATGTGGCTTTTTCCCAATCGACGGCGAAACGCTGCGCTACATGCGCAACACAGGGCGCGACGAAGATCGTGTCGCTTTGGTTGAAGCCTACGCCAAGGAAAACGGTTTCTGGCGTGACGAGAACTACGCGCCGATCTACACCGACACCCTGTCCCTGGATATGGGCACTATTGTTCCGGCGATCTCGGGGCCCAAACGCCCGCAGGATTATGTCGCGCTGACCGACGCCAAAGCTGCTTTCACCAGGGAAATGACCGAGAACTTCAAGCGCCCGATGGGCAAACAGATTGAGGTCAAAGGCGAAAACTATGGCATGGAATCGGGTAAGGTCGTGATCGCCTCGATCACTTCCTGCACCAACACCTCGAACCCTTATGTGATGATCGGAGCGGGCCTTGTGGCGCGCAAGGCAGCCGCGCTGGGTCTGGATCGCAAACCTTGGGTCAAAACCTCGCTGGCACCAGGTTCGCAGGTTGTGTCCGCTTACCTGGAGGCCGCAGGCCTGCAGGAGGATCTGGACAAGATCGGCTTCAACCTCGTGGGATATGGCTGCACCACGTGTATCGGCAACTCGGGGCCAATCCAGAAAGAAATCTCGGAGGCAATTGCGGAGGGCGATCTTGTTGCCACCTCGGTCTTGTCGGGCAACCGCAACTTCGAAGGTCGGATCTCGCCCGATGTGCGGGCCAACTATCTGGCTTCGCCGCCTCTGGTCGTCGTATACGCGCTGGCGGGCACCATGGATATTGACCTGACATCCGAGTCGATCGGACAGGACAAGGACGGCAATGACGTCTACATGAAAGACCTCTGGCCTACCCAACACGAGGTCGCGGAATTGGTCGAACGGACCGTCACACGCGAAGCGTTCCAGTCGAAATACGCCGACGTTTTCAAAGGGGACGAAAAATGGCAATCGGTTGAAACCACTGATGCAGAAACCTATGACTGGCCACCGACATCGACCTATATCCAGAACCCGCCTTACTTCCAGGATATGAGCCATGATCCGGGCACGATTTCCAACATCGAAGGCGCCAAGGTTCTGGCCATTCTGGGCGACATGGTCACGACCGACCACATCTCACCTGCTGGGTCATTCGCGACGACTTCGCCCGCAGGCCAGTACCTGATCGAACGTCAGGTTCAGCCGCGTGAATTCAATTCATATGGTTCACGCCGCGGCAACCACGAGGTGATGATGCGCGGCACATTCGCCAATATTCGCATCAAGAACGAGATGCTGGACGGCGTCGAAGGCGGTTACACCAAGGGTCCAGACGGCGAACAGACGTCAATCTACGACGCCTCGATGGCCTATCAGGCGAATGGCACCCCGTTGGTGGTATTCGGTGGCGAGCAATATGGGGCGGGCTCAAGCCGCGACTGGGCGGCCAAGGGCACGGCGCTGCTGGGCGTGAAGGCCGTAATCGCCGAGAGCTTTGAGCGTATCCACCGTTCGAACCTTGTTGGTATGGGTGTCATTCCGTTCGAGTTCACAGGAGGCGACAACCGCAAAACCCTTGGGCTGAAGGGGGATGAAATCGTTTCGATACACGGGCTGGATACAATCGAGCCGCTACAGGAAGTCCCCTGCACCATCGTTTATGGCGATGGAACCGAAAAGACCATCACCCTGAAATGCCGTATCGATACCGCGCCCGAGATTGAATACATCGAAAACGGTGGCGTATTGCATTACGTCCTGCGCAATCTTGCAAAGGCATCATAACCGATAGCAAAGCATGCAATTCAAACCCCCGGCCATCTGCCGGGGGTTTTTTGTATTCTGGTCATTTATTCGAAAACCTGAAACTGTTAGGCAAGGTCATCAACGGAAACCAATCGCTATGAAGAAACCCAACGCCCTGCTGGTGTGTTCGCTCAGCGTAATTGCAGTGATCGGGATATGGGGCGTCGTGGACATTCAAAGTCTGGTGACCTGGGCCAGTGGCATCGTCCAACAGACCTTCCACAGCCGCGGCTGGTTCGTGATGCTCGCCGCTTCGGGCATGTTGATCGGATGCCTGTTTCTGGCCTTTTCACCCTATGGCAATATTCGCCTTGGCCGGGATGACGAGGAACCAGAGTTTTCCACGGCTACATGGATTTCGATGTTGTTTTCTGCGGGCATGGGCGTCGGCCTGCTGTTTTGGGCAGTGGCGGAACCGTTGACCCATTTCAACTTTATCAACGGTATGGCACCGGATTTCATCGCAGCGCAACAAGCCATGCTGGCGACGAACTTTCACTGGGGCTTACACGCTTGGGCCATATACGGATCAACCGCGCTTTCCATCGCCTTTTTCAGTTTTCGGCGCGGCACCGAGATGATGGTCAGCGCGCCGATCAAAAGCCTGTTTCCCGGCGAACGCTGGGCTGAACGTGTCGGATGGCTTTCGGATTTCATGGCGATCATCGCCATTGCCATTGGTGTCGGCGGTTCCATGGCCATGGGCGTATTTCAGGTGGCAGACGGCATCGCCGTTCTGGGCGGTCGTGAAACCGTCGGCGCCCTTCTGATTGGCGCCGTGTTTCTGGCAATGGTCGCGGCCTATATCCCGGCACTCCTGATCGACCTGGGTCAGGGTATGGCGCGCTTGTCCAATGCCGCCATGCTGATCGCAATCGGCCTTGTTGCCTACACGGTGGTCCTTGGCCCCACTGAATACCTTCTGAATACTATCGTTCAGGGGTTCGGGGACTATGTCACCAATGTCATTCCCAGGGGCTTTCAGACCTTTACGTTCTTCGGCGATGACGTCACCAGATGGTTCAGCGACTGGACACTTACCTACATGGTCTGGTGGATCGCCTGGGGCCCATTTGTGGGCGTCTTTGTCGCCCGCATATCTCGCGGTCGCACGATACGGGAATTCGTGATCGGAGTGTTGTTCGCCCCCACCCTGTTTTCAATCCTCTGGTTCGGTGCATTTGGTGGCATTGGCCTGTTCGAGGCGCTCAATGGCGCTGGCGAACTCTTGTCCTATACGCAGACAAATATTGAACGTGTAACCTTCGTCCTGCTCGACCGGCTTCCACTGTCTGTGATTACGACACTTGCCACGGTACTGGCCGCCTTTCTGTTCATTGTAACCAGCGTCGTTAGTGCGGCATTTGTTCTGGGCACCTTCTCGACGGGCGGGGACGAGAATCCCCCGCCGCGCGTCCGGCTGATCTGGGGGGGATTGCTTGGGCTGCTGAGTGTCGCGATGATCCTTTCGGGATCCGTGGACTCGGTGAAGATCCTCATCTCGCTTGGCGCATTGCCCTTTGTCTTCATTTCAGTCCTGCTGATGGTGTGCTTGTTCCGCGGGCTCAGAGAGGAGGGGCAACGCAATGCTGATCGGTGATCTCACGGACACTCTGATGAACCTTGTCACCTTTGCGTTCATCGCGGCAATGCTCTGGATATTGCTGCGCAAGTGACAGCATTTCGACAGCGCAAAAAACAACGTTGAATCCTGGGCGCTTTGCCGGTCATCTGAGTTCATGGAAAAAGTTGCACTGATAACCGGTGGTGCCCGTGGGATCGGGCGGGCAATAGTCGAAGACCTGAGCCGAGATCACCATGTCGCCTTCACCTGGTTGGCCAGCCAGCCGGATTCTGAAGTGCTGAAAGACGACGTTCTGGCAATTCAATCGGACCTGACAGAAGACAACCAACCCACCCAGGTCGTCGAAAAGGTCATCGATCACTTCGGACGACTGGACGTGATCGTGAACAACGCCGGTCTTGTTCGCGCCACTCCGAAACAAGCGTTCAGGGTTGAAGACCATCACGCTATTCTTGACCTCAATCTGCTGGCCCCCGCCGCGTTGCTGGCTGCGGCATTGCCGTATTTGAACCGCGGCGCATCAATCGTCAGCATTTCGTCGATGAACGCGACACTGCCACCGCGCGACGCCGTGACCTATGGGGCAAGCAAAGCCGCTTTGAACCTCTGGACACGCGCAATGGCGAAAGAGCTTGGCCCGGAGGGCATCCGTGTCAACGCGGTTGCGCCGGGCGCCATCAACATCCCCGAAGCCCCCCGTCCAGACGATCTGACATCGCTTTTCGTCAAGGAAACGGCTCTGGGCCGGATCGGAAGACCCGAAGACATCGCCAGCGCCGTTCGGTTTCTGGCCTCGGACGCGGCGGGATTCGTAACCGGAGAGGTTCTGGGCGTGACCGGAGGGTATCGCCTGTAGACCCGCTTTCGCTTGGCTTTAGGATCTGCCTTAACCGCCCGCGGCTTTTTGCAACGCCGGTCGCAGAGTGTTTTCAATCACACGCTGCGTAATCGGGCCTGCAAAGCGCAAGATGATGGTGCCGTCACCATCGATTACATAGGTTTCGGGCACGCCATAGAGCCCCCAATCCAAGGCCATGCGGCCCTGCTCGTCACGGCCAATCGCTGCGTACGGGTCACCCAGCTCGGTCAAAAACGCTTCGGCGTTGCCCAGCTGGTCTTTGTAGTTGATGCCATAGACCGGGATACCTTCTGCGGCCAGGGCCTCCAGATTGGGATGCTCGGCACGGCATGGCGCGCACCAGCTGGCCCAGTAGTTGACCAGTTTGACTTCTCCATCCCGCAGCGTGGCATCGTCGAACAGCTTCTTTTCCGGGAAATCGCTCAGAACCACAGGCGGAGCCGGTTGGCCTTCGCGGGCAGAGGGTAACGCGTTGGGGTCTTCACGGAACATACCGATCCCGGCCAACACGGCGAAAGCGCCAAAAATCAAAGGCGGCGCGATCATCAGGGGCGATATCTTAGCCATTGCGCGAAATCCTTTGTTCGATTTTTTCCATTTCAGTGCGCATCTTGCGCCCTCGCTTCACACTGAACACGATCAATGCCACAAGCAGCACGACGGACACGGCATAAGACGACAGTACGGCGTCAGCATATTTTCCAAGATCGGGTATCATCCGCCCACCCTTTCCCGCGCCAGCAACGCTTTGATACGACGCGCGCGGATTTCAGTCCCGGTGCGGTACAATACCAGCGCAATGAACAGCAGAACAAATCCGATGATGCACAACAACAACGGATAGAAGTAGATGTTACTCACCTTCTCTTCGGTATCGGCACCCGTCACGGCAGCCGCGCGCATGACCGATGCGCCCTGATGCAGGCCCTGGTTCCAGAAGTTGACTGCATATCGGCTGAGCAGCGCAAACACGGACCCTACGAGACACAGAACCGAGGTCAGGTCGGCCGCAGTGTCCGGATCCTCGATGGCTTCCCACAAAGCGACATAGCCAAGATAGAACAGGAACAGGATCAGAAACGCGGTCAGGCGCGGATCCCAGGCCCACCAGGTGCCCCACATGGGCTGCCCCCAGATCGCCCCGGTCAACAACGCAATCAGGGTCATCACGATCCCGATCGGTGCAGCCGCCCGCGCCGCCAGCGCGCTGACATGGTGACGCCGCACCAGCCAGACCAGAGAAGTTGCCAGCATCATCAGCCAGCAATTGATCGCCATCAACGCCGCCGGTACGTGCAGATAGATGATCTTGACCGTCGACCCTTGCTTGTAGTCGTCCGGCGTGAAGAAGAACCCCCAGACCAGCCCAACGACGATGCAGATGATCGAGACGATCCAGAAGAACGGCAGGACACGTTCACTGGTCGCAAGAAACTTGCGCGGGTTGGCGTATTCCCAGAGGGCGTTGGCTTTGGCTGCGATTGTCATGGGCCCTATCTAGTCCGAGTTGGAGGTTTTCTCAATTGACATCAGTCAAAGCTAGGACGGTTCACCGCAGATTGATACGTAACACAGCAGCGCTGGCAAAAGGCAACAATGCGATCGTCGCGGCCGTGATCCCTGCCAACATCAACAACGGCGTCTGCACGTCCATCCCTGTAGCCCCACGCCGGGCGACCTCGGCCCCGAAAATCAGGGTGGGGACGTAGAGCGGCAAGACCAACAGTGACAACAGCAAACCGCCGCGCTTGAGGCCGACGGTCAGGGCTGCGCCGAATGTGCCGATCACGCTCATGGCCGGGGTTCCGATCAGCAGCGAGGTGACAAGCCATAAGAAGCCCGGCACAGGCAGGTTAAGCAAGACACCCAGAAAGGGCGCAGCCAGAACCAAAGGCAGGCCTGTGGTCAGCCAGTGGGCCAGCGCCTTGATGGTCACAACAGATTCCAGTGGCAGCGGTGCCGTGGCCAGCAGGTCCAGCGATCCGTCCTCCCAGTCCAGCGCCAGAAGACGGTCAAGAGACAACAGACACGCCAGCAACGCCCCCAGCCAGAGCACACCGGGCGAAATGGTGGACAGCAGCGAGGATTGTGGCCCCACTGCAAACGGCACCATTACGGTCACGATCAGGAAAAAGGCCAGACCCAACCCAAACCCGCCGCCCGCGCGGAAGGCCAGTTTCAGGTCGCGCAGCAAAAGGGCGATCACAGGAAGCCTCCGTCGAAATCGTCAATGGGTTTGGGTTTGGCCTTGTTCGGGCCGACGTCCAGAACCTCGCCATCCAGGCCAAGGTCAATATGGGTCGCGATCAGGGCTGACCCGCCCTGACCCAGATGCGCGCGGACTGCATCGGCGAACATTTGCACCGCATTTTTGTCCAGCGAAACGGTCGGCTCGTCCAGCATCCAGATCGGCCGCCCGGTGACCAGCATTCGTGCCAGTCCCAGCCGCCGTTTCTGACCTGCCGACAGGTTTCCTGCGTGACGGTCCGCCAACTCATTCAGCTGGAAAGCATCCAACGCGGTTTGAATACCGTTAGTGCCAAAGACAGCAGCCCAGAACGTCAGGTTTTCAGTCACCGTCAGCGTCGGTTTCAGCCCGTCTGAATGGGACGCATATGCGATCTGGTCATCTGCCCCCTGGATCTCACCGTCCAGCGGCGGCTGCAACCCGGCCAATGTGCGCAGAAGGGTCGTTTTGCCGATCCCGTTCGGGCCGCGCAGAATCAGGGCTTTGCCCGGAGGCAGCTGAAAGCTGAGATGCTCCAGGACGGGAATGCCACCACGGGTGATCGACAGGTCAGTTACAATCAGACTCATGACACCCGCTTATCGGAATGTCATCAGAGGCAAAAGGTGGGATTTGCCGCAGTTCGGTTGTGAGAGCCCTGTTGAGAGAGGACCGAGTGAGGGGCCAGCCCCTCATACACCCCGGGATATTTTCAGCCCGATGAAGGATCCCGTCAGACCGGGATCAGAGCAAGCGCTATTCGGCGACCTTCAGAGAGCAAGACATTGTAGGTGCGGCACGCAGCCGGTGAATTCATGACTTCGACGCCGACTCCGGCACTCTCCAGCCGGGTGCGCAAAGATTGGGGAATGAGGGCCATGTCTTTGCCTGTACCAATCAACAGGACGTCAATCTCGTCAGACAATTCCAGAAGTGGTTGCGCGTCTGCATACCCACCCCAGTTTGCAGGTCCTGCAGGGCCCGTCAGAACTGCGCCTTCAAACACATCACCGCCAATGCGGAAGAACCCCGGGCCGTAACCATCAACTGGTTTGGCATCTGTAAACGTAACCTGATTCAGGCGCATTTCTTCCCTCCTTCAATCCAGGATCGGCAAACCGGACACCACTGCGATCAGAATGACCGAGTAAGCCGCCGCGCGATAGATCCGTTCGAGTTTCGGATCGAACAGAGCCTTGCCGATCAGTGTTGTAGTCAGATAGGGCAAGCCCAGCAGCAGGACAATCCACAGGATCGACAGATCCGCTGCACCTCCGATCAGGATACTGAAGACGATGGCCACATCCAGCAACGCCAGAAAAATGATCGTGTTGGCGCGGATCTTGCGTACATCCGAAGAACTCGCAAGGTAGAATACAATGACAACCGGTCCGGTCAGACCCGTCATGCCGCCGACCACGCCCGCGCTTCCGCCAATAGCCAGTCGTCCGCCCGCCCTCAGTTGCCCCTGCCAGCGCCAGCCGGTGACGATCGCCAACAGGGTCACACCAGTGATGCCGCAGGCGATCCAACGCAACACGACGGTATCGACCTGCGCCATGATCCATAGGCCCAGTGGTACGGTCACAGCCGCCGCAATGCCCATCGTGCTGATTTCGGTCTTGTCGCATTCGCGCCACGCCTGCGGCGCCAACGCAAAGGTCGATACGATCCCGGTCGCCGCCATCAGAAAGACGACATCAGCAATCGGCAGAAATTGAGTGGCCACCGGCACAAAGATCATCGCGGTGCCAAAACCAGTGAAGCCGCGGACAAGTCCCGCGGCTCCGATGGTAAGTACCAACCAACCCAGCCCCGGCAGGGACAGGGCCTGTTGCAAAGCCTCAGGCATCGATATTTGCAAACTGGTTGCCCGCCGTGTTCGACGGCTTGGACCAGTCGCGCTTGACCCCCAGCCACAGCAGGATGGTCGAGGCCACGAAGACCGATGAATAGGTGCCCACTATCACGCCCCAAATCATCGCGAAAACGAAGCCGCGGATCACATCGCCGCCCAGAACATAAAGTGAGATCAACGCCAGCAACGTGGTGACCGAGGTCATGACGGTCCGGCTGAGGGTCTCGTTGATCGAAATGTTCAGCACCTCTTTGAGGTCTTTCTTTTTGTATTTCCGCAGGTTCTCACGCACCCGGTCGAAGACGACCACGGTATCGTTCAGCGAATAACCGACGATGGTCAGAAGGGCCGCGATAATAGCCAGATCAAAGCGGATTTGCAGTTCCGAGAATATACCGATGGTCAGGATCACATCGTGAACCAGTGCCGCCACAGCGCCCAGTGCGAACTGCCATTCGAACCGGAGCCAGATATAGACAAGCACCGCGCCGATCGCCAACACCACCGCGATAACGGCAGTTTGGATCAGCTCACCGGAGACTTTGGGGCCGACGGATTCCACTGACACGAACTGAATGTCGGGAACAACCAGCTGTAGCGCTTCTTCCACGGCGGTGATGGTCGCAGCTTCGACAGCCTCGGCATCTTCTTGCGCCTGAATGCGGATCATCGCAACGTTTTCGTCATCCGCAAAAGTCGGATCGAAAATCTCGGTAATGGTCACATCGCCCAGTTCCAGAGGAGCGATGGCGTCACGATAGGTGCCCACGTCGATCTCAACCGCGCTTTGCGTCCGGATTGTGGTGCCACCCCGGAAATCGATGCCGAAGTTCAGCCCCTGAAGCATGAAGGACGTGAACGCCACGATCATCATCAAGGCCGAGATGCCCAGCCAGACCTTCCAGCGGTTGAAGAAATCGAACGAGGTGTTCTGGGGTACGAGTTTCAGTCTCATTTCAAACCTCGATCATTTTCGGACGACGGCGTTCGAACCACATGACGACCATCAGGCGCGTCACGAAGATCGCGGTGAAGACCGAGGTCAGAATGCCAAGGCCCAGAGTAATTGCGAAGCCGCGCACAGGGCCACTGCCCATTGCAAACAGGATCACAGCAGTGATGAACGTCGTCACGTTCGCGTCCAGAATGGCCGACAACGCCTTTTCATAGCCTAGTTCAATGGCACGGGCCGGACCTTTGGCGGATTTCAGTTCCTCGCGAATACGTTCGAAGATCAGCACGTTGGCGTCCACCGCCATACCAACTGTCAACACGATCCCCGCGATACCCGGCAGGGTCAGGGTTGCTCCGATCATGGACAGCAGACCGAACAACAGGCCCACGTTGATGATCAGCGCGATGTTGGCGAAGATCCCGAACAGACCATAGCTGAGCGCCATGAATACCAGCACCGCGACAAAGGCCACGATGGTGGCGACTTTGCCCGCGTCGATACTGTCCTGCCCCAACTCGGGTCCGATGGTACGTTCTTCGAGGAATTCCAAACCTGCAGGCAGTGCGCCCGCTCGTAGCAGGACGGCCAGATTGGTGCTTTCCTCAACTGTAAAGTTGCCGGTGATGATGCCCGAACCGCCCGGAATATGGCTTTGGATCACGGGGGCCGATATCACCTCATCGTCCAGAACGATGGCAAAGGGGGCTCCGATATTGTCGCGGGTGTAATCCCCGAATTTGCGCGCACCAGACGTGTTGAACCGGAAGCTGACCGCAGGACGACCGTTTTGGTCGAACGCAGGCTGCGCATCGACCAGTTCCTCGCCGGTAACAACCGGCGCGGACTCAATGGTGTAGTAAACGCCGCTTTCGTCAATCGACGGCACGATTTCCTCACCGATGCTTGCGACGGCATCCGGGTCGGTGCCGCGCCCGGCAACCGGGTTAAAGGTCAGTTGCGCCGTGGTGCCGATGATCTCTTTCAACTCGCCCGCGCTGCCGATGCCGGGCACCTGAATCAGGATACGATCAGCACCCTGACGCTGAATGGTGGGCTCTCGGGTGCCCACTTCGTCGATCCGGCGGCGGATGATTTCCAACGACTGACGCACTGTGCGATCGTCTGAGGCCAGCTTTTCTGCTTCGGACAATTTAACCACAAGGGTGTCACCATCGGCATGTGCTTCGATATCCGTGGCCCCGACGCCGGTCAGCGTCTGCACCTGACGGGCAAGACCGCGCACGACCTCCAATGCCCGCGACATGCCCTCGGGTTGGCTGATGCGCACGCGAATCTCATCGGGGGCCGAGTCCTGACGTCGGATTGTTCCAACGGTTGAACGCTCATCGCGCAAGGCGTCACGGATTTCCGGCCACATCGCCTCCATCCGGGTCTCGTAGACGTCCTGCACCTGAACTTCGGCCAACAGATGTGCACCGCCCCGCAGGTCGAGACCCAGATTGACCAGTGATGAGGGCAACCAGTTCGGCCATTGCCCGGCTTCGGCCTGCATCTCAGGCGTATCCACGCCCAGTTCAATCGCGGCCTTGGCGTCGTTCGATTGTTCTACCCGCGAGTAAAACGCGTTTGGCAGGGCCATGAGCAGGCCAGTCACGCAGACCAGCCAGATCAGAACCCGCTTCCAGGTATCAATTTGCAGCATTACCCTGCCTTTTCAAGGAATTGTAAGTCGAGTTTACTTCGCGGGTTCGGTTTTATTCAGAACCTGAGCAATGGTTGACTTGACCACACGCACCTTAACACCTTCGGCGATCTCGACTTCGATCTCGTTGTCGCCTTCCTTGACCTTCGACACTTTTCCGATCAGCCCGCCCTGGGTGACAACTTGGTCCCCGCGACGCACGGCGTCGACCATGGCCTGGTGTTCCTTCATCTTCTTCTGCTGCGGACGGATCAGCAGGAAATACATGATCGCAAAGATCAGGATCAGCGGGAGAAACTGGGCGATTGCGCCACCTTCCATGGGATATTCCTTTGTTCAGATCTTGCGGCACCGTTCCGCAAATTTGGCCGGAACCTATGCTTTGAAATGCGTGTTTGCAAGCAAAGGTGGTCATGTGACCGGCCGCAACCTGACAAAGGTGCCTAAAGAACCGTTTGAACGTTGCAGATATGTCCTATGCAGATATCTCAATTTTGCTATAGTCAGGCGTCAGGGGGGACAATGAAAACTCGTTACAAGCCGTTCCAATCGTTGACGCTTTTGCTTTCCCTGCTGACTTTGTACTTGTGCCTGGCAGTGCCGCTAAAGGCCCAGGAAACACCTGCTGAAATCACCGAGCCCAATGCGGAAGAAACCGAAGGTTTCAAAGCACCCGTCATCGTCGACGGCGACATGTTGTTCTTCTTGCGCGGCTCCAGCGCCCTGCCCGCGCCGGAACGGGCCGAAAGCGTTCAGAACAAGATTGTTGAGGTGGCCGAAGCCTCGGAAAGCCCCACAGTCGACATCACCTTCGAAGAGACCGATCTGGGCATACGCATTCGCGCCGACGGTGAGATCGTATCCATCGTGACCGTTGCAGATGCCGAACTGGACCAGATGGAGCTGGACGTCCTCGGTTTTCTCCACGGTCAGGCCATCGAAGAGGCCATCCTTGCCTACCGTTCCAACCGTACAGAGCAGGCGCGGGTATCCGGTGCAATTGAAGCTGCGGGATGGACCATTGGCTTTGTCGTCTTCGTGCTTGTTATCCTATGGCTGCACCGTCGGATCAGGCGGCGCACTCTAAAGCTGGTAAAGCGTTATCTGCAGGATGTTGAAACAGCGACGGCCAAAAGCGTTCAGGCCGAAGCGATAGCCGCCCTGATCCGATACGGGCTTAACTTTGTCCTGTTGGTTATCTTCTTTCTTGGCTTCTACTACTACCTGTCCTTCGTCCTTCTGGCCTTTGCTGAAACACGGTATTTCGCGCAACTGCTGCTGACATATCTGACAGAGCCCGTATTGCTGATATTCAAGGGTATACTCAGCTATATCCCGAACCTGATTATGCTGAGCCTGATCGCATGGATCACGTTGTACATCATCAAGGGCATGCGCGTATTTTTCGACGCGGTCGAAGCCGGTTCGTTCGAAATGGACGATTTTGAAAAGCACTGGGTCAATCCGACGTTCAACATCGCGCGGGTTGTCGTCATTCTGATCGCGCTGGTCTTTGCCGTTCCCTACATCCCAGGCTCAGACTCAGCCGCCTTCCAGGGTCTGACAATTCTGGTCGGCGCCATGCTGTCGCTGGGTGCAAACTCGGTCGTATCCAACATGTTGGCTGGGCTGTTTGTGATCTATCGCCGTTCCACTTCAATAGGCGACCGCATTCAGATCGGTAAGCATATCGGCGACGTGGTTCAGATCAAACTCATGGAAACGCATCTGAAATCCATCAAGAACGAGCTGATTTCAATCCCGAACGCCCAATTGATGAATTCGGACGTCGTGAATTTCTCGAAGAAAACAGATGGCAGTGGTTTGCTGCTGCACACAACGGTTGGCATCGGATACGAGGAGTCGCCCGAAAAGGTCGAAGCAATGCTGATCGAGGCGGCCAACCGCACCAAGGGGATCAAGGCCAAGCCTGAACCTTTCGTGCTGTGGACAGCGCTGGCCGACTACGCCATCAACTATCAGATCAACGGCTTTACCACCCGCGGCAGCAGCATTCCGAAAATTCGCTCGGACCTGCATCGCAACATTGTCGCCGTATTCAACGAGAACAAAGTGCAGATCATGACGCCGTCTTACATGGCAGATCCACCGGAACCAAAAATCCCGGCAGAAGAATGGGACGGACATCTGGCGCATGAAATCCACGAAGAGGCTGATAAGTCGTAACCGGTGCTACACCCCGCCCGACAGATGGTGCATAAGCGGTTTCAGTGATTCACGCATTCAAGGATCTGAGACATGCACGACATCCGCGCCATTCGCGAAAACCCTGCCGCTTTCGACGCCGCTTTAGCGCGCCGTGGGGACGCGCTGGTGTCGTCAGATTTGCTAAGGCTGGACGAAAGTCGCCGCGCCAAGATTCTGGCCGCCGAAACGGCGCAAGCCGAACAGAACAAAGCGTCCAAGGAAGTCGGCGCTGCCAAAGGTCGCGGAGACGAGGCCGAGTTCCAGCGTCTGCGCGCGCTGGTCGCCGAGAAAAAAGCCGAGATCGCACGTATGCAGACCGAAGCCAAGGATCTGGACGCCCTACTGACAGATCAGTTGATCCGAATTGCAAACCTGCCCGCCGAAGACGTGCCGGATGGCACGGATGAAAACGACAATGTCGAGGTCAGCCGCTGGGGTACGCCGCGCGAACTGGATTTCGCGCCCAAAGAACACTTCGAGATCGAAGCCGTTCAAAAAGGCATGGATTTCGAAACTGCAGCCAAACTATCCGGCTCGCGATTTGTGCTGCTGTCCAGTGGCGTCGCCCGGATTCATCGCGCTTTGGCGCAGTTCATGCTGGATACCCATATCACCGAAAACGGGCTGACCGAAGTGAACGGCCCGGTTCTGGTTCTATCCGAGATGATGCAGGGCACCGGCCAATTGCCGAAATTTGGCGAAGACAGCTATCAGACCCGCGAAGGCTGGTGGCTGATCCCGACCTCCGAAGTGTCGCTGACCAATATCGTCAACGACACTTTGATCGAGGAAAGTTATCTGCCCCGCCGATACACCGCGCATTCCCTGTGCTTCCGGTCCGAGGCCGGATCCGCGGGCAAAGACACCCGCGGGATGCTGCGGCAGCACCAGTTCGAAAAGGTCGAGATGGTTTCGATCACGCATCCGGATAAATCGGACGAAGAACAAAAGCGCATGCTGCGCTGCGCCGAGGGCATTCTGGAAAAGCTGGGCATCCCCTACCGTACCGTCATCTTGTGTACCGGTGACATGGGCTTTGGCGCCCGCCGCACCTTTGATATCGAGGCATGGCTGCCCGGCCAGGACACCTATCGCGAGATCAGCTCGGTCTCGACCTGTGGTGACTTCCAGGCCCGCCGCATGAACGCAAGGTTCCGTCCCGAAGGTGGCGGCAAGCCGGAATACGTCCATACGCTGAACGGTTCGGGTTTGGCCGTTGGGCGTTGCCTGATCGCTGTGCTGGAAAACGGCCAGAACGCGGACGGTACCGTGACCCTGCCCGAAGTCCTAAGCCCCTATCTGGGCGGCAAACTGACCCTGCAACTGGACGGCACACTGGCCTGAAAAACGCAACCGGCACCACCAGGCGCCGGTTCACAATGCAAGAGGGGGCGAAGGAATTTATTTCTTCGCCTTTTTCTTTCCCTTCTTGCGATTTTTCTTCTTGTCACTTTTTTTCTCGCCCTTCTTGGCGTCTTTTTTCTTGTCGTCCTTCTTCGATTTTTTGTCCTTCTTGGACTTTGCCTTCACCTTATCCTTGGCCTTGGAAAACACTGCTTCCATTTCTTTGCGTTTCTTTGAAGCTTTTTCAGCTTTCGCCTTAGCCTTGGCCTTTTTCTTGGCTGCGGCTGCGGCTTTTTCAGCCGCCGCTTGTTCTTCTGCCGCCTTGCGTGCAGCTTCTTCAGCCCGTTTTTCGGCCGCTACAGCAGCCACTGTCTTGCGCGGGGCGGCTTTTCGCGTCGCCGGCTTCCGGGCGGCTGGTTTTGCAGCTGTTGGCTTCTGGGCCGCCGGCTTTCGTGCCGGTGCCTTGCGCGCCCCAGTCTTCCCCGCAGGGGGCGTTGCGGCTATTGCCGCTTTTGCGGCTTCGATCAATACGGCGGCTCGGCTCTCACCGACCCGAGGAACCTTGACCAGATCTGCGGGTGACGCCTTCGCTATCGCTTCTGCGGTCTTAAAGCCATTGGCAGCAAGGGCTTTTTCCAGCGCCTCTCCCACACCTTTAACGTCGGTCACTACAGTCATCCAAGGGTCCTTTCTCCATCGCCCTGCCTCATCGCATATACACTGGATATGCATATCCGCAAGTTCAGCGCTTGCCTTCTCAGATCCGATGGTTCAGCTATGCGCCAGCCCAGCGGTTTGGTCATTTTTCGGGAATGGCACGAGGCGTTTCCCATCCTCATCCCAAAGCTTGAGGTTCAAAGCCGCTACTGCCTCGGGGAATTTGATCCGACGAGGGGTGAATTCAGGCGGCAGGTTATAGTGGCAGGCCCGCAACCGATACGAGGGGATACGTGCATTGAAGTGGTGGATGTCATGTAGCGTGATGCAGGCTACGGCGGTATCGAACCACCATCCGAAATCCAGCGCGGAAGACCCATGTAGCGCCGCAGTCTGCGGGTTCAGGTCAGGACGGCGATCCCAATAGGTATCTTCAAAATTGTGTTGCAGATACACAAGAAACACACCCAGCATTCCGCCCAGGAAAGAAAACACCAACCAGACCCAAATACCGGTCATGCCCGCGATCAGATATAACAGGCCCAAAAACACAATGATCGAAGCATTGTGCAGCAAAACACCTTTGACACCGAAGCGCACAGTATTCTTGGGCCAGCGGTAGCGAATGAAGTATGTGAACAAGGCACCGACCGGAACCAGAATGAAAGGGTTGCGATACAGCCTGTAAAACAAACGTGTTTTCCAGTCCGCGTTATTCCATTCTCGCAACGTCATGGTGTGAATTTCGCCGGTCTCGCGATGCTCAAGGTTGCCGATGCCCGCATGGTGCAGATTGTGGTTCTGCTTCATCACCTCGAACGGCGCAAAGGTGAAGGGGGACAGACCATGCCCCGCCCATTCGTTTTGCATTCGCGTTTCAAACAGGGAGTGGTGCCCGCAATCATGTTGCAGCACATAAAGGCGTACTGCCGAAAAAGCGAAGACAACCCCGGCCGGGATCATGATGTACCAGCGATCCACGAATACGATCGCCAAAGCCAGCGATGCGAAATACGCCGCAAACGTGCCAAAATAGCTCAGTGCAGCCAATCTGTTGTCCTGAACTGCGTAGTGTCTTGTGTATTCCCTCAGATCCATCCAGTCGGCTCCCCACGATGGCCCTGTTATTGTCTGTTCAAAATCTAGGTGCGGCTTGACCGCGTACAATCCATGCATGTGCAGACAGATGCACACACCTGAATGCTAACGCGCAGAACACGGGCTGTCACGCCCCCAGAGCTAAAATGCTGAAAACTGGCGCAGTTACGCGCTTGCATGAGGATCACCGACACAGAAAATACGCGATCACTCATGAGAAGGACGCGCCTGTGAAACACAGTCTTACCGCGTCTCGAAGTGCTTCAGCATCATTCGCATAACCCACAGAGTTGACGCTAAGGAAACTTCCAATCAGAATATGAACCAGTATTTTACGGTCCATTGATTGACTATTTCGAGAATTATATTGCGATTTGCGCCATTGATTTGCGTCTCGCTTGCGGGGTGCTCGTATAACGCTTTCGGCACCTCATCCTCAGCGGCTATCATGACTGGCAATGCAGTTGTACACGAGTTGCGCGGTCGCGGACTACATGTCGCCACAGTGCAAGGCACCGCAATCTTCAGTTTCGGCATCTATCACGAGATTCTGGTGTTTGCCGGAAACTGCGAAGATGAACCGACAAAGCTGACAGGCCGTCAGGCGCTGATCAACAACCAAACTCTTGCGGCATCGGTGACAGACACGACAGGGCTGGAGATTGCCTTTGGCCGAAGATGGAGCGGTCTGACCCTCGGTCGCCATCAGGCCGCTGTTTTGGCGGATATCCAGAAAGACGCCGAGATCGCACGCAGTCTGTATCTGGATCTCGATGACCTGTCCTCGACCAGAGTTGACCAGCTTGATGAAACCTCATGTGAGAAGGAGACGCGAACGTGAAAGGACTATTACCAATATTAGGAGTATGCGGCCTGTGCGCCTGCGGCGACCAGCTCTATGTCGCACATGATACCGTCGTCGGCGTCAATGCCGCAGTCAGCGCCAATCGGCAGCAAGGCCAGGTTGTAATCGGCTTCGACCGCGATTTCGCCGCGCTTGTTCCGGTGATCGAACCCGCCGGGACCGACTCCGACGGCAACCCGCGAACCAAACGCGAAGCCATGTCGGTCTTCGGCTGCACCAGCATGACAACCAGCAGCATATTTCTGACTAGCTATTCTGACGTCATTTCAACTGGTGAAGCCGCTGAGAAATTGGCGAGAGCGCTAGGCACTCAAGGAAAACAAGAAAGTGCTGCAAAGGTTTTGTCCTGCGGCGAAAAGAAGAAAAACGGCAAACCTCCAAACGGAGACAATGGTAATGAATAAGATATCCAAACTGAAAACTGTCTTCTTCGGCCTTGGCTTCGGCGGTTTAGTCCTTGCGGGTTGCACAGAAGTTCAAGACCGCGCAGTGGTTTATGGCGAGCGTAGTGGCGTGAATATTGCTTTGCGCTCAGATCCTGCCAAAGCACTTCCTGTTGAGGTCAATGCGGGCGTGCAGCGCCGTGTCACGACGCTGGTACCTCCAAAAGCCCGAAACACCAGCGGCCGACCCACAGATGAGGCTGTGAACCTGATTTCAAACTTTGACCTTACCTATAATAATGCTGATGCGAGCAAAGGACTATTTGGTGGAAGCACGCGAATCTCATCGGTATTCACGACCGGGGCGGCGGCAACAGCTTTGGCTTCCACGATTGACCAACCCAGCGGCACACCGGACGGTCTTGCAGAAGCTGTTGAAGCAAGCCGGGCTTTCGTGAACCAAGATGTTTCGAACCAACCATAGAGAGCAAAAGCCAAGTGGCGCAGCTTACCCGCGCCCCTTGAGATGCTTGGCCAGCGCACCCGCGTTTTTCTTGCGCCGCCCTTTATATGGGTTTTTGTCCCCCTGCCCGCGCAGCGTCAGGCGGATCGGAGTGCCCGGCATGTCGAAATCCTGGCGCAGACCATTGACCAGATAGCGGGTATAGCTTTCAGGCATCTTGTCGGGATGCGAACACATCACCACAAACCCTGGCGGTCGGGTCTTGACCTGAGTCATATAGCGCAGTTTGATCCGTCGGCCCTGTGGGGCTGGCGGCGGATGTTGCTCCAGCATGGCCGTCAGCCAGCGGTTCAGTGCAGCGGTCGGCACCCGGCGATTCCAGACGTCATGGGCGCGCAGAATCGCGGCGCGTAAACGCTCCAATCCCCGACCCGTCTTGGCAGATACCGTGATCAGCGGCGCACCGCGCAGCTGTGGCAGCAGACGATCGAACGACTCTTTCAACTCGCGCAGCTTTTCCTGCTTGTTGTCTTCGATATCCCACTTGTTCACGGCGACAACAACAGCCCGGCCTTCGCGTTCGGCCAGATCGGCAATACGCAGGTCTTGTTGTTCAAATGGGATCGCGGCATCCAGCAACACAACGACGACCTCGGCAAATTTTACCGCGCGCAGACCGTCTGACACTGAAAGCTTTTCAAGCTTTTCCTGTACTTTTGCTTTCTTGCGCATCCCTGCGGTGTCAAAGATCCGCATCGGAGTGCTTTCGCCGTCCGGGTCGGCCCAGTCGATCCGCAAACTGATTGCGTCTCGCGTGATCCCAGCCTCTGGTCCCGTCAACAGACGGTCTTCGCCAATGATCTTGTTGATCAAGGTGGATTTGCCCGCGTTCGGACGCCCCACCACCGCAACCTGCAAGGGCTTGGCAGAGGTGATCAGCGGCGTATCGCCCTCACCGTCTTCGTCCAGCTCAATGTCCGTTTGCGGGGCTTCCTCGACCTCTTTTTCTTCTGCTGCATCAGCCAGAGGCATCAGCTGTGCATACAGGTCTGTCATCCCCTCACCGTGTTCGCCTGACAAGCGGACAGGTTCACCCAGACCCAGATTGTAAGCTTCCAGAACACCCGCATCCGCGGCATTGCCTTCGGCCTTGTTGGCCGCAAGGATCACGTGCTTGGACCGTTTGCGCAGGATTTCCGCGAACATCTCATCCGTAGGTGTCACACCCACGCGCGCGTCGATCATGAACAGGCAGACGTCAGCCATGTCCACAGCACGTTCCGTCAAGCGGCGCATCCGACCCTGAAGACTGTCATCAGTCGCATCCTCGAGACCCGCCGTATCAATCACGGTAAAGCGCAGATCACCCAGACGCCCTTCGCCTTCGCGCAGATCACGCGTCACGCCGGGCTGGTCGTCGACCAGGGCCAGACGTTTGCCCACAAGGCGGTTGAACAGGGTGGATTTGCCCACATTCGGGCGCCCCACGATGGCGAGGGTCAGCGACATGATACTCAACTTTCAAGACTCAAGATGCGCCCTTTAGCGCATCTTACCGTCAACGGAAAGCGTGTAGATCACCCTTGGAGGAAACGACATACAGCGTTTGCCCGGCGACAACCGGCGCCGTTGTTGCGCCTCCGGGGACTTCGACCTGGTGAACCAGTGCTCCGTTAACCGGATTGAAGAAGCGCAGATACCCGTCATTGGACGCAATCACAATACGGCCTCCGGCCAGGATCGGACCGTAATGTGCAAAGATCGGTCCGCGTCGGCCTCGCTTGTCCTTGACAAAACTTGGCAGATCCTGCGCCCACACGACCGAGCCATCCGCCGCGTTCAAGCGCACCAGCTGACTGCGATCACTGATCAGGAAAATGCTGTTGCCTGCGGGCCAGACAGTGTCAACCGCGCCCTCATCAGCGGTCCAGCGGCGTTCACCCGTGGCAGCGTCAAAGGCTACGGTCCGGCCAGAATGGTTGCCGATAAAAATTGTGTCTCCGACAACCATCGGACTGCCGGTCACGTCGACGATTTGCGCGGCTGCCCGTCCCCGCCGTCCTCCTGCGACCGAAGCATTCCAGCGACGGATTCCGCCACGGCGGAAGGTGGCCGCAACATCACCGGACCCAAATGCAAACACTGCCAGGTCCGAAGCGATCACCGGTGCCGGTGCGCCCAGAACGTTACCGACGCTGGGCGTGCTTTCGATTTGCCAGGCAATTTTGCCATCCTTGGCATTGATGGTCCAACCGGTTTCGTCACCCGCTACCAGGTACAACAGCCCGTTATTGACCATCGGAGCGCCGCTCCCGGTTGCATCCAGTCGCTTCTGCCAGCGCACTGCCCCCGTTTTTGCGTCCAGTGCGGTCAGTCGCCCAAACCCGGACGATACATAGAGAACACCGTCCGAATAGGCCATGCCCCCCCCTGTGGCGTCTGCATCGCCGTCGCTTGGCGGAATCAGGTCGGTATCCCAGGCCAACTGGCCCTGCGGTGTAACCGCTGACACGGTCGCCCCCGCATCCAGCGTATAGATCAACCCTCCCGCAACCACTGGTTCGGCGGTGATCCGTTGTTTGCGCGAGTCGCCCTGCCCGATGGAAGCGGACCAGATCCGCTGCGGCGTGGTACGCAGGGCCGCATTCGTGGTTCGGTAAGCAGCCGTCCCCGGGCTTTGCGGCCAGCTGGCGTTCGCCTTTTGAGACGGCAGGTTAATGGGCTGAGAGCCGCTCTTTTCCACCGTTTCCAGATCAGATGCCGGACGGATGTCTTCACGTTCTCCGGGCAAAATCGCTTCGGGAGGTTCACAGGCGGTCAATGCGGTCAAAGCCAGTGCCGCAACCGGCAATCCCGCGCGGAAAAAATGTCTTGTTACCATGGTGTTCCGAACTCGCCTGTCATTAAGTCTTTTTTGTCCCGCCTGGTCAGCCCCGTTGCGCCACAAGTGGCTCGGGTTCGCCGCCCAAAGCGACTATCAGCTGGGCCGCACGCTGTTGCAGATCGATACCAACCTCGGCGTCCTGACGCAGCGCTTGCAAGCGGTCCAGTGCTGCATCGACATTGCCCTCGGACACGTCAATCAAGGCCAGTTGCTCTTCGGCCAGCAGACGCAAGGGCGCACCGGGCGCAGCCAGCGCCTCAAACTGTTGCCGACGGTCGGCAGCAGGCAGGGTGTCGCTTTGCAATAACAGCGCCTTGAAGCTTGCGATCGCGCGATAAATCTCGGGCAGGTCCCCCTGCATGGCAACCGCGTTCAGGCTGTTGACCGCCTCGTCGCGCGATCCGGCCTCTACCTGCGACGCAGACAGCAGCATCTTCAATACTGCATCCCCGCCCGGCGACTTTGCCTCGATATCCCGCAACCCGGCCGCCCGAGCATCTGAATCGTTTTCCGACAATGCCGCCAGAATCGAGTCACCCAGATCCTGCGCCTGCGCCATGTCGCGGGACTTTCGGTACTCATTGAACGCCGCTCCGCCAACAATCAGCACGACGGCCGCCACACCAACCCAGCCCCAGCGGCGCAGCAGCAGATACATCCGGTCGCGGCGCACCTCTTCCGTGACCTCATCAATGAAACTGTCGGTGTCGCTCATTCCTGCCCCCTGGGCTGTGTGTCTCGCATAAGTGCGCCATGTCATACCCCGGCACCAACGCCAAGCCAAGGGTCCGATTTTGCACATTTTCACGGCTTGGCTTCACTCTTGCGAAAAAAACTAAACCGAACTATTCAGTTTAGTGTAGAAATTACACGGCCGACGCCCCATTTCATAGCGAGACAGGCCCGCTATTGTTGGCACCGAATTCTAGGAGAAATACTGTATGCGTTTGATTTCTTTCATCAACGCCCTTCTGGTTATTGTTGCGCTTTATTATCTTGTTTTTGAGCGTGACTCTTTGTTCGCCTTCGCCGGACGAGGAGACACAGAAGAAGCGGCGCAGACAGAAGCCGTTGAAACCGACGATACCGATTTTACTGCCGTTGGCGTAGTCGCCCTGCGTTCGCAGGCGCGCGAAATTGACAGCGCGGTCCTGCTGCGTGGACAAACCAAGGCGAACCGGCAGGTAGAAGTTCTGTCTGAAACCACGTCCACGGTCATCTCGGAGCCCAAGCGCAAAGGCACGTTTGTAGAGGCAGGGGATGTCCTATGTGAACTCGACCCCGGCACCCGCCCGGCACAACTGGCCGAAGCCCTGGCTGGCAAACTGGAAGCTGAAAGCCGCATCCCCGAGGCTGAAGCCCGTTTGTTAGAGGCGCACGCCCTTGTGGCCGAGGCCGAAATCAACCTGACTGCTTCGCGCAAGCTGGCGGAAACCGGGTTTGCTTCGGAAACCCGCCGGATTTCCAGCGAGGCTGCGATGAGCACGGCCAAGGCAGGTGTTAAATCGGCAGAAGCCGGACTGGAGGCCACACGGGCCGGAATCGAAGCCGCCGCAGCGGCTGTCGAAGCCGCGCAGCGAGAGGTTGGCCGCCTGACCATCAAAGCCCCATTCAAGGGTCTGCTGGAAAGCGACACCGCCGAATTGGGCAGCCTGATGCAGCCCGGGTCCCTGTGCGCGACTGTTATTCAGCTCGATCCGATCAAACTGGTCGGGTATGTTCCGGAAACCGAGGTCAACCGTGTTCAGGTGGGGTCCGAGGCGTCGGCGACACTGGTCACCGGTCGGCAGCTTGGCGGCCGCGTCACCTTTCTTAGCCGCTCGGCGGATGAGACAACACGCACCTTCGAAGTTGAAATCACGGTTCCGAACCCGGATCTGACCATTCGCGACGGTCAGACCGCGACCATTCGCATCGCGGCAGAGGGCACCAAGGCACACCTGCTGCCTCAATCCGCACTGACCCTGAGCAACGAAGGTCAATTGGGCGTCCGTACGGTCGGTGCCGGCAATGTCGTCGATTTCATGGCCGTGCGCATTCTGCGTGACACGGCAGAGGGCGTGTGGATCGACGGCCTTCCCGAAACGACGGATATTATTGTTGTCGGTCAGGAATTCGTTACACGCGGTGTAACCGTTGCGCCGACCTATCGGGAAGCATCCCAATGACCGGCGTTGTCGCATGGGCTGCTGATCGGGCCCGAATGGTATTGGCATTTATCGCCATCTCGCTCGTTATAGGCGGATTTGCCTATGTCTCGCTTCCAAAAGAAGGCGAGCCGGATATCGAAATCCCCGCTCTGTTTGTATCAGTGCAGTTTCCCGGAATTTCCGCGGAGGATTCTGAAAACCTGCTGATCAAGCCGATGGAGACCGAACTGGCAGATCTCGACGGGCTCAAGGAAATGACCTCGACCGCTGCCGAAAACTATGCAGGGGTCGCGCTGGAATTTGACTTCGGTTGGGATAAAACCGCGATCATGGCGGACGTGCGTGACGCGATGAACACAGCTCAGGCGGACTTCCCCGAAGGCGCAGAGCAATATTCCCTGACCGAGATCAACTTTTCCGAATTCCCGATCGTCATCGTGAACCTGACCGGTTCCGTTCCCGAACGCACGATGGCCCGTGTCGCCAAGGATCTGCAGGACGATCTTGAGGCTCTGGATTCCGTTCTCGAAGCCGGCATCGCAGGCAATCGCGACGAGATGCTCGAGGTTGTGATCGACCCGCTGCGGCTTGAGGCGTACAACGTGACAGCGGACGAACTGATCAACGTGGTGCGGAACAACAACCAGTTGATCGCGGCCGGTGAGGTTGAAACCGCACAGGGCACATTCTCGGTCAAGATTCCGTCGTCTTTCAAAACCGCACAGGATGTTTATGGCCTGCCGATCAAGGTCAATGGTGACCGGGTCGTTACATTGGGTGAGTTGGCGCAGATCAATTACACCTTTGAAGACCGTGAAGGCACGGCCCGTTTCAACGGTGAATCGACCGTTGCGCTGCAGGTGGTCAAACGCAAGGGATATAACCTGATCGACACCGTCGCGCAGGTGAAAGAGACTATAGCTAACGCAAAGACCAAATGGCCGCCCGAGCTTCAGGCGGCGGTTGACCTGGGTACATCGAACGACCAGAGCCGCATCGTCGGCTCGATGGTCAGCCAGCTTGAAGGCTCGGTTCTGACTGCAATCGCGCTGGTGATGATCGTGGTTCTTGCCTCGCTGGGCACGCGGGCCGCCCTGCTGGTCGGATTTGCGATCCCGACCTCGTTCCTGCTGTGTTTTGCGTTTCTCGCCGTCATGGGCGTCAGCATTTCCAACATCGTGATGTTCGGCCTCATCCTCGCTGTGGGGATGCTGGTGGATGGCGCCATCGTGGTTGTGGAATACGCCGACAAACGCATCAAGGAAGGCGTCGGCCCGATGCATGCCTATGTCGAGGCCGCCCAGCGCATGTTCTGGCCCATCGTGTCCTCGACCGCGACGACGCTGTGCGCGTTCCTGCCCATGTTGTTCTGGCCCGGTATTCCTGGCGAGTTCATGGGAATGCTGCCGGTCACGCTGATCTTCGTTCTGTCGGCTTCACTGATTGTGGCGCTGATCTATCTGCCTGTCATGGGCGGTGTTTCCGGTCGGCTAAGCCGCATCTTCGACCGGTCCTCGGTATGGTTGCGGGCCCGCACGCCATGGTGGGTACGGGTGTTGATGGTGCCGCCGTCGCTGTACATGATCTTTCTGGGCGCGATGCAGGTCCTTAACCCAAACTACCTGCTGCCCGGTGGCTCGATCGCCGGCGCACTGTTGTTCCTGTTCGGGGCGTTTGCCGGGTCCGTAACCCTGAGCGCGGCGAAAATTGAACGCGCCGAAGAGGACCATGTTCACACTGCGGACGAACACACTGCGTTTGGCCATGTGATCCGGTTCCTGGTCGGCAACCCGATCATGCCTATCGTCTCTCTGTTGGTTGTTTTCTCTGCGGTGTATTTCGTGACATTCGTCTGGTTCCCCCAGGAATCCCGAGGTGTTGAATTCTTCGTGGAAAGCGAACCTGAACAGGCCACCGCATATGTTCGTGCTCGCGGGAACCTGTCCTTGGCGGAAAAAGACGCGATGGTTCTTCAGGCCGAAGAGATCATCGGATCTCATCCTGCGGTCATAAATGTCTTTGCCTTTGCGGGCGAAGGCGGCCTGAACCAGAATAACGGTGGCGCTCAGGCTCCGGCCGACACAGTGGGCCGGGTTCAGTTCGAAATCATCCCGTGGGAGGATCGACCCAACATCTCGGAATCCGCCCTATGGGGCTTGTTCGAGCGGCACTTCGTTGCCCCCGAATATGATGGCGATTTCGTAATTGATGAGCTGAATGCCCAACTTGCGACGATACCCGGCATCATCGTTGAGATTTTGCCCTTGGAGCAAGGCCCTGCTTCGGCCAAGCCTGTGCATCTGCGCATCAAGGGTGACGGATGGGAAGACCTGACCGCGGCAGCGATCACCGCCCGCGAGGTCTTCGACACCACGCCGGGCCTGATCAAGACCGAAGACACCCTACCCCTGCCCGGTATCGACTGGCAAATCGACGTGGACGTCGCCAAGGCCGGTCGGTTCGGTGCTGATGTGGCTACTGTTGGTGCCATGGTTCAGTTGGTCACGCGCGGCATCCTTCTGGGCGAAATGCGCCCGGACAGCAATGATGAAGAAATCGAAATTCGCGTTCGTTTGCCGGAAGAAGACCGCGTTCTATCGACGCTGGATGCACTCAAGGTCCGCACGCCGGACGGTTTGGTGCCTTTGTCCAACTTCGTGACGCGTAAGCCCGTGGCCAAACTGGCCGAGATCAACCGCGTCGACCAGCAGCGATACTATGACGTCAAAGCGGATGTCGAACCGGGTCTGAGCAAGGTCGTGATCGAAGGCCCCGATGGGCACCCCGTAAGGCTGGCCGTCATGCGTGAAGTGGCGGAAGGCTACACAGCTACTGGCACTGTGTTGAACGCTGCGGGCGGAAAGTCGTACGAATTGGTGCAACTGACCGGCGCAGAAAGCGTCGATCAGCTGCGCAGCGCAATTGAAGACGGTGACGCTCAGTTCTCACTGATAAACCCGAACGAACGTATTGCGGTTCTTACGGAATGGCTGGACACCGGCCCGTTCGCCAGCGCGATCAGCTGGGAATGGACCGGTGATCAGGAAGAGCAGGAAGAATCCGGAGCTTTCCTGGTGAACGCGTTCATGGGTGCCCTGGGGCTGATGTTCGTGATCCTGCTGGCGCAGTTCAACTCGTTCTACAACTCGGTTCTGGTTCTGCTGGCGGTCATTCTGTCGACCACCGGGGTTTTGATCGGCATGATCGTGATGGAACAGCCCTTCTCGATCATCATGACCGGAACCGGCATCGTGGCGTTGGCTGGTATCGTGGTGAACAACAATATCGTTCTGATCGATACTTATCAGGAATACAGCAGCTATATGCCCCGGATCGAGGCGATCATCCGCACCGCGGAATCGCGTATCCGTCCGGTTTTGCTGACCACATTGACAACGATGGCCGGTCTGACGCCGATGATGTTCGGCTTGTCGCTGGACTTCATCAATGGCGGCTATTCGATCGATAGCCCCACCGCCCTATGGTGGAAGCAGCTGGCCACGGCGGTGGTCTTTGGTCTGGGTATTGCGACTGTTCTGACCCTGATTGTGACCCCGTCGCTTCTGGCTTTGCGGGTCTGGGTGACAACCTACGCTATCTGGCTCAGCCGTGTTCTAGCCCGCGTGACTGCAGGTCGATCCAGCCAGATCGCGCAGGACATGGCGATCGGACGCTCTGCCCGTCAGATGCAGGCCACTGAGATTGTCTGGGAGGATGAAACGCATTCAGGAAGGCCTGAGCAGGACAGCCGATCAAAACAATCTGATCATCCTTCTGGGTCGCCACTGAAAGCCGCTGAATAAGACGAGAAGGACCGGTATTACCGGTCCTTTTTCATTGGCCGTCATCACAATCGAGACCATGTCTGATGCGCGCAAATCTCGTGTTCGCATCCTTTGACCGACAACTTGTCCCCCTGCAACGTCATCTGTGGCACGGCATCCACGTCGATCAACGGGACCCAGAACTCGCCCCCACCGTATTTTCCACCGCCTTCACCGGTTACATCCCAGAACAGCTTTTTGCCAATATTCGGCGTCTGGACTTCCTTGCCAGACGCGTCATAGGCCGAAAGAATCTGACCACAGAACTTATCCCCACATGCCGTGATTTTGATGTGCGAGATCAGGTTTTTGCGGTCAGGCTCAGTCTTCCAGACACCTACGATGGGATCGGCGGCCAAAACGACTGGCAGACAGGTCGTAATCACAATAGCCGACAGTCGTGATTTCATTCGGTTCATCATGGCAGGCGCCCTCCTGGTTCGTTGCATCCTACCACGTTCTCACAATTTTTGGGTCCTCAGGCTGCTTCCCCATCTGATTGCTGCCGGTTCCACAGTTGTGCATACCGCCCGGACTGCGCCAGCAACTCGTCATGCGTGCCCTGTTCGATGATCTCGCCGGCTTCCAGAACCACGATCCGATCAGCTTCGGCAATGGTGCTGAGGCGATGGGCGATGGTGATAACCGTACGCCCCTCTCCTGCGCGCGCCAGCGCATCCTTGATGTCCTGCTCGGTATCCGTGTCCAGGGCCGAGGTCGCCTCGTCCAGCAACAGGATCGGCGGGTTCTTGAGCAAGGTCCGCGCGATGCCCACACGTTGTTTCTCACCGCCGGAGAGTTTGAGCCCCCGCTCACCCACCATAGTGTCATAGCCGTCGGGAAGCGAGGTGATGAAGTCGTGGATCTGTGCGGCTCGGGCTGCGTCCTCGACCTCTTCCGGGGTGGCTCCATCGCGGCCATAGGCAATGTTGTACCGGATGCTGTCGTTGAACAATACCGTGTCCTGCGGCACGACTCCGATGGCCGCGTGCAAGCTGGTCTGTGTCACATCCCGCACATCCTGCCCGTCGATCTTCAACGCCCCTTTGGTCACATCGTAGAACCGAAACAACAGCCGCCCGATGGTGGACTTGCCCGACCCCGTTGCCCCCACGATGGCTACGGTCTGACCCGCCGGGACGGTCAATGAAACACCCTTGAGGATCTCCCTCTCCGGATCGTAGCCGAAATGCACGTCGTCCAGCGTGACTTCGCCGCCATTTACCTTCAGATTGGGCGCACAGGGCTTGTCGGTAACTTCGGCAGGCTGTTCGAGCAGATCAAACATCTGCCCCATATCGACCAACGATTGCCGGATTTCCCGATAGACCGTCCCCAGAAAATTCAGGGGTACGGTGATCTGGATCATGTAGGCGTTGACCATGACAAAATCGCCTACGGTCAGGTTTCCGCTCTGAACACCGACGGCAGCCAGAACCATCACTCCGATCAGACCAAAGGTGATCAGGAAAGACTGGCCAAAGTTCAGAAACGCCAGTGAGTAAGCCGTTTTCAGTGCCGCCTCGGCATAGGCTTTCATTGACACATCATACCGTTTAGCTTCGCGGGCTTCGGCGTTGAAATACTTGACGGTTTCGAAATTCAGCAAGCTGTCGATAGCACGCTGATTGGCTTCGGTATCCTGATCGTTCATCTCGCGCCGAAGCTTCACCCGCCATTCTGTCACGGCAAAGGTGAACCAGATATACAGACCAATGGTGACGGCGACGACCACCAGATACCAGACATCGAACAGCCACATCAGGATGATCGCAACCAGCAGCAGCTCCAGGATCAGTGGCCCGATCGAGAACAGCAGAAAGCGCAACAGAAACTCGACCCCCTTGACGCCCCGTTCGATGATGCGGCTCAGACCTCCGGTACGGCGGGACACGTGGTAACGCATCGAGAGGTTGTGAATATGCTGAAAGGTCTCGAGCGCCAGCGCCCGCAAGGCCCTTTGCCCCACAGGGGCAAAGGCTGCGTCTCGCAGCTGTTGGAATCCCACAGTCAACATCCGGGCCACGCCGTAGGCGACCGTCAGTCCGACTGCGCCCAGCGCCACCGGTGGCACACCCTCACCTGCCAGCGCATCAACCGCACCCTTGTAGAGGATCGGCGTGTAGACCGCGATCAGCTTGGCCAGCACCAGCATGACCATGGCAATCACCACGCGGCGCTTTACCCATGGCTCATCCTGCGGCCAAAGATAGGGGGTCACTTTGCGGATCGTGCGCCAGCCCGAGCTTCGCTCGTCACTCCGCACCAAATCGTCAGAGGTCATAGCAGGTGTTCGTCTCATCACGTACCTTATCTGCGGTCAGAGATTTGCCCCCGGCCCTTTTGGGCCAGAGGCGATTATTGTTCAGGTATAGTGAAGATCTGCCCCGGATAAATCAGATCCGGATCACGGATCAGATCGCGATTGGCCTCGAACAGCCGCACATACAGGACGCCGTCGCCAAACCGGTCGCGCGAGATGGCCCACAGCGTGTCACCCTGTTGAACCGTGACGGAACGGATTACCGGTGCCCCCCCCTGCGCATTGGTCTGGTTGGCTGCTATTGCGGCATCCAGCACCTCGGCCGGTTCCCGTTTGAACGGAGTTTCAACCCGGCTGAGCACCGTCCCTTCCGTATTCACCGCATCCACGCGCAGGGTGTAGACACCCGGATCAATTCCCTCCAGATCGCTGCGCCAGGATCCATCCTCTTGCGGGTCGAGATCGGCGATCAGACGATTGTTCAGATAAAGTCGAACGGCTGCGCCGTCCTGCACACGTCCAGTCAACTGGACATTTCCGGTATCAGAATACCCGATTGTATCCAGTGCGATCTGATCGGGGGGCGTATCCCGCACCACAGGAGGCTGTACCAGTTCAACACCTTCTTCGCCCGACCGCAGCACCGCAATCTGCTGATCCGGTTCGGGTGCCTCTGCCGGCAAGTCGGCGGTTTGCGTTTCTTCGACTTCAGGCACCGTGGTTTCGGGATCAGCCGGTTCAGGTTCTGCCGTTTGAACCTTGCCGTCAGACTCAGTCTCAGCTTCAACATCGACAACCGCGGTACTGGTTTCCGCGGCATCTGCGGGCGCGCCCTGATCCGATGCCGAAGCTTCTTCAGTAACGGGTGCCTCTTCGACCGGTTGCGGCAAGGCCGCAATCAGGTAGTCGTCGGATCGCGTCGTCCGCGACCCATCCGAGCTTTGCAGGACCAGCCCCTGAGCCGCGTCGCTGAAAGGGATCGAAACGAATTCGGCAAACTGACCGCTGCTGTCTACGGTAAATGTGTGCAGGGGTTCTCCGTTCAGCAGCACCTCGATCCGGCTTCCGGGCTCTGCATCGCCGGACAACAGCGCCGTGCCATCCGCTTCAACAAATATCTGATCCAGCACCGGAGGGGCCGCTGGCTCGGGCGCGGTATCTTCCGACGTTGCAGCGGCAGTATCCGCGTCAGAGACGGCTTCGGCAGCTTCACTTGTGTCCTCGGCAGGCTCGGTCGTGGGCTCTTTGTCAGCGGGAGCCGCCTGTTCAGCCGCTTCCGGTTCCGAAACCTGCGCCTCCTGCTCTTCAGGTTCCGGGGCTACGGCGGATGCGGTTTCCTGCGGGGCGCTCGGCTCGGGCGCTTTGGTGAAGACGCCGGACAGATACAATCCACCCGCGCCCAATATCGCAACAAGACCCGCAATCACCCCCCAGATGAAATTGCCCGAGCTTCCGTTTCCCGATTTGGCGTCCATTATTTTCCTTTCACTCCGCCTGGCAAAAGCTTTGCGTTGAAAAGCTTTCCGGCGGACAGTTGAGCCAACCTATCAATCCCGCTATCACGGGTCAAAACCCCTGACACAACCCCGGAGCCCCCCTTTAATGTCTCAGAAATCAATCTGTGTGTATTGCGGGTCACGCAATGGAGCCAAGAAGGCTTATTCTGAAACTGCCCGACAGTTTGGCAGCCTACTGGCGCAGGAAGGCTGGCGACTGGTCTACGGAGCCGGAGATGTCGGTTTGATGGGTGAAGTGGCCCGTGCCGCACAGAATGCCGGAGGTGAAACCTTCGGCGTCATTCCGGTGCACCTGGCCAAACGTGAGGTCGGAAAAACGGATCTGACCCATTTCGTGATCACCGAGACAATGCACGAGCGCAAGAAGGTCATGATCATGAACGCTGATGCCGTCGTTGTTCTGCCCGGCGGTCCGGGGTCGCTGGACGAGCTGTTCGAGGCGCTGACCTGGCGCCAGCTTGGACTGCATGACAAACCCATCGTCGTGGTCAATGTGAATGGGTATTGGGACGCGTTGCACACATTGTTGGACCAGGTGATCGGGCAAGGCTTTGCCGACGCGTCTCTGGCGAATTTCATCACCTGGGTTGAAGACGCCGATACAGCCATGGTAGCCTTGCGGGACAAACTGACCTGACGATGGAAAACCGTGCGGGCGGTTGAACCGCCCGCCGTATTGATCAGGCCAGTCTGGCCTTGGGTTGCAGACTGTGGCGCACCACTTGCTCGACTTTGTGCAAAGGATGATTGGTCAGGGTCTTGTTGACCTCTGCCACGACCTTTCCAAGCACTTCGCTGTGCAACCGACGCCGCAACAGACCCAGAACCTGAGGGCTGGCCACCAGAACCAGCCGGTCATAGGCCCCTTTCAGCCCCTTGCGATTCAACAGATTCGCCAGATCCTGCACAAACAGAGATTTTGCGTGTGCCTTCCACGTGGGTTCTTCAACTGCCGATTTCTGATTTGGTCCGCCGTCGTTGCGACGACCTGCGCGGTCGGCCGGTTTCCCGGTCGGACCGTCTTGTTCTTCGACAGCAACGACGACAAGGTTGGGATCGTCGGCATCGGTGATATTCTCCATCACCAGCGCTTTCTCTCCATCTGCAACAATAACCCAAGTTCCCTGTGTAAGTGCGACCATTGCGATCTCCTGATTAGGTTGTGTTCTGGGTATCCCTCGACCTGCCGGACATGCGGGTTCGCTGGCGCACGCACAGTGCGCAGCCCGATCAATGATTGAAGTGATATGCGGTTCTCTCCCTCCGCCTTACAAAGATGTGCTTTGGAGAGCAGCAAACAAGATACCGTCATGCAAAAAGGGCGCGTATCGGCGGGTTTTCACCGTCCGGTCATCAACCCTTTAGGCGGACATCTCGACAACGGTGATTTCGGGCGTCACGCCCAGACGAACCGGCAGGATTGAACATCCGATACCGCCTGACACGACCAGATCACGCCCATCTTCGCGTACATGGCCATAGGCATACCGGTTGCCGAATTTCGACGGCACAACGGGCGACCAGCCGAACAGGCGCACCTGGCCACCATGTGTGTGCCCCGAAAGGGTCAAGGCCACCCGCTCGGGCACAGTGGGGAAAACATCGGGCTCATGCGCCATCATCACAACCGGAGCGTCATCGGTGATCTGCTCCAAAGTACCTGGCAGATCGTCCAATCCCTGTGGTTTGCCTTTGCGCCAGATCGCAAGCTGATCCTCAAGCCCGGCCAGCCAGATGCCCGGAGTTTCGAGCTTGATGGCAGTATTGGACAACACCGAAATGCCATTCTGTTCCAGGATTTCGGCGTAGTGATTGGGCCCGGATCCGCGCCGCTGTGCCGTCCTGTCATCCCACCAGTCGTGATTGCCCAGCACGGCAAAGACACCATTCTTCGCCTCAAGCCCGGCAAGCACGGGTGCCAGGTCCTGCATCTTCACCGCGTCCGAGACAGCTTTGTGGCTTGCAAAGAAATCACCCAGCAGAAGGATCACGTCCGGAGCCAGCGCATTGGTTCGGCGGACCACCTGCTTTACGCGGTTCAGGCCGACATAGGGTTCGCCGACATGCAAATCGGACAGTACGGCGATTCTGAGCGGCGGCGCCGTCCAGTCGTCCCGCTGAATGCGCCATTTGCGCACGCGCAACCGCACTGCGGGTTCAATGACGAACCCGTAGGCGGCCGTAACAAGGCCTGCCAGCGTCACCGCCAGCAGGCCCTTTATGAACCGGCGTCGGTTCAATTCATTACATCCGTGATGCGACGTTTTCCCAGTTCACCAGATTGTCGAGGAAGTTCGACAGGTAAGCCGGGCGCTTGTTGCGGAAATCGATGTAATAGCTGTGCTCCCAAACATCGCAACCCAGCAGCGCGGTCTGACCAAAACAAAGCGGGTTAACACCGTTCTCAGTTTTGGTTACGGCCAGCGAGCCATCTGCATTCTTGACCAGCCACGCCCATCCCGAACCGAACTGACCAGCACCAGCGGCGCTGAACTGCGATTTGAATTCGTCAACCGAACCAAAGCTTTCTGTCAGAGCTTTTTCCAGCTCACCGGGCATTGCGTTGCCGCCGGGCCCCATCATTTCCCAAAACTGGTTGTGGTTCCACAACTGGCCGATGTTGTTGAAGATGCCGTTCTGTGCGACAGCGTTCGCGTCGTAGGTGCCAACGATGATCTCTTCCAGCGACTTGCCGTCCCATTCGGTGCCGGCGATCAGCTTGTTGCCGTTGTCGACATAGGCCTTGTGGTGCAGGTCGTGGTGATATTCCAACGTTTCCGCGGACATACCCTTGGCTGCCAGCGCGTCATGTGCATAAGGAAGATCAGGAAGTTCAAAAGCCATGTCGGCCCCCTGTTTAAATGTAAGTTGCGGTTCCCAAGGTTAAATGCTTTGGCTGCCGCCGCAGGTCAAGGGGCGAGACAAGAAAACCCGGAGGCAGGCGATGCTGACACAGGTGCGCAAGATGTTCTATCGCGCCCGCGGATATTATGCGGGCAATCTGAACGGCGAGCCCTTTCGTCTGGACCCGTATCATTCGAAATTCTGGCGCAAAGCCACTGCGGGCGCTTGGGAACCTGAAACATTTGCAGTGCTTGACCGGTTCCTGTCCCCGCAAAGCGACTATCTGGATATCGGAGCGTGGATTGGCCCGACGGTGTTGTACGGTGCTCGCAGGGCACGGCATGTCTGGTGTTTTGAGCCTGACCCGACCGCGTTCCGGCACCTGGCATGGAACCTTGATATGAATGACGTTCAGAACGTCTCGGCATTCGGAGTCGCCCTGTCAGATCGGTTTGGTGTGGCACGCATGGCCTCTGTGCGCGGTGAGCCCGGAGATTCCACCAGCTCACTTCTGCACGACGGCGCACATGGATCGGATGCGCTGACGATCGCCTGGGATCAATTCGAAAAGACAAACGACCTGTCACGGGTTTCGCTGGTCAAAATGGACATCGAAGGGGCGGAATTTATTGTTGCACCCACTCTGTCCGCGTGGCTGAGGGAACGGCGGCCTGCCCTGCTTCTATCGCTTCACGCACCATTGCTGCCGGAAAACGAGAGGCACGAACGTGTCAGCGCTTTGATGGATGAACTGGGGTTTTACTCGGGGCTGTCGGACGACAAAGCGCACCCTCTCAAGGTTTCGGACTTGCTGACCAAAGACGGCCTGAACCGTTTTCACACCATTCTCATGCATGGGTAGAACGTCAGGCGACTTTTTCTTTGTTTACGCGAAGCCCTGCTTGCATTTCTGAGATGTATCACTTTGAGTGTGTACATCAAAAATCACGGCCAACCGGATAAAATGAAAAGACTTTTCCTGATTGTCACCGCCGCAGTGCTTGCACAAACCGCTACGGCAGAAACAGTTACCTATCATTGCAAGATGACCAAGCAAGACGCCCATGGCTGGATTGCGCCAGAGTATGCTTTCCGGATTGACCCCGCCACAGCTTCGGCGATGGCTGCAACGTCGTACCAAGATTGGGCCAAAGCAAAATTCAAAGACCGCGGTGCCAATGGGTATCGTGTTATCTGGAACCTCGATCAAAAAATGGTCGCCGGTGGCAATGCCCGTGTTCGATATCAAGCGAACCTGAAACCATCCGACAACACAGTCGCCGTTCGCATGGCATTTGTTCAGGGAAATTTTGCGAACAAGCCCTTTGGGGTCGGGACCTGCTCCACGGTAAAATGAGAAAATGCCCCGGTAGAACCGGGGCATTCTTCTTTTCTTTCAGTAGATCCCGACCTCACTGCCAGGTTGCGCCGCAACCTTGAGCAGTTTGAAGACGTAATCCGCAGCCGAGCGGAAGCAGACCACCCGGAAGGTCTGTTCATCGTCCATCCAGAAAGCACCTGCCACTTGCGCCAGACGTGAGCGGCGGATTTGGCCAGGCTGGAAAGCATCCGCCGACAGATCGACAGGTGCAACCTTACCCAGAACTTCGCGGGCGCTGGCACCAGAGATACAGAAGACGGCGCGGGCATCCGAGACGTTGACCGCCAAAGCGTGGGTGCCACTCAGGGCACCGACCATGTCGGCCAGTTTGGCGTCGACCTCTGCGTATGGCACCAGCACCAGCAACTCGTCCGTCGACATCCAAGCCACGCCGGTATCGCCCTTGACCAGCGCCTCGCGCTGACCGGGCACTTTCTGGCCGGTCGCATCCTTGACGGCCTTGGCCAGCACCTTGTCGGACAGGTCGCCGCGCAGCGTGATCATACCCTGAAGACCGCATTCCTCGATCTTGGCGATGCCGGAATAGCTTGCGTGGTTTAATGCGCTGATGGGTTCAGACATTCTGCTTCTCCCCGTCCTTGTCATAGAAGATCGGGTCCACGATCTTGGCTTTGTAGGTTTTTCCGTCGGTGCCCGGGAACTCGACGATCTCGCCCATGCAGTCGGGACCGTGTTTGATCAGCCCCATGGCGATACCCTTGTCGAGGTTGGCAGAGTAATATGTCGACGTCACACGGCCGATCATATTGCGCTGACCGTTGGCATTGACGCCCTCGCCCACCGCGTAAGCACCATCCGGCAGAATCGATCCATCCAAAGTCTCGAGACCGACCAGTTTCCAACGCTCGGGATCCGCCATGTGGCTGCGGGAATGGGCACGTTTGCCCAGATAGTCCTCTTTCTTTTTCGAAAGCGCCCAGTGCAGCCCCAAATCCTGCGGGATCACGGTGCCGTCGGTCTCGTCGCCGATCATGATAAAGCCCTTCTCGGCCCGCAGGATGTGCAGGCATTCGGTTCCGTACGGCATGACGCCGAATTCTTTACCTGCCTCCATCAGGGTATCCCAGAACGCCTGACCATGACTTGCGGGCACGGCGATTTCGTACGACAACTCGCCCGAGAACGAAATGCGGTAGGCCCGGCAAACGAAGTCTCCGATCTTGCCATCGCGCCATTCCATGAAGGGCAGCGCCTCTTTGCTGACATCCATGCCGCCCAGCTTCTCCAGCACCTTGCGGGCGTTGGGGCCAACCACGGCGACCTGCGCGTATTGCTCGGTCACGTTGGCAACATAGACTTTCCAGTCCCACCATTCCGTCTGAAGCCATTCTTCCATATGACCATGGATGCGCTCGGCTCCGCCGGTAGTCGTGTGGCACAGCCATGTGTCCTCGTCGATTCGGGCGACAACGCCGTCGTCGATCAGAAAGCCGTTTTCCGTACACATCAGACCGTAGCGACACTTGCCGACCTTCAGCGTGGACATCATGTTGGTGTACATCATGTCGAGGAACTTGCCGGCATCCGGGCCTTTGACGATCAGTTTGCCCAACGTCGAGGCATCCAGCAGGCCGAGGTTTTCGCGGGTGTTCTTGACCTCGCGATTGACCGCTTCGTGCACAGACTCACCGGGGCGGACATAGGCATAGGCACGGCGCCAATGGCCAACCGGCTCCCAGTCGGCGCCGTTCCTGTCGTGCCAGTTGTGCATCGGTGTCTGACGGATTGGCTGAAAGACCTCACCCCGTGCCTCACCGCCGATCGCACCCATCGATATAGGCGTATAGGGCGGGCGGAAGGTCGTTGTGCCAACCTTGGGGATTTCGGATTCCAGCGCATCAGCAAGGATTGCCAATCCGTTGATGTTGCTCAATTTACCCTGATCAGTTGCCATACCCAGCGTAGTGTAGCGCTTGGTGTGTTCGACGCTTTCATACCCTTCGCGCGCAGCCAGTTGGACGTCTGAAACTTTGACGTCGTTCTGGAAGTCCAGCCAGGACTTCATGCGCAATTGAACTTCTGCATTTGCCGGCATGAGCCAAACCGCTTCCATCGGCGCTTCGACGGTTGTCTCACCTGCGGGCGCCTTGGTGTTCTTGGGTTTGAAGCCAGCCGCCTTGGCAGCGGCCTTACCGGCGACATGCGCGTCTGTCAGTACATCTTGCAACGCCAGAGGACCGTTGGACGCGCCAGCAGCAACAACGAACCCCTTGCCGTCGGCCCCCAGCGGTGGACGCTCAGGATCTGGCCGGAAATGCGCGTTCGCGTCGTCCCAGATCAGCTTGCCTCCGCAATGGGACCACATGTGCACGACCGGAGACCAGCCACCAGACATGGCGACCGCATCCGCCTCAACCTCTTCACGCGCGCCGCCGACACCTTCCTGATTGCAGATGGCAACCTTTTTGACGCGCTTGCCGCCTTTGACTTTGGCAATGGCCTTGCCCGGATCGACGCGGATACCCAACTGGCGGGCTTCTTCCGCCAAAGGTCCAGCCGTTGCCCGTACGTCAACAATACGCAAAACATCCACACCTGCCTGTTTCAGGATAATCGCGGTGCGGTAAGCGTCATCATTGTTGGTGGCGACGATGACACGATCCCCCGGAGTCACCCCCCAGTTCACGACATAATCGCGCATGGCCGAAGCCAGCATCACACCCGGAACATCGTTGCCAGCAAAGGACAATGGTCTTTCAATTGCACCTGTTGCCGTCACAATTTGCTTGGCACGAATACGCCACAAGCGGTGGCGCGGGCCCTGCACGCCCGGCGTGTGGTCCGTCAGACGTTCGTATCCCAACACATAACCATGATCGTAAACACCCGCTCCCATGCAGCGTATGCGCATAATAACGTTGTCCATTGTTTCGAGTTCGGAAACCAATTGTTCCACGAACTTATCCACAGGCTCACCATTGACGGTGCCTCCGTCAACCGGGGCGCGACCGCCCCAATGCGCGGTCTGCTCGATCAGCAGAACCTTCGCACCGGATTGTGCCGCCGCCTTGGCCGCCTGCAAACCAGCCACACCACCACCAATCACCAAAACATCTGTAAAGGCGTAGAAGTGCTCATAAGTGTCGGCATCCCGGTTGTCCTTGTCGGGCGCCTTGCCCAATCCCGCCGACTGCCGGATGAAAGGTTCGTAGACGTGTTTCCAGAAGGGCTTGGGGTGGATGAAGGTCTTGTAGTAGAATCCGGCCGGCAGGAACCTGGCAAACGCCGTGTTAACCGCGCCGATATCATGTTCAAGGCTTGGCCAATGGTTCTGTGAAATTGCGGTCAAGCCGTTGAACAACTCGGTCGTCGTGGCGCGCTGGTTCGGCTCGAACCGGTTGCCCTGTCCCAGACCGACAAGGGCGTTCGGCTCTTCCGCGCCGCTGGCGACAACTCCGCGGGGGCGGTGGTACTTGAACGACCGGCCCATCATCATCTGATCGTTGGCCAGCAGCGCTGAGGCGAGCGTATCGCCTTCGTAGCCCTGCATAGAAGTGCCGTTAAAGGTAAATGTAACTTTCTTCGACCGGTCAATCAGCCGGCCTTGTTTTGCGAGACGGGTGCTCATGTCGCTGACCTTTCGCATGTGGAGGCGTCAAAGCCTCCGGCGGGAGTATTTTTGAAAAGATGAAGCATCAGGAGAACTCTCTCCACGTCCAGCCGGGCCGTTTAGCGGTGATGGCATCCTTGATGTCTTGCGGCGGCTCGGTGACCTGCGCGGAATAGGTGCCGAACACTTCGAGTGTCTGCGTGCAGCGAGCGGCGTGGAACCACTTGCCGCAGCCATTGGCGTGCCGCCAGCGTTCAAAGTGAACACCCTTCGGGTTTTCACGCATGAACAGGTAGTCGTGGAACTCGTCTTCGGACGAGCCCGGGCCGAAACGCTTCAGATGCGCCTCACCACCAGCGGCCAGTTCGGTTTCTTCGGCGTCTACGCCGCAATAGGGGCAATTCAGGATTAGCATGTTGTCATCCTTTTGGCGGTCGGTCGGCGCGGGGGCCGACCTGAATTCTGTTTTCTGGCACCTTGGGGACCCCCCTTAGTGTGCCACCCCGGCGGCGACGCTTTCGTCAATGAAGCGGCCCTCTTTGAAGCGGTCCAGCGAGAAGGCTTCGGTCAGCGGTGAATGTCCCGTGGCCATCAACTGCGCCATCCCCCAGCCCGATCCCGGAATTGCCTTGAAGCCACCGGTGCCCCAGCCGCCATTGATAAAGCAGCCCTGCAAAGACGTTTTCGACAGGATAGGCGAGCGGTCACCGGTCATGTCCACGATCCCGCCCCACTGACGCAGCATCTTCAGGCGCGAAATCATTGGGAAGGTTTCGACAAGCGCCCGCACCGTTTCCTCAATATGATGGAAAGACCCGCGCTGCGTGAAGTTGTTGAACCCGTCGGTTCCCCCGCCGATCACCATCTCGCCCTTGTCGGACTGAGACATGTAGCCGTGCACAGTGTTGGCCATCACAACCACATCCATGCAGGGTTTGATGGGCTCCGATACCAGCGCCTGCAACGCAACGGCTTCCAGCGGCAGACGGAAGCCCGCCATCTCGGCCAACTGACCCGAATGGCCCGCGACGACGATGCCCAGCTTGTCACAATCGATGGCACCCTTGGTGGTGTCGATCCCGACGACGCGACCTTTATCCGAGCGTATACCGGTGACTTCGCATTGCTGGATGATATCCATACCCATCGCCGAACAGGCACGCGCATAGCCCCACGCCACCGCATCATGGCGCGCAGTGCCCCCGCGTTCCTGCCAAAGGCCGCCCAGAACCGGATACCGGGGGCCGTCCAGGTTGATGATAGGCACCAGTTGCTTGACGCGTTCGGGACCGATCCATTCAGTCTTTACGCCTTGCAGGGCGTTGGCATGGGCCGTTCGCTGATAGCCGCGGATCTCGTGCTGGGTCTGCGCCAACATGATGACACCGCGCGGGCTGAACATGATGTTGTAGTTCAGCTCCTGGCTCAGGTCCTCGTAGAGGCTGCGCGCTTTCTCGTAGATTGCAGCAGACGGGTCTTGCAGGTAGTTCGAGCGGATGATCGTCGTGTTGCGGCCGGTGTTGCCACCGCCCAGCCAGCCTTTTTCGATAACCGCGACATTCTGAATACCGTAGTTCTTACCAAGGTAATACGCTGTCGCCAGACCATGACCGCCAGCACCAACGATGATGACGTCATAACGCTTCTTGGGTTCGGGTGAGCGCCAAGCGCGCTCCCATCCGGTGTGATAGCGCAGAGCTTCCCGCGCCACAGCAAAGGCTGAATAGTGTTTCATGTGCGAATCCATCCGGTTCGGTGATTGGGCGCAGATATGCCGTGTGAGTGCATTTTAGCCCTGCCGTGCAACGCCGCAATATAGCACTATTGCGACATGTCGCTCATTCGCGGCCATTTGTCCCTTTTGTCGGACGCTTCACAGGTCTAAGTCAGGGCAGCATCCTCGGAGGGACCATGACGTTCTGGGTTCTGATTTTTCTTGTCGCGCTGCTGATCGCAGCTTTTCTCAGCTTTACTCTGCTGCGCAAACGCCGTGGGGATGAACCCGCTGCGGCTTACGATCTGCGGGTTTATCGCGAACAGTTGGCCGGTGTGGACCGGGATCTGGCGCGCGGGGTCATTGGCAAGGCCGACGCTGAACGGGTCCGCACGGAAATTTCCCGCCGTATTCTGGCCGCAGACGATCAGATGAAAAAAGAGGGCGCCGGCGCCGGGCCTTCTCGTACCGTTTCAGCGTTGTCGATCTTGGCAATCTCGCTGCTTCTGATCGGTGGCGCATTGGCGATGTATCATCGCACCGGGGCCGTCGGATTACCCGATATGCCTCTGACCGCACGGCTTGAATTGGCCAAAGAAGTGCGCGTCAACCGGCCATCCCAAAGCGCCGCGGAAGAGCTGGCGACCCCGCCCCAACCTGCGCAGCTGGACGAAAGCTATGCGAACCTGCTGAAGCAGTTGCGTGAAACGGTTGCGAACCGGCCAGACGATTTGCAGGGTCAGATGCTGCTGGCGCAGCACGAGACGAATGCAGGCAACTTCAAGGATGGGTACACCGCGCAGCAAAGGGTGATCGAACTGTCCGGCGACACTGCCACGGCCGACACTTACGCGGATTTGGCTGAAATGATGATTCTGGCGGCGGGTGGTTACGTCTCACCCGAAGCGGAACAGGCCCTGATCGAAGCGCTGAACCGTGATCCTCGTCACGGCCCGGCACGCTATTATTGGGGGCAGATGCTGGCCCAGATCGGGCGGCCGGACCTCGCCTATCGTATGTGGGTTGAAACGTTGCAGGATGCCCCCGCAGGTGCACCATGGGCCGGAGCGATACGGGCTCAGATCGACGAACTGGCATTTCGGGCCGGTGTATTCAATGCACCGGATCTGAGCACGGCACCCGGCCCCAGTCAGGAAGACATGGCCGCCGCCGCAGAGCTGAGCCCCGAAGAACGGCAGCAGATGATTCAGGGTATGGTGGACCAGTTGTCTGATCGTCTGGCGACAGAAGGCGGGTCCCCCGAGGAATGGGCCCGTCTGATCGCTGCCTTGGGCGTTCTAGGCCAGGGCCAGCGTGCCATCGATATACGGGATGAGGCCATGGAAGTGTTTGCAGGCAACTCAGAGGCGTTGCAGATCATCGATGCGGCGGCCCTTCAAGCCGGGATCGCTCAATGATCCATGACGCTATCGAAGAATTTGCAGCAGCGCTGCAACCTATGAGTGCCCTTATGGGGCTGGACCTTGGGGAAAAGACAATCGGCGTCGCGGTGTCCGACCGGATGCGCGGCGTCGCCAGCCCGCTGGAAACGGTACGGCGCAAGAAATTCACGCTCGATTCCGCCCGCCTGATCGAAATTGTGACCGATCGCGAGATCGGGGGCATCTTGCTGGGGTTGCCCAAGAACATGGATGGCAGCGAAGGGCCAAGATGCCAGTCAACGCGGGCATTTGCCCGCAATTTGTCCCGCCTGACCGATTTGCCCATCGGATTTTGGGACGAACGGCTCAGCACAGTTGCGGCAGAAAAAGCACTGCTTGAGGCGGATACGACACGAAAACGTCGCGGACAGGTTATTGATCACGTTGCAGCCGGCTATATCTTGCAAGGGGCGCTGGACAGGCTGCGCTTTTTGTAACGGGTCGGAGACCAGTGATGACGAATATGGTTTGGAAAAGGAATGAGGTCGAAAGCCCTTGTGTCCAGATCTGTGTCGTTCACCCCACGGAACGTATCTGTACCGGCTGTTATCGCACGATTGATGAAATCACCCGCTGGTCCAAGATGGACAGCAGCGAACGCGCCGAAATCATGGAAAACCTGCCAACCAGAAAGCCGCGCCTCAGCAAACGCCGTGGCGGGCGTGCAGCGCGCATAAACGGCTCCTGAAGTCAGCCAGTCTGCTTTGGGGACGTATCCCTGTGGTCATTGGATTTGTCGTGGGCCGGCCTGTTCGTGTCTTGCCCGCGCAGCTCTGTCTCGAACAGAGCTACAATTTCGGATCTACTCGTTTTTGCAGTCTCGGATTCTTCTCGTGCACGTTGGACATGTTTCTTGCAGGTCTTGACCACCTCGAATGAAGGCGTCTTTCGTGCAGTAAATCTTTCCATCAACAACTTAAATGTCATCGCAAACTTCCCGCTTCCAATAACTGTGCCGCCGCGGGCCGAGGTCGAGCTCCAAGAGGGGCCAGCTCATGAACGCATCTGTTCAACGTGAGTGGAGGCCCGCAGCGACACGGCGTAGGTAAGGGCACTTCCGGTCAATATTAGGGGGAAAACACACGGTTTTTGGTCTGGTTTGACGTTAACGTCAGATATTCCACGAAAAAACCCACCAGTTCCCTTACGTCACAACTTTTGTCCGGAACGGTGTCAAGACCTGTGGAAAGCGTGGAACGGCGGAAAAAGCCAATCAGATTTGGTCTCCTCGCGCTCAACGGCGCTTTGCCCTGACCTGCGGACACAACACAGGGGCCGCCTGCTGGCAGTTGAATCAGTCAAAACACGTGAGGGTATATCGAAGTTCCTTATCCGGCGGCCAACCAGGTTTTGGCATTTTCGATATCCTCGGACGGAAAGAACTGAGTCCGTGTGCCCAACACATGACTGGCTACGCGTTGCGCCATGTGCTGCCAGCTTTTGTCCCCAACGATGGCTGCGCGGTCCAGTTGCCCGATATGTCGGCTGGCCAGACGAAAATGCGCTGCAAGAGCCGACAACCCCTGCCAGCCATCAAATTCCCTTAGGTCAATCAACAAGCGAAACCCGGATCGATCATGCAACAAAGCGTTCAGGTCGCGCTCTGCCTGCTTGTATTCCTCCGGGTCCAGCTTTCCCAAAAGGCTGATCTGCACGCATGGGCCCTCCAGATCCGTCACGTGAATGGATCCCAGCGACTCGCGCATCCAGCGGCGCGCGGCCTCAAGCTCGGCCAATTCGAATACCTGAACGGGACACGGCAGGATCGGGGCCGCCAGTCGGATGCTGGTTTGCACCCAGCCCTGATCGGCAACAACCGCAATCCGGTCGAACCCCCGCCAGTGACTGAGCCCCAGCTTGGTGTCAGACCATGCCGCACCCAAATCATACCCCTTGAACTCCGGCTGCACGATGGCCAAAAGCCGAACCGAGTCGTGTTCGGTCAGCGCTGCTTCGATCGCAGGAACCAAGACATCCGCGTAGTCGGCGCTGGTGACTTGCCCCGACAACTCGACTTCTATCAAAGCACCATCAGAATTCGTATGGACCGTAATCATCGGTCAAAACCTCCAAAGCCAAACAATGACAGGAGGTTAAGGGGATTCGATCCATTCGGCTACACCCCCGACACATTCCGGGCGGAAATAGGCGATCATCCGTCCATCCGGCCCTGCGTTTGCCGTGTCTGCCCAAGAGGCAACCCCGTGCAGACAGTGGCGGTGCAGCACGTAAGCCTCGCCCGGTTTGGCTGGCAATTCGATTCGCGGACAGGTTTCGAACACCTCGCGACGGGCGGATTGGTAGATATCCGTAATATCGACTTCATGCAGGCGCTCTTGTGGCTTCCCCGCAAGAGCGCGCCTGAACGCCGTACCCAGGATATGATGGCTGCCTTCCCACAACACCATGGGCGACGCATTCCGGCTGGCCTTGGTCAGCGGTATACCCAAAATCCAGGCATGCGGCTCATCCACGCGGCGGCGACGATCCGGCCCCATCGGGCGCAGGCCGTCCACATGGGCCGCGTCCCGGTTTTTGCGATACCGCGCGGCGGCCTCGTTTTCCCCCCGACGCGGACGTGGATATCCCGGATACATGACCGAGACTTGCCCCTTGTGAAGCGGCAATTCCCCAAAACGCTCTGCAATGAATGACATGGCGGTTCCGGCCAGAGGCCCCGATCGGCCTACCCTGCCCTGCGCGTCATTGGGCAACGCGTCGACACCAATGAACCACGTCCCTTCGCAGTCAAGCCAGTCAGCATGGGACGGATCCGTTATCGAGGCCCGTGCGGCGGGCAGCGCATGACCCACCCAAGCTGCAAGCACCCGATCATATGGAAATTTCACCCAGCCCTTGACGCGGAAGTCGGTCACAAACCTATTGCCTTGCGAAGCATATTGAGCGCCACCAGTGTAAGGAACACAGCGAATACGCGCTTCAAAGGTTTCGGGTCCATCGCATGGGCCAGCTTCACCCCCCAAGGCGCGGTGATCATCGTCATTGCCACGACAATACCGAAAGCCACAAGATTGACCGCCCCAATGGTCAGCGGTGGCCGATGTTCCGGTGCAATATCCAGGAACAAAAACCCGATGACCGAGGGCACGGCAATGATCACACCAAATCCGGCCGCGGTTGCCACGGCACGGTGGATCGGCGTGTTGTAAAGACTCATCAGCGGCACACCAAAACTACCACCGCCTATCCCCATCAGAACGGAAAGAAACCCGACCGCGGGAGACAGAATGGCCCGCGTTATTCCGCCGGGCATGACATCCCCTAGCCGCCAGTCCGAACGTCCCAGCCCAAGGTAAGCTCCGATCACCATTCCCAGTATGCCGAACAGCGCTTGCAAGGCCTCGGTGCGCAGAGCCGAAGCAACCAGAACCCCGATGATCGCCCCGACGACGATACCCGGCCCCCAACCGCGCAGGATATCCCAATCCACCGCACCCTTCTTATTGTGCGCAAGAACGGATCGGACCGATGTCACGATTATCGTTGCCAGCGACGTGGCCAGACACAGTTGCATCAACTGCGGACCGCCATATCCCAGAGTTTGAAACGCGTAGAAAAAGGCGGGCACCAAAACAATTCCACCGCCAACCCCCAGCAATCCGGCAAGTACGCCGGCCAGCGCTCCGATCACAAGCAAAAGGCCCAGCATCTGGGCCAGCAACATCGTCTCGGGCATCGTTCCCCCTGCCGCTTAAACTTCTGCCATGGGCACCACATGATCCAGCGCCCGCAGCATCACTTCGGGTCCGGCCCCATCCCGCACAGCCCCTTCCGACAAGGCGCGCCGCCATGCGCGGGCTCCGGGACGACCTGCGAAAAGGCCCAACATATGACGCGTGATCTGGTGCAAACGCCCGCCGCCCGCAAGATGCCGTTCCACATAAGGCACCATGTGTTGAACGATCGCGAACGGATCACGCGTTGTTCCGGTACCAAAGATGCGTAGGTCAGCATCCGACAGGACATCGCCCGGCTGATGGTACGCGGCTCGGCCGATCATCACCCCATCCAGACCGGCTTCCAGATGTGCGGCTGCCTCGTCCAGCGTGTTGATGCCGCCATTGATCGATATGTGAAGATCCGAAAACTCATCCTTCATCCGATGCACAAGGTCATAGTTCAAAGGTGGGATATCCCGGTTTTCCTTGGGGCTCAGCCCTTGCAGCCACGCCTTGCGGGCATGGATTGTCACCCTTTGGCAACCTGCCGCGCTGATGTGCTCAAGAAACGCGGGCAATACCTCTTCCGGCTCCTGGTCATCCACGCCGATGCGGCATTTAACGGTGACATCCACGTTCACCGCTTCGCGCATGGCAGTTACACAGTCGGCAACGCGGGCTGGGTCTTTCATCAAAACCGCACCGAAAGTGCCGGATTGAACCCGGTCCGACGGGCAGCCGCAGTTCAGATTGATCTCATCATACCCGGCCTCAGCCCCCAAACGCGCGGCCTGCGCCAATTCTTCCGGGTCAGAGCCGCCGAGTTGCAAAGCAACCGGGTGTTCTTCAGGAGAATGGTCCAACAGATGCACCGCCCCGCCACGCACGAGCGCCGGTGCCGTTACCATCTCGGTATACAGCAACGTTTCCGCGCTGAGCAGCCGATGAAAATAGCGACAGTGGCGATCTGTCCAATCCATCATCGGCGCCACGCTCACACGCGCTGCCTGTGTTGCCTTGCCTGTCACAGCAACGCCTCCATCCTGCTATGCTCCGAAATCCGATTGCCCGTCAGTGGTCTTGCCCATCCGAATCAAGTCAAAAAGCCCTAACACATTCCTCTGGCGGCGTCCCGACGGCGACCCTGAGGATTCAGCCGTTTCCGATCAGACACCATATCGGCTCATCACCATCTGGACACTGCTTTCGATCGTTTCCGTCATCTCGGGTTCGCTGAGCGCCCCGCCCGTAAACAGCAGCGGCCAGAAGGCGCGTGCCTTGATCAGGCCAATGAATTCGCGCCCGGCCCGTTCCGGGTCATCGATCCGAAGCTGCCCATCCTCTGCCGCATCCTTGAGCATGGCAATGAATGTCGCCGTCTTGTCCAGCTTGCCCTGAGCTTCCGCCGCAAGCGTCGGGTTGCGCAAAGTTTCGCTGATCACCATCCGGGCCATCGCGATAACATCGGGCCGCATCAGAATACGTCCCTCGGCCCAGGCCAGTTCGGTCAGTTGCGTACGAATGTCACGACCTTTTTCATACCGGATTTCCAGCACTTCAGCAAAGCGACTGGACAATTCGACCACGATGGAGCGGAACAGGTTCTCTTTACTTTCAAAGTACTTGTACAACGTACGCTTGGACACTTCGGCCCTTGCTGAAATGCGGTCCATACTGGCCGCGGCAAATCCCTTTTCCTGGAACTCGGCCACGGCAGCTTCGATGATCTGTGCGCGCTTGGACGCATTCTGTGCGCTGCATTCGTTCATGTCAGAGCTATAGACCTGTTGACGCGCCTTGGTCAAACACTAGGTAAACGCAGGAGTTTACAGAGGCAAAACAATATGCCATGAGTAAACCCGCGAGTTTACCAAGTGCGGAAACCAGCACCAACAGGAGACCCCCTCATCATGGCTCTTACATTGAACCTGAACGGCAAAACCCACGAGGTTGATGCCGAACCCGGAACGCCTCTTCTCTGGGTGATCCGAGACGAATTGAAACTGACCGGCACAAAATTCGGCTGCGGCGTTGCGTCCTGCGGGGCCTGCACGGTGCATCTGAACGGTGAACCCGTCCGTTCGTGCCAGACTTTCATTGAAGACGTCGAAGGTGCCGAAGTCACGACCATCGAAGCTGTCGGTGACGACAAGATCGGTGCTGCCATACAACAGGCCTGGGTCGAGCTGGATGTCGTCCAGTGCGGCTACTGCCAGTCGGGTCAGGTGATGTCGGCTGTCGGGCTGTTGTCCGAGAACCCGAAACCGTCGGCTCAGGAGATTGACGAGTACATGTCCGGCAATGCCTGCCGCTGCGCCACCTATCAACGCATCCGCGCCGGTATCCAGCGCGCGTCCGAAATTCTGGAGGCCTGATCCATGACCATCAACACCTCACGCCGTGGTTTTCTGAAAAGTGCCGCCGCTGCCGGTGCCGTCCTGCTGGTCGGCACCCGTCCAGACGGAGCACTGGCCGCGGCCTCGTCCGAGACCGCCCAGCTCAACCCGTTCGTGAAAATCGATGCGGATGGCACCGTGACCGCCATCGTCAAGCACTTTGAAAAAGGTCAGGGCCCAGCGACCGGCCTGCCGACGCTGATTGCCGAAGAAATCGGCCTGACCATGGACCAGATCGAATACGAGTTCGCCCCCTCGGATCCGAACGTCTACAACAATCTGCTGTTTGGTCCATTCCAAGGCACCGGCGGTTCGACCGCGATGGCGAATTCGTGGCTGCAATATCGTCAGGCCGGTGCTACTGCGCGCGAAATGCTGATCAACGCCGCTGCGCAGAGCTGGGGCGTGGATGCATCCGCCATCACCATCGAAGACGGCATCGTCAAGGCGGGCGACAAGTCGGCTCCGATCGCTGAGTTCGTGTCTGCTGCGTCGCAACTGGACGCTCCGGCAGAGCCGCGCCTGAAAGACCCGTCCGAATTCCGCCTGATCGGAAATGAAACGGTGCGCCGCAAGGATTCGGCAATCAAGGGCAACGGGCAGGCGATGTACGCGATGGACGTTCACCTGCCCAACCAGATGGTCGCCATGATCAAACGCCCGGAAGCGAAGGGCGGCATCGCCCTGGGTTTTGATGACAGCGCATCGAAAGAGGTCAAAGGGTATATCAATGCAGCCGTCCTGCCCAATCAGGCCGGTGTCGCGGTTTATGCCGAGAACACCTGGGCTGCGATTCAAGCACGCGATGCGCTTGAGGTCGAGTGGGACATGTCCGGCGCAGAAACCCGTGACTCGGACCAGATCAAGGCCGAGATCATGGCCGCGCTGGAGGCTGAGCCCACGTATAACGTGAACAAGGCAGATTTTGAAGCTGTGGCAGCCGCCATCGACGGTGCGGACAAGGTCGTTGAAAAAACGTTCTACTTCCCACTGCTGGCCCATGCTCCAATGGAGCCACTGAACTGCACGATCGAGCAAACAGCCGATGGTGACATCGTTCTGCATGACGGGGCGCAAATGCCGACAGGGCCACATATGGCCTACCAGCAGATCTTTGGCCTGCCCGCTGAGAAGATCCACATCAAGACCATGCTGGCGGGTGGCTCCTTTGGTCGCCGCGCAACTCCGGATGCGGATTATCAGGTCGAGGCAGCTCTGGCTTTTGTCGTCACTGACCGCTCGCGCCCGGTGAAACTGGTCTGGACGCGCGAAGACGATATCCGCAGCGGGTATTACCGCCCCGCCTTTGGCCACAAGGTCCGGGTTGGCCTGGATGCCGATGGCAAAATCGTCGGATGGCAGCATCAGGTAGCTGGCCAATCAATCATGAAAGGCACGGCCTTCGAGGCCTTCGCGGTGCATGACGGGGTCGACCACAGCTCTATCGAAGGTATCGCAGACAGCCCCTACCAGATTCCGGGAATGGCGCTGGGTTTAACAGATACGCCCAAGGCAACCTCGGTACTATGGTGGCGCTCTGTCGGACACACTCACACGGCCTATACGATGGAAACCATGATGGATCTCGTGGCCCAAGCGGCAAGGCGCGATCCGGTCGAGTTCCGCCTGGCCCATCTGTCCGGCGACGACAACCCGGACCAGCAGCGAAAGGCAGCTGTTTTAAAACTGGCGGCCGAAAAGGCAAACTGGGGCAATGCGCCAGAAGGTCGGTCACAGGGGATCGCTGTTCACAAGTCCTTTGGGTCTTACGCGGCTGAAGTGGTCGAAGTCTCGGGCAATCCGGAAAGTGGCATCAAGATTGAAAAGGTCACCTGTGCCGTGGATTGCGGCATTGCCGTGAACCCGGATGTTGTGCGCGCCCAGATGGAAGGCGGCATCGGCTATGGCATTGGCCACGTGATGCGTGACCAGATCACTCTGACCAGCGGTGCTGTGGATCAATACAACTTCCCGGATTACGAACCGCTGCGTATTGGGGATATTACCGCAATTGACGTACATATCGTGCCATCAGCCGAAGCGCCAACCGGCGTAGGAGAACCCGGCACGCCACCGTCAGCGCCTGCATTGGCCAATGCGATCAATGCCCTGTCAGGTGTGCATGTGGCGCAATTGCCCATGGAAGCGCATGGCGTAAGCTTCACCTAAAAGCACCTCCCCGCGCCGGTCAAAACCGGCGCGGGGAGTTCCATGAACACCAAAGCCAAAATTTGATCAAATTTGATGACAAAGCAGATCCATTGAAGTAAATCACTGGGGAGTTTCACCGACGGAGCCCCCAATGGACCTGAGCGCCCTGCACAATTTCCGCGTTGCCGCATGTGATCTGAATGGTCAGATGCGCGGCAAACGCGTGCCCCCCGTCTATGCGGACAAACTGGAGAAGGGAGCTGTACGAATGCCATTCTCGGCACTGAACGTTGATCTGTGGGGCGCAGACATCGACGGTAGCCCGCTGGTCTTTGAAACCGGCGACGCAGATGGAGTGCTGCGCCCGACCGAACGCGGCCCGGTCCCCGTGCCCTGGCTGGATACGGAAACGGCGCTGGTGCCAATGAGCCTGTATGATGATGACGGCGTACCGTTCCCGGGCGACCCGCGGCATGCTCTTTCCGCCATACTCGACCGCTATGCACAACGCGGCTGGTCCGTTGTTGCCGCGACGGAGTTGGAGTTCACACTGGTTGATGCGTCTGGCGCGCAACCGCAACCGCCAGTGAATCCGATCACCGGGCGGCGCCTTACCGATGAGGCGGTTCTGTCGGTTGCTGAAATGGACGCGTTCGAAGCGTTCTTCACCGAACTGTACGACGGCTGCGCCGAAATGGGCATCCCCGCGCAGACGGCCATCTCGGAAAGCGGCATCGGCCAGTTCGAGATCAACCTGAACCATCAGGACGCCATGCGCTGTGCCGATGATACGTGGCTTTTCAAGGCATTGACGCGTGGATTGGCGCGCAAGCACGGATTTGCGGCAACCTTCATGTCCAAGCCTTATACTGATGACGCCGGCAACGGAATGCATGTGCATTTCTCGGTAGTGGACCAGAACGGGCACAATGTGTTCGACAACAACGGGCCGGAAGGCACTGAGATTTTGCGGTCTGCCGTCGCTGGCTGTGTCGCGGCCATGCCGGGCAGTACGCTGATATTTGCGCCGCACGGGAATTCCTACACACGGCTCATACCAGGGGCACATGCGCCCACGGGGGCCTGCTGGGCCTATGAAAATCGAACCGCAGCTATTCGCATCCCGGGCGGCCCCCCGGCTGCACGGCGCATCGAACACCGCGTCGCCGGCGGGGACATAAACCCGTATCTGATGCTATCCGCGGTTCTGGGCGCCGCACTTGTTGGCATCGAAGACGGTTTGACCCCACCCGCCCCGATCACGGGGAACGCCTATGACATTGCAGACCTGCCTCAGCTGATGCCGGATTGGTCGAGTGCGATTGACAGGTTCGCCTCTGATCCATTGGTGCCGCGTCTGTTCCCCGCAGACCTGATCCGCTATCTGACCATGACCAAGCGGCAAGAGATCACCCGATTTGCGAGCATCCCACCCGAGGATCACTGGCTGAGCTATCTCGAGGCGGTTTGACCCCCTTGCCGCTTAACTCAGTCTCGGTTAGGATTAATTTGATCAAATTTGGTGACACATGAAAATCGGTATTCTACAAACCGGCCACACCCCCGAAGTGCTGCAGGATGAATTCGGGGATTATGACGAGCTTTTCCCCACGCTGTTGGCTGGCAATGGGTTCGAGTTCGTGACCTTTGCCGTCGTGGACGGCACCTTCCCGGATAGCGCAGATGATGCGGATGGATGGGTCATTACCGGGTCTCGTCACGGGGTTTACGAAGACCTGCCCTGGATTGCGCCGTTGGAAGCGTTGGTGCGCGAGATCCAACAAAGCGGAAAACCGCTGGTCGGCGTTTGCTTTGGCCATCAGATCATTGCTCAGGCACTGGGTGGCAAGGTCGAGAAGTTCGCTGGAGGTTGGGCTGTAGGTCGTACTGAATACGAGTATGACGGCAACAAATTATGGCTGAATGCCTGGCATCAGGATCAGGTTGTTGAATTGCCAAAAGAGGCGCGGGTTCTGGGCCGGAATGCCTTCTGCGAAAACGCGATGCTGGCTTATGGGGACACAATCTGGACGGTTCAGGCCCACCCGGAATTCACCAACGGTTTCGTGGCAGGCCTGATGCGGACACGGGGCAAGGGCGTCGTCCCGGAGGATCTGATGCGCGAAGCCGCAAATCGCGAAACCGAGCCGGACGACAACGCCAAAATCGCGCGCCACATGGCCGATTTTCTAAAGAAAGAGAGAGCCTGATGGCTGATTGGACTGATAAACTGCCGGAAGCCGCCAAGGCGTATTTCCATGGACAGAGACTGGACGAAGTTGAATGCATCATTTCAGACCTGCCGGGTATTGCGCGCGGCAAGGCGGTGCCTGCATCAAAATTCGCAAAGCAATCCTATTTCCACCTGCCCGACAGCATCTTCTACCAGACCATCACAGGGGGCTGGGGCGAAGCTGCCGGTGATGACGGGTTCATCGAAAAGGACATGATCCTGAAACCCGATTTCTCGACAACCACCGCCGCACCCTGGACCGGCGACTGGACGCTGCAGGTGATCCACGACGCCTACAACCGGGATGGTGAACCGATCCCATACAGCCCGCGCAACGTGCTGAAACGTGTTGTTCAGCTTTACCACGACAAAGGCTGGAAACCGGTTGTAGCGCCCGAGATGGAATTCTTTCTTGTTGCTCCTAATGTCGATCCGGCACAAGGGATCAAGCCAATGATTGGGCGCTCAGGTCGCCCCGCCGCCGCACGGCAAGCCTATTCCATGACGGCGGTGGACGAGTTCGGCCCGGTGATCGACGACATCTATGATTTCGCCGAACATCAGGGGTTCGAGATCGACGGCATCACGCAAGAAGGCGGTGCCGGGCAGTTGGAAATCAATCTGCGCCATGGCAACCCGGTAAAACTCGCTGACGAAGTCTTTTATTTCAAACGTCTGATCCGTGAGGCCGCGCTGCGGCACAATTGTTTCGCCACTTTCATGGCGAAACCGATCGAGGAAGAACCGGGTTCGGCCATGCACATCCATCACTCGATCATCGACATGGAAACCGGGCAGAACATCTTTTCCGGACCACAGGGTGGCGAGACCGACGCCTTTTATCACTTCATCGCCGGGTTGCAGAACCATCTGCCCGCCGGTCTGGCGGTGATGGCACCTTACGTTAACTCCTACCGGCGCTATGTGAAAGATCACGCGGCACCGATAAATCTGGAATGGGCACGGGACAACCGTACCACCGGCATCCGTGTGCCCCTGTCGGGCCCGGAAGCGCGCCGTGTTGAGAACCGCATCGCCGGGATGGACTGCAACCCGTATCTGGGCATCGCTCTGTCGCTGGCCTGCGGTTATCTGGGGTTAGTTCAGCAAGAGCGCCCGCGTCGTCAGTTCTATGGCGACGCTTATGAAGGCGAAGGAGATATCCCACAGGTCATGGGAGAAGCGCTGGATCTGTTTGACGAGGCCACTGCCCTGCACGAGGTTCTGGGCCCCGAATTCGCCCGCGTTTACGGCATCGTCAAACGGGCCGAATACGAAGAGTTCCTGCAGGTCATCTCTCCTTGGGAACGTGAACACCTGCTGATCAACGTCTGAGACCTTCCGTGAACCTGCTCTATTCCAATGACTGCAAGGGTGAGTACCCGGACAGCTGGTATGCTGCGACAGCAAATCCAATGAATCGCTTTCCTGCGTTGTCAGAAGACACCAAAGCGGATGTGTGTGTAGTCGGTGGCGGTTATACGGGGCTGTCCGCGGCTCTCCATCTGGCCGAAGCCGGGTTCGACGTCGTGCTGCTTGAAGCCCACCGTGTCGGCTTTGGCGCGTCAGGCCGAAACGGCGGCCAATTGGGCAGCGCGCAGCGGATGGATCAGGAAGACCTCGAACGTCTTGTTGGCGATGCTGACGCCGCCAAGCTGTGGGATTTGGCCGAAGACGCCAAGGATCTGGTCAAATCCCTGATCGCCAGACACCAGATCGCGTGTGACCTGAAACCCGGGGTCGCCGTCCTGGGCCTGAGCAGATCTGAGCAGAAAGAACTGCATGACCACGCTGGCCATCTTTCTGAGCGGTACGGATATGACCAGATCGAATTGTTGGACGAAAACGCAGGTCACGCGCTTTGCCCATCACCCGCTTACAAGGGCGGGTATCTGGACATGGGTGCGGCACATCTGCACCCTTTGAACTTTGCGTTGGGATTGGCGCAAGCCGCGGCCAAAGCGGGTGTTCGTATCTTTGAAAGCACCGAGGTTATGGGGATTGACGAAACCCAGCCTGCGGTGATCCGAACTGCACACGGCAATGTTCGGGCCGAGCACGTCATTCTGGCCTGCAACGGGTACCTGGGCAATCTTAATCGTTCCGTCGCCGCCAGGGTCATGCCCATCAATAATTTCATCGCGGCCACCGAACCCCTTGGAAAGGACGCCGCGAGGGTTTTGACCCGGGATGTGGCAGTCGCAGATACAAAATTCGTAGTGAACTACTTTCGTCTCAGTGCTGATGGTCGCCTCTTGTTCGGAGGCGGTGAAAGCTATGGCTACCGCTTTCCATCGGATGTCGCCGCCAAGGTCCGCAAACCCATGACCGAGATTTTCCCGCATCTGCAGGACGCGAAAATCGACTATGCGTGGGGTGGAACGCTGGCCATCACCATGCGGCGGATGCCGTATTTGGCCCGTGTCGCACCCAATATCCTTTCGGCTTCGGGATATTCCGGTCACGGTGTCGGCACTGCGACCCATGCCGGGCAACTCATGGCGATGGCCATTCAGGGTCAGGCCGAAGGGTTTGACACGATGGCACGGGTGCCCGCGCTGTCTTTCCCCGGCGGCCCTGCCCTGCGCAATCCGCTGCTTGTGCTGGCCATGACGTGGTTCGCGCTGCGCGACCGGCTTGGGATCTGATCCACCTAAATTGCGACAGATTGGTGAATTTTCGCCAACCGGCGATTGAGGGCTTGGATTGCCCCATGAATAGCTTTACCTTTCCCAAAGACAATATTCGGGAAATCCAAATATGATGCTTCCACCAAACGTTCATGCCGCCGAACCCATCCCCACAGCCGCAAAAGATGCCATTGACGACCTGATGCAGTCGGGCGATCTGTTCCGCTATACCGCACCGCAGGATGCCCCGGTGGCCTTGCTTGAGGCAGAGTTTGCGGAATTGTTGGGCACGAAATACGCCCTTGCGGTGTCGTCCTGCTCGGCCGCGCTGTTTCTGTCGCTCAAGGCGCTTGATCTGCCCCGCGATGCGCGTGTTCTGATCCCGGGCTTCACCTTCGCAGCCGTGCCGTCGTCAATTGTCCACGCCGATTGCATTCCCGTTCTGTGCGAAGTGGGCGAAAACTACCGCATCGACATTGCCGATTTCGAAGCCAAACTGGACAACGTTCAGGCGGTCATCATCAGCCACATGCGTGGACATACATCCGACATGGATGCGATCATGGCGTTGTGCGACGCTCGTAACATTCCGGTGATCGAGGATGCCGCGCATTCACTGGGCACCACTTGGCACGGCCGCAATATCGGAACAATCGGAAAGGTCGGGTGTTTCTCGTTCCAATCCTACAAGATGATCAATGCCGGCGAAGGTGGCATCCTGATCGCGAATGATGCAGATCTTGTCGCGCGGGCTGTCATCATGTCGGGAGCCTATGAACACAATTGGAAAAAACACAAAGTTCCGCAGGGCGACAACTCACCCGAACTGGGAGAGGCCTTTGCCCGCTGGCAGAACAAGCTGCCGCTGTACAACCTTCGCCTGAGCAACCTCAGCGCCGCCGTGATCCGTCCACAAATTCCGGAACTGGCGCGCCGCGTCCGCGATGGCCTGGCGAACCACGATTATGTGGCCGGTCGCCTGAACACCTCTCCCCATATCGAGGTTCCTGCCCCGCTGCCCCCCGAGCAGCGTGCGCCGGATTCGATCCAGTTCAATCTGGTCGGGATGCAGGAACATGAGATCCGCGCCTTTGCCGAAGCATCCGAGGCGCGCGGCGTCAAAGTTCAGGTGTTCGGCCTGAGTGAGGACAATGCCCGCGCCTTCTGGAACTGGCAGTTCCTTCCGGAAACTTTCGATCTGCCCAGGACACGCGAAATGCTGATGAAGGCGTGCGATGTTCGTCTGCCCGTGCGCCTGACGCGCGATGAGCTGGACGTGATTGCAGACATCCTGCTGGCATCGGTTGGCGAAGTGACCGGCCCGATGCCGGTTTATGGAACGTAAAACGACAGCACTTCAAACAAGAAAGGCCCGCATAGCGCGGGCCTTTTTCTTTGTTCGGAACAAATCAGTTCAGCTTGGACAGTTTTTGCTGCAATTCCGCCAGCTGTTTCTTGATGTCCTCCAGATCCTCTTTCGGTTCAGACTTTCCCTCGTCCTTGTCCGGACCGGACCATCCGCCTGACAGCCCACCGGTCATCGCCTTCAGGAAAGCCTGCTGCTGCGCCTGCAATGCATCAAAACCCGGCATCTGAGACATCGGGTTCATGGCACTCATGTTTTCCACCATCTTGCTCTGACTTTCCCGCAGCATCTCGAACGAGCTTTGCAGGAACTGAGGCATCATGCCCCCACCCGGAAGCATATAGCTACGGACCAGATCGTTCAGTACATTCACCGGCAGCACATTCTCACCGCGGCTTTCATGTTCGGCAATGATTTGCAGAAGATACTGGCGCGTCAGGTCATCGCCGGTTTTCAGATCAATGATCTGTACTTCGCGCCCGTCACGGATGAAACCCGCGATATCTTCGAGCGTCACGTAATCGCTGGTCTCGGTGTTATACAGCCGACGGCTGGCATAGCGCTTGATCAGCAGCGGTTTTTCTTGGTCCGACACCGGATTCCCTCCCCAAGGATGATGCGTTGCAGCACAGGTTATGCGAGTGCAGCACAAAAAGAAAGGGCAGGTCAATGGACCTGCCCAACGCGATTGCACCTAATGGGAGGGTTGGGTGCGTTTCGCGGACGTTTCTTACTTTGCAGTTGCAGCTTTTTTGGCTGCAGTGGTGACCTCGTTGGTCGCTTTTTTGACGGCGGCGGTTGTTTCTTCCGCAACGTCTTTGCCAGCAGCCATCAGCAGTTCAACCGTTTCGGTCTGAACTTTTTTCGCGATCTCAGCAAAAGCGGCCATGTTTTCAGCAGCAACTTCAGCCGACGCGCTTGCGAAGTCGGTTGCGGCTTTTGCATAATCAGCAGGCTCTGCCTTGGCTTTAGACATCTCGCTCAGCTTGGCCAGGGTGTCCTTGGTCCATTTGTTCGAGATCTCGGCCGATTTCTCAGCAGCTTCCAGAGCAACGCCCGACAGCTTCTCGTTCAGCGAAGCGGTCGACTTGAATGCGCCTTCCATTGCGGTGGTGTCCACCGGGAATGCACCCATCATGTCTTTCATGATCGCGGTAAAGTCTTGGGTCTTTGCCATTGTCCTAATCCTTTTAGCCGGTCCGGGCCCACCCCGGCTTTCATCAGCTTGAGGACAATATGATTGCTGCATCGCAGCATTGCAAGTTTTTTCTCGCTGCAATGCAGAATTTTTTAAGTTTCAAAATGAAATCAGCCGTTTGGCTTGGCAACAACATAGGTTCCAGGTGCGGGGGCAAGGCTGGGGTGCTTCGAATCGCCCGGTTCGCGTGCCGGAACCTGCTTTCCGGACCGCTTCTTCAACCAAGCGTTCCACATGGGCCACCAGGACCCCTCGTGAAAATCAGCTTCTTTCAGCCAGGTGCTAGCGTCCGGCTTCATATCCGGGTTGGTATAGTGGCCATACTTTTTCTTGCTGGGCGGGTTCACGATGCCCGCAATATGACCCGATTCTGAAACCACGAAGGTCTTGGACCGCGAGCCAATTTTCTGCACGCCGCGGTAACAGTCTTTCCATGCCGCGATGTGGTCGGTTTCGCAGGTGATGGCCATCAGAGGCACATCCACGTTTTCGAGTTTCAGCTTGTGCCCCATCAACTCAAAACCGTCGGTGGCGAATTCGTTGCGCTGGCAGAGACCTCGCAGATATTCCACGGCCATTTTTGCCGGCAGGTTAGCACCATCGCCGTTCCAGTAGAGCAAATCAAATGCCGGAGGCACCTCTCCCATCATGTAGCTGCGAATGGCTGGACCATAAACTAGGTCGCGTGATCGCAGGAACGACATGGTGCGCGCCATGATCCACGACCGCAGAACGCCTTCCTTGTTCACTTCTTCTTCGATTCCGTCGATGAAGTCGTTTTGCAGGAATGGCGTGAACTCACCCTGATCGGAAAAATCCGTCAGTGCCGTAAACAGAGTTGCCGACTTGACGGACTTGTCTCCGCGCTGCTTCAGCAAGGACAAAGTCAGGCTCAACGTTGTGCCTGCGATGCAATAGCCCACAGCGTTGACCTGTCTGACCTTGCAGATCTTCTTCGCCGTCTCGATTGCCGTCAGGAAACCGTCTTGGACATAATCCTCCATGCCGGTTTCGGCATAGCTTTCATCCGGGTTAACCCAGCTCACGACAAACAGTGTATAGCCCTGCTCAGTGATCCATTTGATCATGCTGTTCTGGGCTTTCAGATCCAGAATATAGAACTTGTTGATCCAGGGCGGGAAAAGAATGATGGGTGTTTCGTAAACCGTTTCGGTCACCGGCTTGTATTGAATCAGTTCCATCATCCGGTTGCGATACACGACCTCACCCGGCGTTGTCGCCAGGTTTCCGCCAACCTTGAACGCGCTTTCATCTGCCAGTTTCACGACCAACTCGCCGTCATTGGCCTCAAGGTCTGAAACCAGATTCTCCAACCCCTTGACCAGCGATTGACCTTCGGTCTCGACTGCTTTTTGCAGGGCATCCGGATTGGTCGCCAGAAAATTCGTCGGCGCCATCATGTCAATGATCTGTTGCGAGAAATACTGCAGGCGTCGTTTGTCTTTGGCATCCAGATCATCTACCGACGAAACTGCCTGAGCAATGGCTTCTGCATTTGTCTGATATTGCTGGCGGATCAGGCGGAAATACGGGTTTTTTTCCCAAAGGGGATTGGAAAACCGCTTGTCACCCGATTTGGCCAGTTCGTTTTCGTCTTCTGCTGAGGTTAGCGTTTTCTGCGCTTCGGCAAAGTTCAAAACCGACTTTCCCCAGAATTCTATTTGCTGCTCCAATAACTTGGCTGGGTTTTGCCATGCCTCGGCCCAATACGCCGTTGCTGCTCGTGCAAAAAGCTCTTGATTCGGGCCGTCCAGCGCAGGGGTGTGCGGCTTTTTTGACGCCATAATCTCGATCAGGCGCTTCGAGAGCTGCTCGACCTTTTCCATATTTTCTTTAATTCGTTCAATATGTTCTTCGGACACGTCTGGCATTTGGCCTTCGCTAGTTGTCATTTTAACAATTCCACCCTAACCTCGCTGCTATGCAGAATAACGTCGTGGGTGCTGGGGGCAAAGCGACGAATGGTCCGAACTCTCAGGCTGACACTCAGGAGGCCCCATTTATGCGCTATATGATGACCTACGACCTCATGGAGTCCATGCGTAACACCAACCAGTGGCTTGGTGCAACCGCAAGCGCGATGGCGTCCTACCCGCTGTTTTCCATGACACCCAACCCGGCGTTCAGCTGGATGGCCGCATGGGGCGAAGTGACCGAACGGACCTTCCAGAGAATGGTTGTCAAACCTGACTGGGGCATTCGAACCTTCACCTGCGAAGACGGCAAGGATCATCTGGTCGAGATCACGACTGTTCTGGAACGCCCCTTTGGCGATCTGGTTCATTTCCGTGTCAACGGCCGGGAAGAACAACCGCGCAAGGTCCTGCTGGTTGCGCCCATGTCCGGCCACTATGCCACGCTGCTGCGCTCGACCGTCAAAAGCCTGCTGGTCAATTGTGAGGTTTACATCACCGATTGGCATAACGCGCGCGATATTCCTGTGTCTGCAGGCAAGTTCGATGTCGAGGATTACACTCTTTACCTTGTGGATTTCATGAAGGAACTCGGGCCGGACACGCATGTCGTGGCGGTGTGTCAGCCCGCCCCGCTGACATTGGCGGCCACTGCCTATCTGGCCGAGGTGGAACCCAAGGCTCAACCCAGTACTCTGACACTGATTGGCGGGCCGGTGGACCCGGACGCAACTCCGACTGACGTTACCGACTTTGGACGACGTGTCACGATGGGTCAGCTGGAAGAGACCATGATTCAACGGGTCGGCTTCAAGTACAAAGGTGTCGGGCGTATGGTCTATCCCGGCCTGCTGCAACTGGCCTCGTTCATGTCGATGAACGCCGATCGCCACTCCAAGGCGTTTTCCGATCAGATTCAACGCGTTACCCGCAACGAAGCCTCGGATCTGGATGCGCACAACCGTTTCTATGATGAATACCTTGCGGTCATGGACATGACGGCCGAATTCTATCTGTCGACGGTCGAACGCGTCTTCAAGAACCGCGAGATTGCGCGCAACGAATTTGTTGTCGCTGGCCACAAGGTTGATATCGGCAAGATTACCGACGTTGCGGTGAAATCGGTCGAAGGTGCGAATGACGATATCTCGGCCCCCGGTCAATGCATTGCTGCACTGGACCTGTGCACCGGCTTGCCAGACAGCAAAAAAGCCAGCCACGTAGAGCCGGGCGCCGGCCATTATGGCATCTTCGCAGGCCGCAGCTGGCGCGACAACATCCGCCCGCTTGTGATTGATTTCATGAACGAAAACAGCCGCAAGAAACGCCGCCGCGCAGCGAATAGCAACAAGGTCGCCTGAAGAACATGGGCGGGCCGACACATGTTGGTCTCGCCTTTTCCTGCATTTGCGGCCAGTTGAAGGGTCATATCTCGGACCGGGGTGTTCGGCTTGGAACCCATGTCGAGTGTTTTTGTCATGACTGCCGCGCGGCGCAGCTGTTTTTCCGGCAGCCCGACCCGGCCCCCGGCCCGGTTGACATTTTCCAGATGGCACCGGATGAAATCGGTTTTACCGCTGGCGGTCAATTCCTTTCGGCCATGAAACTAAGCCCAAATGGTATGCTGAGATGGTACGCCAGCTGCTGCAACGCCCCGTTGGCGACGACGCCACAGACTGCACGTTTACCTTTTGCAGGATTAATTGTCCTCAGGATTACCGGTGATGTTTCCGCATTGGGGCCGGTCACGACCCGCGGGTTTGTCCCTCGATCCAATGGAAAACAAAAACACGAAAAGGTCAGGTTTGCGGCGTTTGGCCTTTTGCACCGCGCCTTGCGATCACGCCTGTCAGGACGGTGGAAGAATACGCCGTTTTTTAACCACGAGACCGGCGAACCTTCGGTGACACCGAATGTGATTTCAAAAGACGAACGCGCAGCGCTTTACCCTTAGTCAAACCGTTGCGGGATATTCAGCCAGGTTTCCAAGGCGTTATTCACGGCATCAGGTGCTTCAAGCGTTAGAAGATGCCCCGCATTTTCGACAACCTTCAACTCTGCCTCCGGTATCAGGTCAGACATGAACGAGTGGCGTTTGACAGGGGTAAGCGTGTCATGCACGCCGCACATGATCAAAGTGGGGGCTTTGATGCGGCGCAACGTTCCCTGTTGGTCGGGCCGGCGCTGCAAGGCACGCATTTGACGAACGAATGTCTCGGCGCCCAGATCATTCGCCATTGTCAAAAGATCATTCAGAATTGGGATTCGCTTTGGCCCCGGCGCCAATGTATCGGTGCCGACCAGATGGCGCATGATTTCTTCCAGCCGCCCACCCTGAGCGCCAATAATCAGGTCCTCACGACTGGCTGCGATATGAGGTGTATCCGCCTGAGCGTCTGTCGACATCAGGCACAGGCGCGACACCCGTTCCGGTGCCCGCCGGATCAACTCCAACGCCACAACACCGCCCATGCTCTGCCCGACCAGGGCAAACCTATGGGGAAGCTGATCCAACATCCCCGAGGCGATTTCTTCGATACGCTCACCTCCGGATATCGGCGCAACGGTGACCGGCCGTGCCCGTGACAGTACCTCGATTTGAGGCCGAAACAGGCGGGCATCACACATCAATCCAGGCAACAACACCAGCGGCTCGATCACGCGGGGGTCTCCATCTGCTCGGTTTTCCGAGTCCTTCCAGTTGTTCTCAGGATGAAAGTTTTGCCGCAACCGGGCAAGGAAAACTTCATGGGTAGGCGATTGCTCGAAATGCCGGAAAATCGGCGTAACGGGCTTGCCGGGCAGAAAGGTCTTCACCCGGCTCAGTGCCGGGCCTCAACAGACATCCACGCGGAGCAATGTAGCTGTCGATCCGACGATGCGGCCTGGGCCGCCACACAAGGTTGAACGCGCATAACTTGGGGAAGAACCAGATTTCGGAATACTCCAGATGATCGTGCATCCACCACGCCAGATCCCGCCAATCTCTGCCTTGCGCATATTGATCCGCGAACCACGGGATGACGATGGATGCCCCGGCGATCCGCGCATCCCCTTCCCCGTGATCCCAAATATGGCATTCCAACGGATTATCGTTTCGGGCGCAGTTCAGTTTGTTTTCATTGCCAAACCGGTTCAAGGACGGTGAGCGGTAGCCCGACCTGACGGCGACCCGGCCAAATGTCTCTTCCAAGGGGTCAAGAAGGGTTTCGCAAAACGCGCGACCTGTTTCGATCGCCAGATCCGGGTTGTCCGGAATATTCTGCTTTTGGTGGAAGTTGCCGATTTCCGAATACAGAAAATCACGCATGAAGAAGTGCCGGGACAAGCGGACGCGGCCCAGGGTCTCAAGGCTCCACATGCTGCCCGGCTTACGCATCTTGCATCCTTTTTTCCGATCAGGGTTTATTCCACCCCCAAGCCCTTGAGCCACTCCAGTATACCAGCAACGGCCGCGTCGGTTTGACCCGGCGACATCAACCGCCCCGCGATAACGTGTGAAGACGGATCGTCATCCGGCCCCATCGTAACCAGCTTGACCGTTGCCGGAGCGCCCCAGGCCTCAGCCACTTTGTGCGTCCGGTCCGGCCGCACAACCTGATCATCATCCGAAAACCAGAACAAAGCGGGTATCAGGGCCTCAGAGAAATCCAGCGCATAGACCGTATCCACCAGCACGGACATCGGCACGACGGCTTCCCACGGGTAGACCGACGTCCAGTACTTGTTCTTCTCTGGGTCCGGCCCTGACACATCGCGTTCTGGCCCCATGAGAACGGGCAACCAGATTCTTGCCCAAGGTAAGGAAGGCACCCACGCCGCGAAGGTATTCACACCAAAGTTCGGCGAGACAAAGACCATGCCAACCACATCCCGGCTGAGGTCAACATCCAACGCAGCGGCCGCCGCCAGTGTTCCTCCGGTCGAGGTGGAAATGACGATCACCTTCTCTCCGACCGCACGCGCCGCTGCCAGCCCTTCGGCCATGTCCTGCATCCAGCCCGAGGCAGTACCCTCGGCCATCGCCGGCCCATCCCGACCGTGAGCTTGCAAACGGGTGTAGACCAGGTTGGCCCCCAAAGCGTCAGCCACCAGATCAGGCACGGGGCGGATTTCCTCAGAACTTGCTGAAAAACCGTGGATGTACAGAACAGAATACGGCGTGCGCTGCTCCTTGAACCCGTCCTGCCAGACCACACGCTTTTCGACACCCGGAACGATATCATCATAGGCGGACTCGGTGCTTTCAAAATAAACCTGAACACCTTCACCAAATTTCCGGGACTCAAAAGTCGGGTGCAGGTTCACTTCCTCGCGCGGGCCGAACCAGTAGACCAGGCCGCCGAGAACAACCAGCGCCAGAAGAGCGCGCCCCAGAATCCAACCAAAGCGCCGCATCAGGTTTCTCCCAACACGTCAAGAACCGCGGTCTCGATCAGGCCCAGGCATTTCTCGTCCGAGAAGCGATGATCAGCCCCTTTGACCAACAACAGCCGCATGTCAGGACCCGCAGCATGTTCCAGCAGCCGCACGGCTGTTTCGGTCGAAACCGCCGTGTCTGCGGTGCCTTGCAGGAAACGAACCGGGAACGGCAGATCCAGAGCGCCCCGCAGAACCAAATTCTGACGTCCGTCTTCGATCATGCGCTTGGTGATGATATAGGGTTCCATATAGTCGGACGGCAACTCGACATGGCCGACAGTGTTCAACGCGGCTTTTTGTTCGTCGCTGAAAGACGCCCAGTAACCGTCTTCCGTGAAATCCGGTGCAGCAGCAATTGTGACCATGCCTGCAATTCGTTCGGGCATGGCCCTGGCCAGTAGCAATGCCTGCCACCCCCCCATCGACGAGCCAACAACAATCAATGGTCCGTCCGTCAATGCATTTACTGCGGCCAATGTGTCCTGATGCCAGTCACCAATAGAGCCATCCGTGAACGCACCCGAGCTTTCGCCGTGGCCGGAATAATCGAACCGCAAGAACGATTGCCCCCGCGCCTGCGCCCAAACTTCCAGATGCACGGCCTTGGTGCCTTCCATGTCCGATTTGAGCCCACCCAGAAAAACGATGGTCGGCCCTGACCCTTCGCTTTTGTGATAAGCCAGTGGCCGCCCCTGAGCCGTTTCCAGAAATTCCGTCGCTGCCATGAAATCCTCTTTCTCTTTGGGGAACATCATGCACGGCAGCTCGATGGTCGCAATTCCTGAATTCGATGTCTCGTTGCGTCAGCCAAAGCACCCTGCAGCACTTGACAGAAATTGCTGCACCTGCCACATCAGCCGAACACACATAACCCGCAACCGGGCGTTCAGTGGGCGCCAAACCGACGAGGAGAGCCGATATGGCCTTGGATTCTCAATCCGTCTCTCTCACCTTTCCCGATGGCAATGCACGTTCCTTCGACGCAGGCGTCACGCCCGCGCAGGTGGCTGCCGATATCTCAACCTCGCTGGCCAAAAAGGCCATCTCGGCCACCGTGGATGGCAAGCACTGGGACCTGCAATGGCCCATCGAATCCGACGCGCAGATCGCCATCCACACCATGAAGGATGAAGTTCAGGCCAATGAACTGATCCGCCACGATCTGGCCCATATCATGGCCCGCGCAGTTCAGGAAATCTGGCCCGCGACCAAGGTCACTATCGGCCCCGTTATCGAAAACGGCTGGTATTATGACTTCGACCGTGAAGAGCCGTTCACGCCGGAAGATCTCGGCCTCATCGAGAAAAAGATGAAAGAGATCATCAACAAGCGTGATCCCGTCACCACCGAGGTCTGGGACCGCGAGCGCGCGATCGAGTTCTACAAAGCCAATAACGAGCCCTACAAGGTCGAACTGATCGAAGCCATTCCCGGCGACGAGCCGCTGCGCATGTACTGGCACGGCCACTGGCAGGATCTGTGCCGTGGTCCGCACCTGCAACACACCGGCCAGGTTCCGGGGGATGCCTTCAAGCTGATGTCCATCGCCGGCGCCTATTGGCGTGGCGACAGCGACCGCGCGATGTTGCAGCGTATCTATGGCGTGGCCTTCACCGGTAAGGAAAAGCTGAAAGCGCACCTGCATATGCTGGAAGAGGCCGCCAAGCGCGACCATCGCAAGCTGGGCCGCGAAATGGACTTGTTCCACATGCAGGAAGAGGCGCCCGGCCAGATTTTCTGGCACCCCAACGGCTGGACGATCTACACTCAGTTGCAGGACTACATGCGCCGCCAGCAGCGCAACGGCGGCTATGTCGAAGTCAACACGCCACAGGTTGTGGACCGCAAACTGTGGGAAGCATCGGGCCATTGGGACAAGTATCAGGAGAACATGTTCATCGTCGAAGTGGACGAGGAGCACGCGCGCGAAAAGGCGATCAACGCGCTCAAGCCGATGAACTGCCCCTGCCATGTGCAGATCTTCAATCAGGGCCTGAAATCCTATCGCGACCTGCCGCTGCGTATGGCTGAGTTTGGCTCGTGCAACCGCTATGAGCCGTCAGGTGCGCTGCACGGTATCATGCGTGTGCGCGGCTTTACCCAGGACGATGGGCACATCTTCTGCACCGAAGACCAGATCGAGTCAGAAACCGCAGAATTCATCCGGTTCCTGTCCCGGATCTACAAGGATTTGGGATTCGAAAACTTCTCGGTCAAATTCTCGGATCGCCCCGAGAAACGATCGGGGTCGGATGAAGTCTGGGACAAGGCCGAAGCCGCGTTGCTCAGCGCTACACGTGCTGCCGGGATCGAGCCGGAGCTCAACCCCGGCGAAGGCGCCTTTTACGGCCCCAAGCTGGAGTTTGTTCTGACCGACGCGATCGGTCGCGATTGGCAATGCGGTACGCACCAGGTTGACTTCGTGCTGCCAGAGCGTCTGGACGCCACCTATATCGGCGCTGACGGCGGTAAACACCGTCCCGTTATGCTGCATCGCGCAACCTTGGGTTCGTTCGAACGTTTCATCGGTATCCTGATCGAAGAACACGCAGGCAAGCTGCCGTTTTGGCTTGCCCCGCGTCAGGTCGTGGTCGCGTCTATTACCTCTGAGGCGGATGACTATGTCGCCGAAGTGGTCGAAACCCTGTGCGCAGCTGGTGTTCGGGCCGAAGCCGACATTCGCAACGAAAAGATCAACTACAAGGTTCGTGAACACTCGGTCGGCAAGGTTCCGGTCATTCTGGCCGTCGGCCATCGCGAAGTCGACGACCGCACTGTCAGTGTCCGGCGTCTGGGTGAAAAACAGACGCAGGTACAACCGCTTGACGTTGTAACAAACGAGCTGTCGCAGGCAGCCACCGCACCGGATTTGCTGTAACAATCGGCAGGAAATCGCAAGAAATCTGGCCCCCGATTTGGGGCCAGATTGAAACATTTCCCCCTTTTTCAATCAAAAACAATGCGTTACGCTGCAAGAGGGCACACCGCCCCCTGACGTGCTTGTGAGACACGGGCTCGTGAATTCAACTCTGTCTACCAAGCCACTACCTTTGTCATTGTCACAAGCAGACATACCCTGTCATCAAGAGGATTACCGAGATGTCGAAAACAGCTAAGTCCCTGGTTATCGCAACCGCAGTCGCAGCCGCCGTATCGGGCGCCGCAACCACTGCATCCGCTCAGGCAAAAGAAAAATGCTATGGCGTATCGCTGGCCGGTCAGAACGACTGCGCCGCTGGCCCCGGCACCACCTGCGCGGGCACCTCGACCGTTGATTATCAGGGCAACGCATGGACCCTGGTCGATGCAGGCACCTGCGCGGATATCGAACTGCCCGCACAGGCCGACGGCGCACCGCGCAAAGGCTCGCTGGAAGCTCAGGATCGCGACCTGCCGGCATAAGAAGCGCCTGACGAATTCAGGGGGCGGGCACCATCGCCCGCCCCTTCCCTTTCGTGATCAAGGAACTGGCCCATGTTGGATGATGCCCACAGGTCGAACCGCCTGCCCGCAGCTCCGGGCGTAGGTTACAAGCCGCAACACTTCGCTCAGATACTTGAACACGCGCAGCCCGTCGCATGGCTGGAAATTCATGCGGAGAACTATATGGGCGATGGCGGGCGACCTCTGGCGCAGCTGCGCCATCTTTCCGAACAATTCCCGATCTCGGTCCATGGTGTTGGCCTGTCCATTGGCGGCGAAGGCGCACTGGACCCTGATCATCTGGCCCGGCTGAAACAACTGGTGGGTTGGCTGAACCCCGCCAGCTTTTCCGAACACCTGGCCTGGTCCACCCATGACACCCATTTCTACAACGACCTGCTGCCCTTGCCCTATACCGATGCAACTCTGACACGTGTTTGCGATCATATCGATCAGGTGCAGGATACTGTCGGGCGGCAGATGCTGTTGGAAAACCCCTCAAGCTATTTGGCTTTTGAAGAAAGCGTCTGGTCAGAGCCCGACTTTCTGCGCGAAATTGCACGTCGTACCGGATGTGGCTTGTTGCTGGATGTCAATAACGTCTTTGTCTCTGCCACCAATCTGGATTTCTCTCCTCAGGGTTACATCGATGCCTATCCACTGGAAAAAGTGGGGGAAATTCACCTTGGCGGTCATGACGAGGATGAAGACGATCACGGCCACCCGCTGCTGATCGACAGCCACGGGCGTGAAGTCGTCGATCCGGTCTGGGCGTTGTTGGATTATGTGCTGGAACGGACGGGGTCGAAGCCCGTCCTGGTCGAGTGGGACACCGACGTACCGGACTGGTCCGTTTTGCGAGAAGAGGCCGTTCGCGCGCAGACCGCCCTGGAACGGATCCCGGCATGAGCGTTTCGCAATCCGAATTTCGCGCAGCCATGATGGATGCGTCAGCCCCTGTCCCCGAAGGTTTGCTGGACGCCCAGGCGCAGCCAGCCGGTCGTCGGTTCAGCGTCTATCGCAACAATATCGCCGTGTCCTTGACCGAGGCGATGCATCAGGCGTTTCCAGTCATCACCAAGTTGCTGGGCTCTGGGAATATGGATGGGCTGGCCGGGATATTTCTGCGCCAGCACCCGCCATCTTCACCGCTGATGATGTTCTACGGTGAAGCCTTTCCCGAATTTCTGGCTGGAATGCAGCAGCTATCGCATCTTGGTTGCTTGCCGGATGTGGCGCGGATGGAACTTGCCTTGCGCAAGTCGTACCACGCCGCCGACAGCCAACCTGCCCCGGCAGAAGCTCTGGCCGTAGACCCCGAACAGGTCATGCGGGCCCGGTTGCGTTTTGCCCCTGCCATGCGGGTGATACGTTCAGACTGGCCTATTCACGCGATCTGGCGCTTCAACACCGACGCCGACGCACCGAAACCGGTTGCACGAGCGGAGGATGTGTTGATCACACGCCCGGAATTCGACCCGGTTGCCCAGCTGCTGCCCGCTGGCGGAGCAGACTGGATAACCCATATACAAGGTGGCGACATGATCGGCGAAGCGTTTGAGAAAACCGCGGCGACGCAACCTGAATTTGACCTTGGAACCACTCTGGCACTGCTTCTACAGGGCGGTGCACTAACTTCTGTGACTATCGAAAGGCTGGAGACATGACTGCCCTGATCTCACTTCACAACAACGTTCTGGGAAAGGTGGACCTTGCGTCTAACTGGCTTACACCCACGCTGGCGCGGCTGGTCTTTGTCGCTGTCCTTCTGGTCTATTATTGGAACTCGGCAATGCTGAAGATCGACGGTTCCATCTTTTCACCTTCGGCAGGTGCCTTCGGTCAGATTTTCCCCAAAGCAGCCGAAGCCGTCCTTTATGACGTATCCCAAATGACATTCTTCCAACGTATCGTCATTTTCTTTGGCACGGTTGCAGAATTCGTCCTTCCCGCGCTGCTGCTGGTCGGTCTGTTCACCCGCCTGGCCGCCTTGGGTATGATCGGTTTCATCTGGGTGCAGACCCTGGTCGATGTCACCGGCCATGGCGTGAAACTGGGCAGCCTGTTCGACGCGGCGCCATCCATAATGGATCAGCGTACGATGTGGACATTCCTGATGCTGGTGATCGTGATCAACGGTGCGGGCCCCATCTCACTTGATCGGATCCTGCGTCTGAAATGACCTAGAAATGCGCTTTGGGCTGGTCCGGTTTACCCGCTGCCAGCCCAAGCACCCCGGCAACCCCGGCAAATGCAATCGGGAACATGGTGAAGACACCAAATCCGAATGCATAATACATCGCTCCCGCTGAAATGAGCAGCAAGATTCCGGCAAAAAGAGCACGCGCAGGCGCCATCGCCCCCCCGACAATGGCCAACAAAGGCGCGATGATCGACACGGCCTGAATCAGATCAGGGTTGTCTGCCTGCCTCAGAACTCCTTCTATCTCGCCGACGTGATCGATCACGACCACCTTCGCATATCCGAAAAACCCGACGATCATACCGATCAATCCGGCGATAACGCCCAAAATCATGGCGGCATTACGCATTGAACATCCTCACTTTTACATGCAGGCACATAAGCATTCCTTAAGAAATACCAAGCTGCGTTCGTGTTTCGGCTGTCCAGCCCAGAAACAGATCTCCGTCTTTCTCGATCAACGGACGCTTCATCAGAGTGGGGTGCTCTTTCAACAGTTCCAAAGGTGTTTTCGCGCGTTGGTTGTCATCCAACCCACGCCATGTTGTGGACCTTGTGTTGAGCAAAGCGTCGCCGAAGGCGGCAAGCGCTTGCGACAGCACAGAGTCCGGCACGCCATCGCTGCGGGCATCTACAAACTCTGCATCTGGAAACGTTTTCAATGCCTTGCGACAGGTGTCACAAGTCTTCAGTCCATAAAGGCGCATGTTTTTTACTGTTCCTGCATTTGATTGCATTTTGGGCAAACTTGCCAGTTTCAGGCAGTTATTCTTGATTTTTTACATCACCATGCAATGTTGAAAAAGGCGAAACATGTGAATTGGACTGTTCAGAAATAGCGATCCAGTCGGGTTTACGATGTCGCTCACCACAGCCCCCACCAATTTGTGGGACAATGCGTAAGTAGAAGGAGACACGGGACATGCCTACCGGCACCGTGAAATGGTTCAATACCACCAAAGGATATGGTTTTATTGCCCCTGATGAAGGGGGCAAAGATGTGTTTGTGCATATCTCGGCCGTAGAACGGTCCGGCCTTACCGGACTCGCTGACAATCAGAAAGTCTCTTACGAGTTGGAGGACGGACGCGACGGTCGGCAAATGGCTTCTGATTTGAAGCCCTTGTAACGACATCCCCGCTGATTGCAGGGTGAATCAATTAAGGATGGCGGCCAATTTTCCGGCCGTCAGCCACCCCTCACCGGTCTCGTTCCATTGTTCTCACGCTGACTTCGCATCGGCGTGGCAGTATTGGTCTGTGTCCTTTTTCGCGGTGCTGGAAACCCCGTTCGCGTATGTCACGACCGCGGTCGAGCCCCCAAGCCGGATAGTCCAGACTTACGCAAACTGCCTGGGCCCGCGCACGCACGTTGCCACACCTTCCGCTCAGAATTGCCGTTCTAGTTTCTGAAGCAAACGTGCGACAGTCCTCACCAAATCCAAGCAATGAGCAGTCAGCCTGCACATGCAATGCAAGCCCGGGCACACGTGAAATATTCGCAAGCTTGAGTAAAAGAGCCATGGAACCAGTGTTCCGATCCCATGACAATCCGGATAAACTACCGCTGTGCGAATTCAAGTTCTATTTGCGAATGATCTCTTCGAACTCGCGCCATTCTCGAGCCGTCATACCCGAGCTTTCCTGTGTGACGTCATCGCCCGCCAGTATGCGCCGCAGGCTTTCGACCATCTGAGCGGACAGGTTGACGGCACCAAGGCGGTAGTCTTCGAAGGCCTTGTAGGCAAATGGTACCCAGTCGGCGACGATCTTGCACATCGCATCAGCGTAGACGCGGATTTCGAACTGAGCATGAGGGTCAGCGCGCAATCGCAGGAAGTGGAACAGGTTGTGAAGGTCGACCTTCCAGTACCACTGCGTATAGATGTTTGCGGGCAGGTTCATCCGCGCCAGTTCACGTGCCAGACCCTGCTGCCCGTCCTGACTGATCATCGCCTCGTAATTGTCGTAACACCGGGCACTGTCTGCCTTCAGGATGTCCAGGACACGTGCAGCCTCTTCCCCTTCCAGAGCCGAGCCACGGCCCTGATTGTTCACCTCTGATTGGGCGGCGACATGTTCGGGTGCGGGAATATAGAACTCACGATCCAGAATCGAATACCGCGCCGAATACTCATTTACATTGGCCGTGCGGTGCCGAATCCACTGCCGCGCCACGAAGACCGGCAGCTTCACATGCAGTTTGACCTCGCACATTTCGAAAGGGGTCGAATGCCAGTGCCGCATCAGATACCGGATCAGACCTTCGTCATTCTGAACTGATTTGGTTCCTTTGCCGTAAGACACACGTGCAGCCTGACAGATAGCGGCGTCATCGCCCATGTAGTCAATGACGCGAACAAAACCGTGATCCAGAACCTGATGCGCGGTATACAGGTGATCTTCCATTCCCGCTGAAACGACGCGACGAGTGGGATGCGATTGCGCACGTTGCGCTTCGATCTCGGCCTGTTGGTCAGCGGACAGCGGCATCAAATTTTCCTTTCTGGCAATGAGTCGCCCCCTACTATATCTCGCCAATCGCAACACCGGAACCGCGATATATGCCGCAACCCGCGCAATTTTCAATTCGCCAAACCCAGCGCTCTCGACACACTAGGTTGGCGCGCTAAGCTGTTTGCAAACTGAGTCGAAAAGGATGACCAAATGGCGCTGACATATCTTCACACCATGGTCCGCGTGAAGGATCTGGAAAAATCCATGGCGTTTTATGAACTTCTGGGCCTGAAGGAGACACGCCGCTATGACAGTGAAGCCGGGCGCTTTTCACTGGTTTTCATGGCCCCTCCGGGACAAGAAGACGCTCCGATTGAACTGACCTACAATTGGGACGGTGATGACGACCTGCCCAGCGACAGCCGCCACTTCGGCCACCTCGCTTACGGCGTCGACAACATCTACGAGGTTTGCCGGCACCTTCAGGACAATGGTGTTACGATCAATCGACCTCCGCGTGACGGTCGTATGGCCTTTGTACGATCGCCCGACAATATCTCGATCGAGCTTCTGCAAAACGGCGATGCTCTGGAGCCCAAGGAACCTTGGACTAGCATGGAAAGCATCGGCCACTGGTGATCCGGTGGGTCATAACACTTGGGTTGGCCGTCCTGGCCAGCCCGATCAAGGCTGAACAATGTCGTCTGGCCCTTGCACTGGCGATGGACATTTCGGTTTCGGTCGATGAGGCCGAGGACATGCTGCAACGGCAGGGACTGGCCGCCGCGCTGATCGCACCCGACGTGCAAGAGGCCTTTTTCTCTTCTCCCATGCCGGTTGCCTTAGCTGTTTACGAATGGAGCGGACGTTCCACGCAGCATGTCATTTTGAATTGGTTGCTGATCGAAGATATTTCTGACCTGCTTTTCGCATCCGGTCAGATAAGTGATTCAGTACGATCGGATACCGGATCCGCGACCGCCATGGGCTATGCCCTTGCCTTCGGGTCCACCTTGATGAATCAAGCACCCGAGTGCTTGTTTCAAACAATTGATCTGTCCGGGGATGGTTCAAACAACGATGGCTACGGGCCGCAGATAGCCTATCGGCACTTCCCCTTTCAGGACGTTGTGGTGAATGGCCTCGTGATCAACGCGGCTGATTTTGAAGGCGAACTCTATCTGATTCCCTTCTTTGAAAACAATGTCTTGCATGGTCCTGGCGCCTTTTTGGAAGTCGCTCAGGGGTTCGAGGATTTTGAACGGGCCATGCGAAAGAAGCTGAAACGGGAGTTGAGCGGTTTGCAGATTGGTGCGCTCGATGAAGACTCACAATAACTCCGCGTCTGTTTGCCGCTGTCACGGGTCCGTTCCCTGGACCGGCATTTGAGCAAGGCCGCCAAGCCTGTGCATCAGTGCAGGACGGTTTTGATTCCGTCCGATGCACAGCCCCGGTCAGTAGATGTATCTGATCTGGTCCGTCCAATACCGCTCCACGCGGCGCAGCGACGTGGTGATGTCTTCGATACCTTCCAACTCCAACACTCCTCTGCTTTGCAATCCTTCGGCGTGACGCGCAAACAGGTCGGATACTATGTTGCGGATTTCCCTGCCTGTTGGCGTCAGACGAACGCGAACAGAGCGGCGATCTATCTCGCATCTCTGGTGGTGCATATACCCCATCTCAACCAGTTTCTTGAGGTTGTAGCTGACATTGCTGCCCTGATAGTAGCCGCGGCTCTTCAGCTCACCCGCCGTCACTTCATGATCACCAATATTGAACAGCAGCAACGCCTGAACCGCGTTGATTTCCAGCACGCCAACGCGCTCGAATTCATCCTTGATGACGTCCAGCAGCAACCGGTGCAGCCGTTCCACCAGGGCCAGCGCCTCAAGATAGCTGGTCATGAACCCCTTGGCTCCCAGCCCAGAGACCTGCATTTCCATACTCATCCGACCCTCCGATTCAGTCGTGCTGTTTGAGGCACGATGACCTGAAAGTCCGAAAAATCGGTTAAGCTGGTATTTTCTTATTTCTGAAAGGTCTGCGCGATGCTTGAAACCAAACTGGCAAACTGCGCCGGTGGCCGCACCTGACCAGTGACCCATTGATAGAGGTCCTGATCGTTTTCGTGCAGCAGCGCATCAAAAACATCCAGCCCGGCCGCATCCATATCAGCCAGATTGCGATCTGCATAAGCGGACAGGATAATGTCCATTTCTTTAATCCCGCGCCGCATGGATCGCATTTTCATTCGCTTGATGCGTACGTCCCGGGGTTCACTCAATTCTTCTGCTCCAGCATCAGGCGCATTTTCTTTTCCAGCCGCGCCGCACGTTCGGCACAAACCCGCATCTCGCCCCGAATGGCGCGCAGTTCAGCCACGGCGGTTGACAGTTCCATACCGCCTTCGCCCTCTCCCACCGGGGCATCCATGCCTTCCCCCTCGCCGGTCAGCAGCCACATGATCGAGACGTTGACCAGACCCGCCATCATCGACAATCGGTTCGCGCGTGGCTCGGACAGATCGTTTTCCCAATCGGCAATCGTCGTCTTCTTGACACCAAGTCGACGCGCCAACTCGGCCTGGGTCATTCCGGCCGCTTCGCGAGCGCCTGCCAAACGGTCCCCGAATGTCGCAGAGTCCGGTCCATACCAGTCTTTTTCTTCATTCATTCGGGTCTCCAATTCACATTGTCCATACGGCTTGATCGTCATTCCGACGCACCCTATGACAGTCGGGTTGAACATACAAACCGAGGCCATCCATGAGTTTCCTGTCTGCGACACTGTCACGCGTCAAACCCTCGCCCACAATCGCTATGACAGCCAAGGCCGCCGAGTTGAAAGCCGACGGGCGCGACGTTATTGGCCTGAGCGCGGGTGAGCCGGATTTCGACACACCTCAGAACATCAAAGACGCTGCTGTTGCAGCGATTGCAGCGGGAAAAACCAAATATACTGCTCCAGACGGTATTCCTGAACTGAAGCAGGCGGTTTGCGCGAAGATGAAGCGCGATCACGGGCTTGAGTACACGCCCGCGCAGATCTCGGTTGGAACGGGCGGCAAGCAAACGCTGTACAACGCCTTGATGGCAACAATGAACGACGGTGACGAGGTTATTATCCCCGCGCCTTATTGGGTAAGCTACCCCGACATGGTTTTGCTGGCAGGAGGAACCCCGGTTGTTGTTGAAACGACGCTGGCCAACAACTTCAAACTGACGGCAGAACAACTGGAAGCCGCAATCACCCCTAGGACGAAATGGTTCATCTTCAACTCGCCTTCCAACCCGACAGGCGCAGGGTATAGCCGGGACGAGCTCAAGGCCCTCACCGATGTTCTGATGCGCCATCCGCATATCTGGATCATGTCGGACGACATGTACGAACACCTGGCCTATGACGGCTTTGAATTCTGCACGCCTGCCGAGGTCGAGCCCGGCCTGTATGACAGGACGCTCACCTGCAACGGTGTTTCGAAAGCCTATGCCATGACAGGCTGGCGCATCGGTTATGCGGCCGGTCCGGTCGAACTCATCTCTGCGATGCGCAAGATCCAGTCGCAATCCACCTCGAACCCCTGCTCGATCAGCCAGTGGGCGTCGGTGGAAGCGCTGAACGGAACACAGGATTTTCTGGCCCCGAACAATGAAACGTTCAAACGCCGCCGTGATCTGGTGGTGCGCATGTTGGACGAGATTGACGGAATAACCTGCCCGAAACCCGAGGGTGCGTTTTATGTCTACCCCTCAATCACTGGGCTGATTGGCAAAACAACACCCGCGGGAACCGTCATCGAAAACGATGAAGCCTTTGCCACTGCCCTGTTGGAAGAGGCGGATGTCGCCGTCGTGTTTGGCGCGGCCTTTGGCCTGTCACCCAACTTCCGGGTCAGCTATGCTACGTCCGATGCAGCCCTGACCGAAGCCTGCGGTCGTATACAGCGCTTTTGTGCATCTCTGAGGTGAACATGTCTGCAGACCTTCCCGAATACTACTTTCGCATCCGTGAGAACGGGGCCGTCGTGTTTCGGATCGATACAGAAAACCGCCAACGCCGGATTGAGATGGATCAGATAGCCGTCGTCAACATCCGCAACGGCGAGGTCAAGCCGCACGGGCAACGGGCTTTGTCCGAACGGGATCAGGCAGAGATCGCCCAATGGATGGAAGAGCGCCGGGTTGTACTGGCCCAGCGCGACATTGACGATATTCGCCGCGCTGTCGACTATCTGAATCTGACCACGCAATGGGCGCAGTCCAAGGCAAGCGATGAACAGCTTGCGGATGTGACCGACAGGTTGCTGATGGCGATGCACGATCTGCGCACGGTTCTGGTTCGGAAAAAGGCCGACCGCTTGAGCAAAGATTAAGCAGGCTCTGCCGGCGCCTGCATCTGCCGCACCGAATGCAACCAGAACCGGGCCATCAGCAGTACCGCCGCGAAGGCCAGACCAAGCACTAATCCCAGCCAGACACCGATGCCGTCCATCTGACGGACGAAGCCGAAATAATATGACGCTGGAATTCCCACGACCCAATAGCTGAGCGCCGCCATAACCATGGGAATCTTGGCATCCTGCAACCCGCGCAGCAGACCCAGCGCAATTACCTGAGCCCCATCGACCAGTTGAAACAGTGCAGCCATGGCCAGTAATCCGGTCCCGATAGCCAGAATTTGTCCGCGCTGCGGATCATCGGCCTCCATGAACAGAGAAATCAGCGGCTCGGCGTATGTCAGGAACAGGATGACGGTCACAACGGACATGACCAGCGACATGCCCGTCACGGCAATTGCACCTTTTTCCAGATGCGCCTTGTCCCGGCGGCCCAACGCGTTGCCGGCCCGGATGGTGGCCGCATTGGACAGCCCCAGATGTACCATGAAGGTGGCCGACGCCAGATTCAGGGCAATCCCGTGCGCGGCCAGAGGGACCTGACCCAGCCAGCCCATCATTACGGCTGATGTTGCAAACAGCGACACCTCGGCCAGGGTGGTCAGACCAATGGGCACGCCCAGTTTCCATACGCTGATGAACATTTCCCAATCCGGCCGCCAGAAGCGTTGGAACAGGCTGTGTTCCGGCAGGGTCCGGACCACATAGAAAACAACCGCGACCAGTGAAACGACCTGCGTCGCGATCGACGCGATCGCTGCGCCCATCACGCCCAGTTCCGGGGCGCCCCAGTTGCCAAAGATCAGCGCATAGTTGGTAAACCCGTTCACAACCGCCGCCGCAACTGTGATCCACAGAACAATCTGCGTTCGCTCCAGAGCCGCAAGGTAGGATTTCAGCACCATCACGATAAGCGCCGGAAACAAACCCCAACCGGCAATGCGCAGATATTCTGACGCGGTTTCAGCGATATGCGGCTCTTGCTTCATGGCGATCAGGATCGGATAGGACCACCACAACAAAGGCATTACCACCGCAGCGTACAGCAGCGACAACCACAGCCCCATACGGGTCGAGCGGCGAATGCTGGTTTCGTCCCCTTCCGCCGCCGCGGTGGCGACCATTGGCATAACAGCCCAACCGAACCCCGCGCCAAACAAAAACAAAACGAAATAATAGCTGCTGGCCAAGGTAACGGCTGCCAGCGCCTCGACCCCGTACCAGCCCAGCATGATAGTGTCGGTCAGGCCGATGGCAAACTGCGCCAGATGGCCACCGACCAACGGCAGGCCAAGCACGGCAATCGCCCGAAAGTGGGCCGGATAGGTCATCACTTTTGTCATTGCACCAGCCATATGCGCGGGCTTGGCGCGGGACAAGAGAAGATCACCAAAATTTCAATATGAGACTCCGGTGCCCACTCACACGGCAAGAGCAGGCACCGTGGCGGTTAACGGGCGTCCGGGTGCAATGCTGTACCCAAAATATGCTCGGACCGGTGGATGACGTGATGCGCCTGCCCCACGATCAACGGATCGGGTTCACCCACAGTGTCGTGATCCTTACCCGGGTAGTCCAGCGTCGACAGGAAATGCCGCATACAATTCAGGCGCGCGCGCTTCTTGTCATTCGACTTGATGATCGTCCACGGCGCATCAGCCGTATCGGTGTAAAAGAACATGGCCTCTTTCGCCTCGGTATAGTCATCCCACTTGCTGAGGCTCGCCTTGTCAATCGGCGACAGCTTCCACTGTTTCAGGGGATCAATCTCTCGACTTTTGAAGCGGCGCTGCTGTTCTTCCTGTGTGACCGAGAACCAGTATTTGTAGAGCTGGATGCCCGACCGCACCAGCATCCGTTCCAACTCCGGCGTCTGCCGCATGAACTCCAGATACTCGTTGGGAGAGCAAAAACCCATCACCCGCTCGACACCCGCGCGGTTGTACCAGGACCGGTCATAGAACACCATTTCACCAACTGTTGGCAGTTCCTGAACATAGCGCTGATAATACCATTGCCCCTTTTCTTCCCAAGTGGGTTTATTCAAGGCAACGACCCGAGCCTGACGCGGATTTAGATGCTCCATGAACCGTTTTATCGTACCGCCCTTGCCAGCAGCATCGCGCCCTTCGAACAGCAGAACGAAGCGCTGCCCGGTTTCCTGAGCCCACAGCTGAACCTTCAGCAACTCTGCCTGCAATTTGGCCTTCTGTTCTTCGTACACCGACCGCGCCATCTTGCGACCATAGGGGTACTTGCCGCTTTCAAACGCCTGCCGGATCTTTTCCGGGCTGGGTTCTGCGACCTCTGCAACCGGGGTCGGCCCAGTCTTGGTCTGAGTTGAATCTACTTTGACCCGAGCAATGGCATCCATGAAATCTTTCCTTTTCTGTTGTCCCGAAAGGGAGCTAGCAGAAAGGCCAAGGATGCGCTTTGATTGGGGTCAAATTGATGCCTCAAAAACCCATGAATTCCACACCGGATCAGAGGTTCCGATACGGACACCGTATTTCAAGCTGCGACGCCAGTCGATTTGTTTCCGGACCGGCGCAAGCCTGATGCGCCAAGGCAGTTGACGTTGCAAGGATTCGCCGAGTTTAGAGGTACCCGAGCGGACCTTGCCTGAATCCTCAATAACATATTTTCAAACCGGCCTCGGCCGACGTGGCCATGGCCAAAGCTGGCGCCCGTATAGCGCACCGGATCTGCCGATACCCCTTGCTTCAGGCTTTATCGATGCCCCCAATCGTCAGGGTTATCCGAGTTATTGGGCGACAAACCCAGCATGTCCCCCTCCGTTGAACATCCCAGCCCCAGAACTGTCCGGTTCGCATAGGAAAAGTAGGAACAGACCTGATTGATCTCAAGGATTTCTCCATCGTCCCACCCCGCGTCACGCAGAGCGGTCACATCCGCTTCGACCAGATCGCCCGGAGCCTCAGTCAACTTGCGTGCATAGGTCATCGCCGCCACTTGCGCTGCGTCCAACGGGGCGGCTGCCGGATCGCGCGCCTCAATCGCCGCCCGGATCGCATTTCCTCGCTCTTCATCGCCCAGCAAACGCTGCAAACCCGCGAAATGGTGTTCGACGCAATATCCACATCGGTTCAGAGAACTGACCCACACGCCCAGCATCTCGAGGAACCACTTTGGTATCTTGTTGCCCGAGTGATGCAGCACTGCCTTGTAGATCGCCATGTGGCCTTCCATCGAATGCGGCCGCAACGAATGCGCCATCATAATATTGTCCACATTGTTGTCCGGACCCATGACGCGGTCGTAGAGTTTCTTCAGCCTGCCTGTGGCTTGCTCGAATGGGATTGTTCTGATCCAGCTCATTTGGCTTCCTGTTGACGTGATTGCCTGATGTTCAGAGACTAGAAGCGCTTTGAGCCGGAGGCGAGACGAATTCGACAGTCTTTCGAAAAGAGCCCACCAACGGAGACTGCATTTCGAACGTCTGTCCGGTTTGCGAACCACCAACACTGCATACCCAATCAAAGCCGAGCAAGCATCAACACCGTTGAGACCATCGAGACATTGCTGAATAGTATCAATGCCAGAAGGTGCAAAACGCCTGCCACAGCGAATGCGGTCCGGTATTTCCGGATGCTTTCACGCAATAGATCAGGTTCAAGGCGGCCAACACTGCTGCCCCCGCAACCGCCATGATCAAACGGGCTGCGCAAGGCCATCAAACCAAACCCAAGGATACTCCGTGAGTGTGGTAGAACCTTGGGACTCAGGTCAACTCTCGTCCTGGCGATGCGTAAAGCAGGCAGAAGAAACCGGTGGAAGGATTACAAATCCCGCAGGCGGATATCGCAAGCGACTGTTTTCAAGTGTCCTCAGCCGCCATCTGTTTGGCGGCCAGGTCAAATCGGGTTACACACCCTCAATCTCCATGGTACGGAATTCATTTTTCAGCCAATTGTGCCGGGCACACATCGGTCTTGTGAAATGCTGACGTATCAATTTGCTCATGGCCTTCTGGATCAGCACCGATGTCGTTGCCGGGTATACTTCAGTTGTAAACAGCGACACTGTGCGAACGAAGTTGCTACCGGGAAATGGCATAGCCTTTACGCTGTTGTGAAACCTCTGCGTTCGGTGAAAACACGCGGCGGTCGTGATTGCCCACCCGCTGCCCTGCGCAACCAAGCCGATGATGGATTGATTACACTCCAGCTCAAACCGGTTGGGCAGGCTGTATTTGCTCCGGGCCAACTGCGTTTCGATCTGCTTGCCGATCACATAGTCACGCGAATACCTCAACAAAGGCAGGTTGGCATCTGGATTAAACAGCTCTTCAGGAGACCCTTCAAACTTGTTGGGAACCACGACGATGAAGGGGTCTCTCATCAAAGGGTATTCGATCAGCCCCTCAGTACGACCCAGTGGTCGAGTGGCGACGCCTACGTCAAGCTTATGTTCCTGAAGTTTGGCAAGAATTTCGTGGCTGGGGCGGGTGAAATGGCGGAAATTGCAACGCGGCAGAGCCTGCGCCAGAAAACGAACAAGATCGGGCGCGATCTGATTGTCAAAATCATCGATCAAAGCCAGTCGCAGGTCCGTCGCGTGCTGCCAGTTTCCCGTTCGAATTTCGGCCTCACCGCGCTTCAGCACAGTCAGACCCTCACGCACATAGCGAGCGAATACCTCGCCTGCCGGTGTCAGGCCCATGGGGCGGCGTCCGTGGTCAACCAATTCAATGCCCAACGCGCTTTCAAGGCTGCGCAGGTGGTTCGAAACTGTGCTGATCGACAAATCTGTTTCTGATGCGACTTGCTGAATCGATCCGGATTTGGCGATCAGCTGAAAAACTTCCAGCCATCGAAGACTCAGAGATTTGGACACGGCAACCGACCATTGTTTCGATTTGTTCGAAACTAGCGAAGCAAAGAATTGCCCCTTCGGCAATGGTGAAGTTGATAGAAAGGCTCGTTTCTAGGCTTTCATACGTGCAAAATCCGGATCGTATGGGCTTGGATTGATAACTGTCGCACCTATTCGTTTCCCGCAACTATCCAATTCCAATTCGCGGCCAACCTCCGCCAGGGACGGATGAACGAAGGCATGCGCCAGATTCATTTCCGTGCGATGCCCCCATTCGCCGGACGTGACAGTACCAACGACATTATCATCCTGCATCAGAGAAGCCCCAGGATGCGCCGGACCGAGAGTTGACTCAATACGTAGAGGGACCAGCTTGCGCCGTGGTCCTTCTGACTTTCGTTTCAACAAGGCATCACGCCCCACGAAAGCGCCCTTGTCCAACCGGACGAAGCGATCCAGACCGGTTTCAAAGGGATCAAATTCCGTGATTAGATCGGCTTTCCAATGCAAAAAACTCTTCTCCATGCGCATGGAGTCGACAGCCCTGGCACCAAACAGTTTCAGCCCGTGCGTTTCGCCCGCCTTGCGCAAGGCAAGATAGGCCGCATAGAGCGAGGCGTTGGGAACATGGATTTCGTAGGCCAGCTCGCCCGAGAAACTGAGGTTCATAACCGTTGCAGAAGCAATACCAACAAAGCACTCGCGCACACTGAGCCAAGGGAACGCATCTGCCGACCAATCTCCTCTGGCGCAGGCTGACAAGACAGAACGCGACTTCGGGCCGGCCAGAACCAGAATGGTCTGATCGTTCGTCAGGCTGCGCAACTGAACGTCTTCATTGCTGCGCAGATGTTGCCGCAACCAATCCATGTCGTGAAATTCGCTCGCTGCGGCAGAGCCATACCAAACGCGGGCCGGTCCCCGGTCGCTGGCGGGCAGATTGGCAATCGTCGCTTCTGCCTTGATCATACCGTGGTCGTTCAACAGGTATCCCAACCCGACACGCCCGTCACGCCGAGAGACAAATCCACAAAACAACCGGTCCAGGAATGCGTGCCTGTCGGATCCTGTGATCTCGATGCGGTTGAACCCGTTGACCTCTGCAAGCCCGACGCCGGTTCGAGTGCTTTCGACTTCGGCAGCTACCAAGTCGAAGGTTTCGTCAAAATCGAAACCAAGCTTCGGCGAAAATCCGGGATCGGGTTTGATAAAATCCACCCTCTCCCACCCGTTGACCACAGTGAACTCGGCTCCTTCGGATGCCAGAACAGGCGTCAGAGGGGTCGTCTTGGCGGGTCGGCCTGCAGGGCGATGTTCATGCGGAAAGTGGAACCTGAATTCGTTCTGATAATCTTCAATCGCCTTTATTGCCGTGAGTTCCACATTTGCATGTCCGGCGAACCTTCGGGGATCGAGGCACCACGTGTCATAACATGCCTCGCCATGCACGATCTGCTGTGCCAGCAACCATCCGTGACCGCCACCTTCACCCAGCCCGGCCCGCAGGCCAATGATACAAAACGCGTTGCGTTTTCCCGGGATCGGACCGACCAGAGGCGCCCCGTCAATTGTGTAGGTAATTGGCCCGTTGACCACGGTGTGAATACCAACCTCCATCAAGGCAGGCATGCGCGCGAAGGCCCCTTCCAGCACATCGGTCACACGGTCCAGATCATCCGGGCACAAAGCGTTCACGAAGTTCGGATCAATACCGTCCATACCCCAGGTCTTACATCCCTGCTCGTAGAATCCGAGTAGCAGCCCGTTCTTTTCCTGTCGGCAATAATAGTCGCTGATCGGGCAGCGCAGCAGCGGCATCCGATGACCGGCATCCCGGATAGCCTCGATTTCTTCGGTCAGGAAATACTGATGTTCCATGGACGACACAGGATGATGAACACCCATCATGGCGCCGACTTCGTTGACCCTGTAGCCGCAGGCGTTGACGACGACATCACAGTCGATATCCCCGTGCTCGGTATGCACGGTCCAGGTGTCATCGCTGTGCTGTGTCAGCGCGGTCACCGGCGTATTTCGATACACCTCGGCACCCGCCTTGCGTGCCCGGCGCGCAAGGGCCTGGCACAATTGCGCTGGATCGATGTCGCCGTCCAGCGGATCCCAAAGCCCGCCGATGAGATTATCGGTCGAAATCAACGGGTGTCGCCGGGCACATTCATCCGCGTCGATCACCTCGAAATGCACGTCCATCCCCCGCGCCATCGACGCGAAGTGACGATAGCCTTGCATCTGTCCTTCAGTATTCGCCAGACGTATCCCACCGTCGGCGTGGTGATAGTTGATAGGGTAATCCGGATCGTCGGCCAGTTCCTTGTACAGTTGAATCGAATGAGATTTCAGACCGACCATCGTCTGGTTCATGCCAAAATTTGTTACCTGCGCGGCCGAATGCCATGTCGTGCCCGAGGTCAGTTCATTCCGTTCGACCAAAACCACATCTGTCCACCCTTCCTGGGTCAGGTGGTAGAGCGTCGAACACCCGGCGATCCCGCCCCCTATCACAACGGCTCTGGTACGCGACTTCATGGCACTGCTCCTTCATTTTCGGCACCAGTCTTGCTGAATAACGGGATGGGCAGACAACAGGGCAATTGCGGGTGCCGGAAAATCGAAACCGCGTTTTCGGATTCTCAAAACGGCACTTCTTCTTTGATACCGGGACAAGTTGGGTCCTACGGTGCGAGAAAACGCAAGGTAACGTAAACGAATGCCATCGGAGAGCGTCAAAAGAAGCGGTCGAAAGGCACGGCACGCACAGCGTGCGGCCAAGCCCGTTTTTGATCCTTGCCCGCCCGGTCAGAAAGGCGGGACATTCAGGCCCTTAAGCATTTCGGAAATTGAGAAAATTTACGACACCGCGTTGCGTCTGCTGGAAGAGTTGGGGATGGGAGATGTTCCGGAAAGGCTGGCCATCGACCTCAGGGCAGCGGGGGCTCAGGACCGGGAACAGAACCGGCTGGTTTTTCCCCGTTCCATGGTCAAACAGGCCATCACCTCGGCCGCGAAGACGTTCACCTTCCACGGCCGGGATGAAAACCGGTCCATCGAGGTGGGTGGCGACCGCGTGTATTTTGGCACCGGCGGTGCTGCGGTTCAGACACTTGATATGAACAGTGGGCTTTATCGCCCGTCCACATTGGCCGATCTACATGACTTCACCCGGCTACAGGACACGCTGGCCAATGTCAGTTGGTTCACCCGGTGCTGCGTGGCGACCGACGTCCCCGATGTGTTCGATCTGGACGTCAACACCGTTTACGCTTTGGTACGCAACACAACCAAGCCAATGGCAACGTCTTTCACGTTGGCGGAACATGTCGGCCCGATCGTCGAGATGCTGGACATCGTCGCCGGAGGGGCTGGGGAATTCGCCAAACGCCCCTTCCTCAAAGCGCATATAAGTCCGATCATTTCACCAATGCGATACGGCGAGGATGCCGTGGATGTGGTTTATGAATGCATCGCCCATAACATACCGATGTCCTGCATCACGGCCGCGCAGGCGGGCGCAACTGCCCCGGCAACTCTGGCCGGATTTCTGGCGCAGTCACTGGCCGAAACGCTGGCCAGTCTCGTGATGGTCAACACGATCAAACCCGGCTTTCCAATGATCTTTTCCAACTGGCCCTTTATCGTGGATCTCAGGACCGGCTCTTTCGCAGGGGGCAGCGGAGAGACTGCGATCCTGAATGCGGCGTCAGCGCAAATCACGAACTGGCTGGGCTTGCCATCAGGTGTGGCCGCTTCGATGGCCGATGCCAAGGCCATCGACGCCCAACATGGCGCTGAAAAAGGCATCACATCGCTGGCGGCAGCGCTGGCAGGAGGCAATCTGATTTATGAAAGCTCGGGGATGACGGCATCTCTGCTCGGGGTCAGCTTCGAGGCCTTTGTTCTGGACAACGAAATGCACTCGCACACATATCGCGTCTTGCGCGGGATCGAGGTCACTGAAGCGAACCTTGGCTTTGACGCCATATGCCATTCGGTTCTGGGCGAGGGGCACTTTCTGGGCAGCGAGCAAACCTATGAAGCCATGGAACGAGATTACTTCTATCCGAAGCTCGCCGATCGTCAGGAGCCCCGCACGTGGCAAACAGACGGTGCACTGGATGCGTGGTCATCCGCGCGGCAAGTCGCTCAAGAGGTGTTAAGCACGCATCACCCTGAGTATCTCACCTCAGAGCAAGACGCCGAAATACGCCGACGTTTTCGTATCCTGCCCTGAATGATGGCGGGCATTCCCAGCACGATGCCGAACCGTTAGGGTCACTGAAGAAACTTACAAAGGATGGGGAATCATGGCCGATTCATTTTTTCAACCGGTATCAGCCATGGAACTCGCCCGATTTGCCGGCATCCCCGCGTTCATGCGCCTGCCTATTCTGCACATGGAACACGAACGGATCACGGACGTCGAACTGGGCATAGTAGGTATTCCCTGGGACGGCGGAACCACAAATCGGCCCGGCGCACGACATGGCCCACGGCAACTGAGGGACTATTCCACGATGATCAGGGCGATGAACCCGGTTACGGGTGTAGCACCATTTTCAATGGTGAACTGCGCGGATCTTGGAGACGTTGCCCCCAATCCTGTCGACATAGAAGACACGCTGGATCGGGTTACGCGTTTCTACACTGATCTTCGAACCCGCAACATCACACCATTGACGGCCGGAGGGGATCACCTGACCACCCTGCCTGTCCTGCGTGCCCTGGCCGCTTCTGGTCCGGTTGGCCTGATCCAGTTCGACAGTCACACGGACTTGTTCGACACCTATTTCGGAGGTCACAAGTTCACCCACGGCACCCCGTTCCGCCGCGCTGTCGAGGAAGGGTTGGTGGACCCCAAGCGTTTTGTACAAATCGGAATCCGTGGCACGGCCTACAACACTGAAGATATCGAATGGGGAGAGGCACAGGGCATCCGCATTATCCGTATCGAAGAACTGTTCGACCGGGGCATAGACGACGTCATGAACGAAGTGCGCGAGATCGTTGGCATGCAGTCGACCTACTGCACCTATGACATCGACTTTGTTGATCCAACTTACGCCCCCGGTACAGGAACACCTGAAATCGGCGGGCCCAACAGCTTTCAGGCCCAGCAGGTCATTCGCAAGATGTCCGGTCTGAACCTTGTCGGCGCCGATCTTGTCGAAGTGTCACCGCCATTCGACCCCGACGGTGGAACGGCGTGGCTTGGCATCTCGCTGATGTTCGAGTTGCTTTGCGTTCTGGCACAGGCGATCGACGCACGGCGCTAGACCCGCGCGACATTCTCGGCGATCATCGAAATCATCTCGAACATCACCGCTGCGGCTGTCAGCGCGGTGATGTTGTTGGGGCTGTCCTTGGTCGGCATCATGCAGACCACGTCGCCGCCGACGATGTTCAAACCGCGCGCCGCGCGCAGGATGCCGACCGCCTCATCGATGTCAAAGCCCTTCTCACCAGGTTCCAGATTAGACACGGCCGGCGCGACGGTTGGGTCAAGACAGTCCAGATCGAAGGTGATGTAAACCGGGCGGTCGCCCAAAACCTCTTTGGTCTGCGCTACGACGTCCTGTAATCCGCGCTGTCGGAACTCGCGCATGGTGACGATGTTGTAGCCGTAATCGTACGACGGCTGCAGCCAGTCCAGACTGCGCGGATGGCCGCGCAACCCTATCTGCATAGAACGGGTTGGATCCACCTGCCCCTGATCGGCCAGATAGGCCCCCCAGTGGGCCGCAGATTTCTTTGCCCCCAGAAAGTGATCAACCTTGGTGAAGACATCCGTATGCGCGTCCAGATGAAGAAAGCTGACCGGCTGTCCGCCAGCAAGTTTGCCGCCACCCAGGGCCTGCACAATTCCACCGGTGATGGAATGGTCGCCTCCGATGGAAACGGGGCGCGCTCCGGCGGTGTCTATGTTCTTGTAGAATTCAGTGATGCGTTCGATGCAATCTTCATTGTCGTTGGCCTTTGGAAACGGCACATCCCCAACATCGGCGATCCGCGCGCTCTGCCAGGGATCAATTTCAAAAACCGAATGCACCCTGCGTTGCACGGCCGAGACATGCCGCAACGCGCGAGGCCCCAAGTGCTGGTCCCTTTCGGTCGTGCCGTTGCCAGTTGAATGTGGCACACCTGCCAGCGCGATATCCTGCCCTTCTGGCCCGACATTGGGACAACGGAACAATGTAGGCACGCCCCACCAATACAGGTTGTCCATCATCGACTGTTCATACGGATCTGTCATGGTTTCCCCGGATCAAAGAAAAGCGCCCCCGATCGGAACCGGGGGCGTCTGCGTTCAGAGTTTTTCGTCTTCTCGCCGGAACGCTCCCTGCACGATCCGGTCCATAACCATGGCAAGGAACAGGATTGCAAAGCCACCCAGCAGGCCCGGCCCCTTGGCGGCGTATTGCAGCGCCTCAAGGATTTCCTTGCCCAGGCCGCCCCCGCCGATCAGCGAGATGATCACGACCATGGACAGGCACATCAGGATTGTCTGGTTTACACCCGTCATGATCGATGGCAGCGCCAGAGGGATTTCAACATCCTTCAACAGTTGCCATTTCGACGCGCCAAAGGCGACGGCAGCCTCTTTGATGCTTTCCGGAACCCCTTGCATGCCCAGCGCCGTCAGTCGGATGACCGGCGGCATACCGAAGATGATGGTGGCCAGAATTCCCGGCGGATTGCCGGTGCCAAAGAAGGCGATGATCGGGATAAGGTAAACAAAGGCGGGAAGCGTCTGCATCAAATCCAGAACCGGTTCCGCCGCGCGATATGCGCGCTGCGACTTGCCGAACCAGATACCCAGCGGAATGCCGAAAACCACGCAAAGTAGCACCGCCGCACCGACCAGAGCAACCGTTTCCATCGCCACGTCCCAATACCCCAGCAACGCGATATAGGCCAAGGAAGATGCGGTGAAGATGGCAACCCTTGGTCCCGCCGCACGCCAGGCTGTCACACAGATGACCAACATGACCACTGGCCAGGGTGACCCGATCAGTGCAATTGTCAGCGCATCAAGCACCGACCGGACACCCGCCACGATCCCGTCGAATACGTCGCCACCCGCTGCTGCTGCTGCATCAATCCTGGCTTCCATCCAGCTCGCCAGAGTCGAGAACAGTGTGCCGTTCCCTTCACCCAGTATGATCGCGGACACTTGCTGTTCGGGGAATGCGTCCAACAATGGAAGGGATGCGTTCACGGTGAACTTGTAAACAATCAAAGGTCCGATTGCAGCGACTAGGATCGCACCCATGACGATGTTACGGGTCGAACGCCCGCTTTCCGTGCTGTCCGGATCGATGCGCCAGTTAGAATACTGTTTTTCGTAAACGCGGTCGGCGTAGAACCCTTGAACCACCTTGAAGACCAGCAACATCAACAACCCGGTAATCAGGATGCCTGCCGCCTCGGACTGGGCGGCGGTAGCCCTCTCCAGACTTGTGGCCGCTGCTTTTTGTATGTTCTCGGCCAGTTTGGTGAAACGGTCGATATCGGCCTGTTCCGTGGCATCCGCTGCGCGCGCCAACAGCTCGGCCGCGCGTTCCTGCTGACGCGCGGCGCGCTCGGCGAAATCCGCGCCGGGATTGCCCCACGCGCCCCTGCCGATTTGGACCCACGCGATGATCTCAAGGATCAGAAAGGTCCAGAACATGCCCCAAACGGCGCGTGAAGCAGACCAGAATGGCCCCAGAACGGCGGCCCACTTATTGAACGTGTTGGGAATTGCGCTGGTCGCATCATGAATTTTGTGGAACACGTTGACGTAGTAGTCTCCGTTCGGACCAGCGAACTCCTTGATGGAAAGATCCAGGGCCTCACGATCGACCTCGATATCAGAGGCGGCCGTTACTTTCATCTCTGTTGCAGCATCAGTCATTTTTGCCCCCCTGGATACCACGCAACAAGCGTGGCTTGGTCACGACGCCCACATCAACGCCCGCATCCGTGATGACGACCGGCAAATCAGAATTCACGGCCAGGTCGATCAGTTGATCCAGATCCGCGCCCTCGTCCGCTCGGGGCGCACCGTCGAGTGGCCCTGAATAACTGTCCAACGGCTCCATGATGGAATGCGCTTTGACCAATTTGAGTTTTGAGATGCCCTGAACGAATTCCCGCACGTAATCGTCGGACGGGTTCATGACGATGTCTTCGGGTGTTCCGATCTGCACGATAACGCCGTCCTTCATAATCGCAATCCGGTGGCCAATTCGAATGGCTTCATCCAGATCGTGGGTGATGAACAATGTGGTCTTCTTCAACTGTGCCACAAGTGCTTTGAACTGGTCCTGCAATTGCAGACGGATCAGCGGATCAAGGGCAGAGAAAGGTTCATCCATCAAAAGGATTTCCGGGTCCGAAGCCAGCGCCCGCGCGATCCCCACGCGTTGCTGCATCCCGCCCGAAAGCTCCTTGGGTAGTCGATCCTCATAACCTGTCAGATTCACCAGGCTCAATGCGTGATCCGAGACAGCCCAGCGTTTGGACTTGGAAACCTTTCGGATCTCCAAAGGATAGGCCACGTTATCACGCACTGAACGATGCGGCATCAGCGCCATGTGCTGAAAGACCATACCAATTTGCTGGGCGCGAATGCGACGCAACTCAGATTCCGACAGCTTCGATACATCGTGACCCAGAATTTCGATCCGACCTGCCGTAGGTTCGATCAACCGGTTCACGTGTCGCACCAATGTGGACTTGCCCGAGCCGGACAGCCCCATGATACAGAAAATCTCACCCCTCGGCACTTCGAACGTGGCGCCCTGAACGCCGACAACACAGTTGAACCGCTCCAGAACTTCCGGCTTGCCTATGCCTTCGTTTCTGACCGCTTCCATTGCCTCTTCAGCACGCGAGCCAAAGATCTTCCAAACGTTTTCTAATTTTACGACAGGTTCGTCCATTTTTCCCCCACAGGGCGATGCCCTGCCCGACAGAAAAAGGCCGCCACGGTTTTGCGCGACGGCCCAATGAGTGGCGATTTAGTTGGTCAGCCAGCCGATGACGGTGTCCTCATTCGCAGCCACCCATTCCTTGGCGAACTCAGCGGCTTCGACGTTATCGACCGCCAGCGCCTTACCCATCGCGCTCAGATCGTCTCCTGTCATCTGGTAGTTGCTGAACAGGGCAGCCACTTCAGGATAGGTTTCTTCCAGTTCCTTGGCGTAGTGCAAATGAAGCGTTGCCCCGTTCCAGGCCGAGGACGCCTCGGACTTGGACAGCCAATCCGGATCATCCGTGGGCTGAACGATTGTCCAAGTGGCCGGATCGTGGGGCGGTTCTTCCAGAACCGTCAGGTCCTGTGTCACGAAGATATAGTGGGGGCTGTAACAAAACCCGATCCACGGGTCGCCCGCCTTTGTCGCGTTCGCCAAATTGGCATAGGCAATGGTTTCCTCGTATTCCGTCAGATCGAAGATCTGGTCATAGCCATAGGACTTGGCCCGGATCTTCTCGACAACGGTCGAAGCCCAACCCGGCGCACCGATCCATACCTCAGGTGTTCCGTTACCATCAGTATCAAAGATCGCAACCTTGTCGGGGTCGCTCAGGTCATCGATCGATTTGATGTCATATTGTTCCGCGATGTAGGTCGGCACGCACATACCCTGCTCGGCCTGAACCGGGTTTTGGTTCATGACAACGGTGCCGTTTTCCTTGACATAGGTATCATGCAGGTTCTGCTGGTTGGGCATCCACACTTCCGGGTGGACTTGCATTGAACCGCTGTCCATTGCTTCAAATACAATCGGGTTGGTGCCGTTTTGCAATTCCACGTCCAGGCCGAGGTTTTCTTCGATCACGACTTCAAGAATATGTGCCGTCGCGTTCACCGAAGCCCAGTTGGGCACACCGATTACAATATCCGCGGCCATGACCGGCCCGGCAATCGCAAAGGACGCGCCTCCTAGTAGCGTTGCTGTTTTTTTCATCTGATATCTCCGTGTTGAATAGTTTCCGCGCTTGTTTTTCTCGCCCATACGGGCAGTAATGCGCTCTGGTTCAGGTCTGGAAAGGCCGTGCCTTTCGGGTTTTTGGGGCCAGCAAAATAACAGGCTTACATGGCTCCAAAAGTGAAGCATGTGGATGCGTTGCCCTTCAAGAGATACGTTTTTTTACCTTTTGAATGCGGAATTATCGCAAGTTAGTTTCGACTTAATGCGATTCAGTGAGGTGCGTCCGACATCTCCGAAACCGGAAGTGCCCACAGGTATAATGAGCGCTAAAATCGCTCGGGCAGACAGCGCAACCAGTCTCAACACGGTCGGGCAGCTTGCCCTTTTGGTACGCAAAGCCCCCTTTCGGCAAACACTGATTGCGTCTGGCTCTTTGAGTTGCGCGCGCTCTTTCCGTAAAGGCGGCGTGGAACCTCCTCTCATTTTTTGCCCACCCACCCACTTCAACGAAGTCCTTCTGACCAGACTCAGTTCAACTCTCTGTGAAAAGTGGTGCCTAACCAAACTTTGAAGCTGGCTTTCATCTACCTACTAGTAGATAGTATTCATGTCGTAACCATCAAAGAGAACTGACCCAATGGAAATCAATTCGGACTTCTCTGACCGCGTCGTCGTTCACTCAGACCAGCTTGCGTGGCAGGCCTCTCCCATGAAGGGGGTGGATCGCAGGATGCTGGATCGGATCGGAGGCGAGGTCGCCCGGGCCACCACTATCGTGCGTTATGCACCAGGCAGTCATTTCTCTGCACACACCCATACTGGCGGTGAGGAATTCATTGTCCTTGACGGTGTATTTCAGGATGAACATGGCGATTATCCTGCGGGGACTTATGTCCGCAATCCGCCCACCACGCAACACACTCCGGGTTCGGAACCGGGCTGCACGATCTTCGTCAAGCTCTGGCAGTTCGACATGGACGATCGCAACCAGTTTCGCAAAAGCATGGTGGATGAGCTGGGCGCGCCCAGAGACGGTGTCGCCACCGCAGTTTTGCATATGGATGAGCGCGAGGTCGTGACCTACAGCCATCTTGACGCGGGTGCGTTCCTGAGATCGGACGCATCTGGCGGGATCGAGCTGCTGATCATCGACGGGTCAATCACCGAAGGCGGGGATGAACTGGTCAAAAACGATTGGCTGCGCCTGCCTGACGGTAAAAGCCTGACGGCAGTTGCGGGGCCGGACGGGGCCAGGATCTGGATGAAGACAGGCCACCTGCCTTTTGCGCGACCGCCGGCGGCGTAACCGATGGGTGAACTAACATCCCTGGCGCAACAACCCCGGTCGGGCCGGCCCCAAAAGCTGGACCTGCGCCCTTCAAGTGAGGGGTTCTGAACCATGCGCACGGATACGCTCATCATCGGCGGGGGCCTTTCAGGGCTCAGCCTTGCGACACAGCTTGTGGATCAAGGTCAGGAGGTGCTGGTCGTTGAGGCGCGCAACCGTCTGGGCGGGCGCATTCTGACTGAGGCTCGGGGCGACGGCCGTTTCGACATGGGTCCGGCCTGGTTCTGGCCCGGCCAGCCACGGGTTGCCGCGCTGATCGAACGACTGGGCCTGCACAGGTTTGACCAATTCAGTTCCGGCACGCTGAGTTTCGAAGATGAACAGGGCCGTGTTAAGCGCGGCCGCGGCTTTTCATCTATGGAAGGGTCCTATCGTCTGATGGGGGGGCTCGCTGCCTTGACAGACGCGCTTTCGGCACGGTTACCGGATGGGGTAATCCAACTGTCCACGCAGATCACCGCATTAGTGCAATCTGAAGGTGAGGTTCGGGTCACCACTCAATCGGGTCGGCATATTTCGGCGAGGCATGTAGTGCTTGCCATACCCCCACGTATCGCGGCTGAGTTGATCTTTGAGCCCGCCTTGCCCGATGGCACGTTATCAGCCATGCGGAAAATCGCGACTTGGATGGCAGGTCAGGCCAAGACGCTTGCGGTCTATGACACTCCGTTCTGGCGTGACGACGGACTGTCTGGCGATGCCATGAGCCGACGCGGTCCCATGGTGGAAATCCACGACGCGTCACCTGCCAGCGGTGGTCCCTTCGCGCTGTTCGGTTTCATCGGCATTCCCCCACATACTCGCCGGGATGAAGGGGTGTTGCGGCAGCAGGTTCTGGCGCAGTTGGGGCGATTGTTCGGGCACAAGGCAACCAGACCCAGCACGCTTTTCCTGAAAGACTGGGCGTTCGACCGCTTCACAGCGACCGATCTGGACCTTCAGCCGTTATATACCCATCCGCAATACGGCTTGTCGAAGGCCATGACGCGAATCTGGGAAGACAGGATCATTTTCAGTGGCACTGAAACAGCCGCACAATTTGGGGGATACCTTGAAGGTGCATTGGAAGCAGCAGAGACGACCGCGGCATTGTTGAGCGCAAAAAGGATGAACGCGGCATGGAAATAGACACAAAGACCGCTCTGCTGAATTCTGCCGAGTTTGCCGTGCGCAGCAGAGGCTTCGACGGGTTCAGCTATGCCGACCTCGCCGAAGAGGTGGGCATCCGCAAGGCATCGATTCACTATCACTTCCCAACCAAAGCCGCGCTGTCAGCAGCTTTGATGGACCGTTACCATACTGAGCTTACCGGGCGCTGCGCCGAGATTGAGGAAACTCATGACACGGCCGGCAAGCGAATGCGTGCGCTGATCGCGCTGTATCGCGCGGCTATGAACGACGGACAAACTCTGTGCTTGTGTGTCTCGCTGATCATCAGCCGGGAAAGCTTGTCTAAAGAAGCCACCGACAAGATTCGCGCGTTCCGGCGTATGATGACCCGGTGGATCGAGGAAGTGTTTGCACTTGGTAAAGCAGATCTTTCGATCGTGGGCGTTGGGGATCCGAAAGCAGAAGCACGCGCCACATTGGCCTTGCTGGAGGGCGCTCATCTGACTGCACGGGCCGAGAGTAGTGTACAAACCTTTGATGAAGCGGCGGAAATATTGAAGGCGCGGTGCTTGTGACACGGACCTTATCTTGCTCGTGCGGTTCGCCGGCACCAGTTGTTGAGGTGCCGCCCGCTCGCCCGCCTCACTTCGGGTTTTTCATACGGAACCGGCAACTCAACCCTAATAGCCGAATGCCTCACTCCAGCTTAACCCAAGCCGAATTTCTTGAAGAGCTTTGCACACATGCGGTCACGAATTTGACGCCTTCAAGCCCATCGTGAACCGCCGGATAAACGACGGATGCGTCAGGCGAACTCTGGTTTCTGAACGCCAGAATGGCTTCCGCTGCTTCACCATAGATATTCGCGAACCCTTCCAGGTAGCCCTCGGGGTGTCCCGGCGGCACCCTGCTGAGCCGATTGGCCGCGTCCCCTGCCCCGGCCCCATTTCGGGTGATCAGGCGCTTGGGCTCTCCGTAAGGAGTAAACCAAAGATAGTTCGGGTCTTCCTGAGCCCACTCGATGCCTCCCTTTTCACCGTACACACGCAATCGCAGCGCGTTTTCATTGCCGGGCGCGACCTGCGATGACCACAGCATGCCACGGGCTCCACCTTCGAACCTCAGCATTACATGCGCGTTGTCATCGACCTGACGACCCGGCACAAAAGCCTGCAAATCCGCCGCGAGGCTTTCTGCCTTAAGCCCGGTTACAAAGCAGGCAATGTTATACGCATGAGTTCCAATATCACCGGTTGATCCTCCGGCACCTGAGCGTTCCGGATCAGTCCTCCACTCAGCTTGCTTGAAATCCTGTGGCTCAGTCAGCCAGTCTTGCGGATATTCGACCTGAACCACGCGGATCTTGCCGATATCCCCGTTGGCAACCATCTCACGAGCTTGCCGAACCATGGGATAGCCCGTGTAGTTATGGGTAAGGATGAACAGCGCGTTTGAATTTTCGGCTGCTTTGACCAGCTTCTTTGCATCGCTCAGGGTTGATGTAAGCGGCTTATCGCAAATCACGTGGATACCGCGTTTCAGGAACTCACGTGCGGCGGCATAGTGAACGTGATTGGGCGTCACGATTGAAACCGCTTCGATCCCGGATTTCAAACGCGCTTCCCGCATCGCCATCTGCTTGAAGTCATCATAAACCCGTTCAAGGCCCAGCGCCTCGCCGCTTTCCCGGGATTTTTCCGGCGTCGAGGACAACGCGCCTGCAACCAGATCGAACTTGTCATCCAGCCGCGCGGCTATGCGGTGGACACCGCCGATGAAAGCATCGTTTCCGCCGCCGACCATACCAAGGCGAATGCGCCCCGCTCTTTCCTCACTGCGTCCTGTTACCATCAGCCTATCCCCAGCATTTTTCGATTGGCCGCTTCGTCGGTGCCGCCGCCGGCAAAGTCGTCAAAGGCCTTCTCGGTCACGCGAATAATGTGATCGGAAACGAACTGAGCACCTTCACGTGCGCCATCCTCGGGGTGTTTCAGGCAGCATTCCCATTCGACCACGGCCCAGCCGTCAAAATCATTTGCCGCCATTTTCGAAAAGACAGCGCTGAAATCCACCTGCCCGTCGCCAAGTGACCTGAACCGCCCGGCTCGGTCGACCCAGCCTTGATAGCCGGAATAGACGCCCTGCCTGCCGGTCGGATTGAACTCGGCATCCTTTACGTGGAACATCCGAATGCGGTCTTTGTAGATGTCGATATTGTCCAGATAATCGAGGCATTGCAGAACGTAATGTGACGGGTCGTACAGCATACAAGCCCGCGCATGATTGCCTGTGCGTTCAAGGAACATTTCGTATGTCACCCCGTCATGAAGATCCTCGCCGGGGTGGATTTCATAGCAGACATCAACGCCACAGTCTTCTGCATGGTCCAAGATCGGCACCCACCGGCGGGCAAGCTCATCAAATGCCGTTTCGATCAGCCCGGCGGGACGTTGGGGCCACGGATACACGTAAGGCCAGGCCAGCGCGCCAGAGAATGTTGCATGAGCAGAGATACCCAAATTCCGTGAAGCTGAAAGCGCCTTCTTGACCTGATCAACCGCCCATTCCTGTCGGGCTTTGGAATCTCCCCTGACGCTTTCGGTTGCGAAACCATCAAAGGCTGTATCATAGGCCGGGTGAACGGCGACAAGCTGGCCTTGCAGATGCGTTGACAATTCAGTGACTTCAACGCCGTTCTCTTGGGCCTTGCCTTTGAATTCATCGCAATAGCCTGTGCTTGTCGCGGCCGTTTCAAGGTCGAACAACCGCCCGTCCCAACTGGGCACCTGCACACCCTTGTATCCGCAATCCGCCGCCCATTTGGTAATGGCGTCCCATGAATTGAACGGCGCTTCGTCTCCGGCAAACTGTGCAAGAAACAAAGCTGGCCCTTTGATCGTCTTCATTTAGCTTCCTCCCCAAAAAACTGTGCCTCTATGGCGGCAAATTTTCCTTCAGATAGATGTCGATACGGATTCGTTCCTGAGATTTGTTGAAAGGAACTTTGTCCGAGGTCGCACGCAAAAGGCGAACAGCGGACCGGACAAGGTGCCCGGAGTCTTGCGAGATCAGCGCGTCAAATGTGCCACGGTTCAGCGCGTCTCGACTAAGTGGCGTGAGTTCGTGCGCGATAATGACCAGATCCTTGCTGATCCTGCTCTCTGACAGAAATTGAACCAGGCCCGCGTTGCCCGCAGCGGAAGAGTATATGCCGACCAGATCCGGGTAGGTTTCAAAAATCCCCGGCATCATCTTGTAGATCAGCTCTGGGTCATCCCGGCCTTCGACGGACGCCACGACTTCGATATGAGGAAACTCGTCCGCGACAACAAGATCGAAACCCTGACGCCGCTCCAGATGATCACGTGCCAAACGTGAGCCTGTCAGGACCAGAACCTTACCCGGACGATGCACAAAGCGCCCCATCAGCTGAGCTGCCGTTCGCCCTGCTGAAACGTTGTCGATTCCGACAAAATGATCTCTGTCTGAACTTGGCAAGTCCGACACCAACGCAACCACCGGAACGCCTTTGTCCCTGACCCTCTTCACAGCGTCGCGGACCGAAGGCGTTTCCGGCCCGAAAACGGCCACCCCGTCGACGTCCAGGCTGTCGACGCCATCCAGAATATTGACGATGTCCTGAGGCTCGAACGGAGCGACCTTTTTTATCGTGACCCGTGTTCGCTCGATGAACTGATCGCGCGATTGTTCAGCGATCTGATCGCATATCGCCTCGACAAATTCATTGCCGGCATCCGGCAGAATAAAAAGGAAATTGTAGACACGGTTTCGCGCGAGGTTGGCAGCAGCGGTATCGCGCACATAGCCCAGCTCATCGATTGCCTTTTGAACCTTCTGAACGGTCACGGCCCGCACGCCGGGGCGCCTGTTCAAGACCCGGTCAACAGTCGCCAAGCTGACACCTGCGACGCGCGCGATGTCATTAACGGTTGGTTTTTTCACCAATTCTAATTTTTGTTTTTGGTCTTCCACGTTTCTTTCAGCCCTCAATCTCCCGTGCCAAGCCCTCGAACAACAACGCAACAGCTTCTGCACCCGGGTCGTTATGTCCGATCAGGTTTTCTTCGGGAACATAGGCTGCGCGGCCTGCCTTGGCACGGTGAATATTTGCGGTTTTATCAGCACCCTCGCGTGCGGCCTTTGCGGCTTGAATCAGCCCGGAAGGCAGCGCCGCAAGCGCAGGTGCCAGAGCATCAATCATTGTCCGGTCACCAACTTTGGCACCACCCACCTGGCTGACCCGGTTCAGACCTTCAACCAAAGACTTTGCTATGGACGCGCCACTGGCACAGGCGTCGCCTGCCGCATTGAAGAAGATTGCAAGGATCACACCGGACGAGCCCCCCATGGTCTGGCTCAGTTCATTGCCCAGCGCGGGAAACAACTGCGTCAGGTCCGCAAGCGGCATCCGATCCAGGCTGCCTTGCAGAGATCTGGCCGCTGTCGCCAATGTACTGCCCGTATCTCCATCACCGGACTTGGCGTCCAACTCGTTCAGGTCTTTCTCGGCTCGGATCAGCAGTTCTGCCAAACGCGTGATTGTTTCCTTGGTCGCCGGATTGTTCGACGGAATCGGATCAATCGGGGTCAAACCATCAGGCAAAGGCGCGACTTGGACGGGCTTTATTGCTTTGACCCCTGGCCAAGCCACCAGTTCGACCGGCTCTTCCAGCGCTGACAAATCACCCGGATCAACCGGTAGGATCGACACAGAAAATCCGTGCATATCCAGCGAAGTCATCATCGGTGCCGGACCGACAATATGTCCCGCGATACCGGTTTCGGATAAGGCGTGCGTCAGAACAGACATCTCAAGAGGCGTCGTAGACCCCAAGTTGTTCACCAGCGCCACGCAGTCACCCTCCCCCACTCGCTGTTGCAGTTTTTCCACGACGGTGGACATTGCGGTCATGGCATTTGCAAACTCCACCTGCTCAACACCCGGCTCGCCATGAATACCCAACCCAAGCTCTGCTTTGCCGGGCGCAATCCTGTCTTCTTTCGGAGAGCCTGGAACGGTACATGTGTCCAGACTCATGCCGATACTGACCACTTTCTCGACAACGCTTTTTGCGGCCCTGGTTACAGAATCCAGATCAGCCCCGCGTTCTGCCAATGCGCCGGCAATTTTGTGCACGAAAAGGGTTCCCGCCACGCCGCGCGGTTGCGGCAGGTCAGGAAGGGCGATGTCATCATCGACCACCACCATTTCCACTTTGCGCCCTAGTGCGCGGGCGCGCTCGGCCGCCAGACCAAAATTCAGCCGGTCGCCAGTATAATTCTTGACAATCAGCAAACACCCCGCCTCTCCGGTCACGGCCAGAATGCCCGCCAGGACAGCTTCTACCGATGGGGACGCAAAAACCTCTCCGCATACGGCCGCAGTCAACATACCTGCGCCCACAAACCCTGCATGGGCAGGTTCGTGGCCAGACCCTCCGCCCGAAACAAGGGCGACTTTCGATTTGTCCCAATCCGATCTGTAGACAACCTTGATATGGGGGTAGCCATCCAACCTGGTCAGTGCCCCGCCGGATGATGCAAGAAGACCATCTATAGCCTCGGTTACGAGGGTTTCTTTTTTGTTGAGGAACTGGGCCATGCTTTTGCTCCTTAATTCACACGCGTTCCGGACGCGTCAAAATACAACGGGTTTTGAGGACGGATTTTGATAGTCTTACCTGCAGGGTAATCCTGATGGACATCGATCAACGTCACGACCGGATGGCCATTCAAGTCCAGATGCAACCGGGTCTGGTCGCCCAAGTGTTCCGCACGTATCACACGCGCCTCACTGCCTTCGCCTTCTACGATGTTTTCCGGGCGAAGACCGATCTGCGGGCCTTTGTGATCCCCACCGAACAACTCTGACGGCAGGATATTTATCCGTGGCAAACCCAACCGACTGGCAACATAGACACTGCACGGGTTTTCATAGATGTCCCTGGGCGTGCCGTACTGAACCAATTTGCCCTCTTCCAGCACTCCGATATGTGTGGCCATCGTCATGGCCTCAATCTGATCATGGGTCACATATAAAAGCGTGGACCCAAGGTCCGCCTGAATTCTCTTGAGTTCGACGCGTAAATCCGCCCGCAACTTTGCATCCAGGGAACTGAGGGGCTCGTCCATCAGGAAAATCTGGGGATCACGCACCAATGCTCGTCCAATCGAAACACGCTGCATCTCTCCGCCGGACAATTCAGTGGCTTTGTTGTCCAGCTTGTGCGGGATTTGCAGTATTTCCGCGACTTCGTTCACTTTCTGCGTGATCTCATCCTCAGGCGTCTTGAGGATCGGCGACCGAAGTGGGAACGACAGATTCTCGCGCACCGTCATATGCGGGTACAGCGAATATTGCTGGAAAACCATCGCCACATCGCGTTGGGCAGGCGTTTCCAGTCCAACGTCTCGCCCGGCAATGCGTACTGATCCCGTATCCATCTTCTCAAGGCCGGAAATCAGCCGAAGCGTCGTTGTTTTCCCCGCACCTGTCGGACCCAGGAGCACGACGAAAGCGCCATCGGGGATGGTCATCGAGATATCGTCGACAGCCTGAACAGTTCCGAATGCCTTCGAGATGTTCTCCAAAACGACTTCAGCCATCGGTCAGCACCTCATCGTTCAAGGCAGATCTCAGCGCCCGGCCCGTGGACCGCTCAAAAAGGGTCACAGTTGTCGAACGGAACTCCAATCCCACGGTTTCACCCGGCGCGACTGTTTCACCTGCGCCAATGCGGGCCTTCAATTCGCCGTTCGGGCTTTGCAATGTCACGATCTGGGTTGTTCCCAAGTATTCTGCCGCCAGGACCTTGGCCCGATAATCGCTGTCGTCGGACAACAAAACATGTTCCGGGCGGACTCCAAAGACCAGCTCCCCTTCCGCGCCCTCCATCAGTTTCGGGACCGCCTCGTCATGACCGTTCAGCCTGACCATTTCCGAACCGGGTGCCACTTTTCCCTGAAACGGCAGGAAGTTCATCGACGGGGATCCTATGAAATCCGCCACAAACATGGTCGCAGGTTTGTCGTAGATTTCTTGCGGCGTTCCGAATTGTTCAATCACCGCGTTGTTCATGACGACGATCTTGTCACCCATCTGCATGGCTTCAAGCTGATCGTGCGTAACGTAAACCGTTGTCGCTCCCATGCGATCGTGCAGCGCGCGCAATTCTTCAGCCATATGCTCACGAAACTCGGCGTCCAAAGCACCAAGAGGTTCGTCCATCATGAACGCCTTGGGCTCTCGTACGATCGCACGCCCAAGTGCCACGCGCTGCCTGTCGCCACCTGAAAGCCCACCCACCGGGTTATCGAGAATGTCAGTTATCCCCAGAATTCCGGCGACTTCTTCGACTTTGGCAGTAACAGCGGCACGTGACATGCCTTGTGATATAAGTGGATAGCTGATGTTCTTGCGAACGTTCATGTGCGGATACAGCGCGAACATCTGGAAAACGAATGCAATGTCACGCTGTGAGGGCGGCTTTTGGCTGATTTCCTCGCCATCGAGGTAGATTTCGCCGGATGTAGGAAGTTCCAGGCCCGCAATCATCCTGAGCGTTGTCGTCTTTCCACACCCCGACGGTCCAAGCAGCATGAAGAACTCACCGTCCTCAATCGTGAAAGAGCTTTCACGGACAGCCGTGAACTCGCCAAACATCTTCTTTACGTTTTTGACAATAATCTGGGCCATTTCTACTCCGGAAAATGGCTGACGATGATGAACATGACGGTTCCGATCAGCGTGACGATGAAGGAATAGGTGAACGCCCACAGGACAAAGGGCTGCATGAGCATGAAGACACCAACTGCAATCAGGATGGTCGCGACCATCTCCCACGGACCTCGGCGAAGTCGCATCAGTCCTGTCAGAAACTCGCTCATTTGCGTACAGCTCCGAATGTAATCCCGCGCAGCAGGTGTTTGCGCATCAGGATGGTGAAAATCATGACGGGTATCAGGAAGATCGTGGCACCAGCCGCGACCGCGGGCCAATCCAGGCCGCCAATACCGATGATGGTCGGGATGAAGGGGGGCGCTGTCTGCGCATTGGCCGATGTAAGCAGAACGGCGAAAGCATATTCATTCCATGCGAAAATCAGGCAGAAGATTGCTGTCGACGCGATACCCGTCGCGGCCTGCGGCAGCACCACTTTGTAGAACGCTTGAAAGCGTGTGTAGCCGTCGATCAGCGCTGCTTCTTCGTACTCTCTGGGGATTTCATCTATGAATCCCTTCAGCAACCACACCGCCAGTGAGATGTTCACACCTGTATAAAGCAGGATCATCCCCAGATGCGTGTCACTAAGTCCAAGATTCCGGAACATCAGGAAGATCGGAATAGCCACAGCAACTGGCGGCATCATCCGCGTACTGAGAATGAAGAACAGAAGATCATCCTTGAGCGGCACCTTGAACCGACTGAACGCATAGGCGGCCAAGGTGCCAAGAAAGATGCTCAGAAACGTGGACCCAAACCCGATTATCACCGAGTTCATGAAGCGTTCACCAAACTTGGAAGGCCCGACGATCACCATGTCATACTGGCGCACGATATCGTCCGCCCAGTTCTGCGGCGGGTTTGCCTCCAGAAAGTCCTGAGTTTGCCGCGTCCGCGTTGTGAACAGGTTGACGTATCCTTCCAGCGTCGGGCCGAATACGACCTTGGGCGGGTAGCTGATGGCATCTGCGGGCGACTTGAAACCGGTCAGCAAAATCCACACCAGCGGGATCATGGTAATCAGTGCATAAGTGATGACGAGAAAACCGGCGATCCACTTGGACCGGTTGGAAGGTTCAGTGACGGAAAAACTGCTCATCTCTGTTTCACCTTGTTCAGGGCCTTGACGTAGATCGACGCAAGGCCAAACACGGTGACGAAAAGGATGATCGCATAGGCCGAGGCATAACCTGTTCGCCACTTCTCAAACGCTTCCCGTTTGAGATTGATCGAAGTGAGTTCCGTAACAGACCCCGGCCCACCGCCGGTCAGTTGAACCACCAGGTCAAACATTTTGAAGTTCTCGATTCCCCGAAACAGCACCGCCAGCATCAGGAACGGCAGCACCATCGGGATCGTAATCGTAAAGAACTGCCGCAGCTTGCTGGCCCGGTCGATCTCGGCAGCCTCGTAAATATAGTCGGGAATGCTGCGCAGCCCGGCCAGGCAAATCAGCATCACAAACGGCGTCCACATCCATGTGTCGACGATCACGATGGCCCAGGGTGCCAACGTCACCGAACCCAGCATCTCAAAGCTCGACGGTTCCTTGCCGGTGAACCAGGACACGATGTAGTTGAACAGGCCGATTTGCGGCTGATACAGGAATTTCCAAAAGTTGCCGACGACAGCCGGGGACAGCATCATCGGCAACACGATGATCGTGGTCCACAGGTCGTTTCCCTTGAACTTCTTGTTGATCAACCATGCCAAGGTGAACCCGATCAGAACCTGGAAAAAGATCGTCCAGAACAGAAAATGCGCAGTTGCCTGCATATTCAGCCAGGTATCGGAATCCGTCAGGATACGCTCGTAGTTCCTGAACCCGACATCCTTGACCTCGCGCCCGATCCGGTTCGCCTTGTAGTTCGTAAAGCTAAGCTGGATCGTCCAGATCAACGGAAAGATGTTGATTGCAAGCAGCAGGAAGATCGTTGGTGAAATGAATATCCAGGCGATCGCTCGATCGGATAGCCCCCTGATTTTGCGCGCAACTCGCGTGGGCGTTGCCTGCGCAACGCGATCTATGGTCCTGTCAGACATTTCTTTGCCAGTTCTTGTCGGTTTCGGACGCACGGGTCATGGTGGAACGGGCCGAAACCCGCTCCTGCCCTGTTTCCGGATTAAAGCTTGCCTTCGTCTTCGAAGACTTCGGTCCAATCCTCGATCAAAAGATCAAGCGCTTCCTGCGCGGTGCCCTGGTCGGCGACCACGTAGTCATGTATGCGTTTCTGCATTGCCAACAGCAGTTCCGCATAGGCAGGCTCCTGCCAGAAGTCCTGCACGCCAGCCATGGCTTCCAGGAAGTCACCGGCGAAGGGCTGGCTGTCCACGAAACCGGGGTCTTCCAGAACCGAATTATGCGCTGAATAGCCGCCCAGCTCCCACCACTTGGCCTGAACTTCAGGTTGCGCGAACCACTTGATGTATTCAAGCGCGGCATCCTGTTTGTCAGAGTAACTGACAACAGAGATCCCCTGCCCGCCCAGCGTCGAACCTGCCTGATTTTGCGGCGGGTTCACAAAGAAGTCGATCTTGTCGCCACCGGTGTTCGGATCGGCATAAAGACCCGGGAAGAACGCAAACCAGTTCATGGCCATGGCGACCTGACCTGACTTAAAGGCGTCCAGGCTTTCACCCATGTAAGAGTTGGTATAACCCGGAGGTGTCGCCGTCTTGTAGAACTCTTTGTAGAATTCCAGAGCTTCGACAGCTTCAGGAGAGTTTACCGCACCTTCCATGTCATAGGAGCCTGGCGTGTTTTCATACTTGAATCCCCACGGGTAAAGAGCGCTCGTCACGCCCATCGTTATCCCTTCCGAGCCGCGCTCGGTAAAGATCGCAGCGCCGTACACGGTTTTTCCGTCGATCTCGCGCCCCTGGAAAAACTGCGCAATCTGCAACAGCTCGTTCTGGGATTCCGGTTCGCGCAAATCTTGACCGGTTGCCTCTTTGTAAGCGGCTTGGATATCGGGGTCTTCGAACCAGTCCTTGCGATAGAACCAACCGTTCGCATCACCCATGGCAGGCAGCGCATAGTAATTTGGCGTGCCCTTTGGCCACGTCGAATAAGCGTACACAGTTGCCGGCGCGAAATCATCCATACTGATACCTTCGGCATCGAAGAAGTCATTCAGCTTTACATAGTGACCGTTCTCAGCTCCGCCGCCGATCCATTGGCTGTCGCCGATCAGCAGGTCGCAAAGCTTCCCGCCGGAGTTCAGCTCATTCAGCATCCGGTCCGCAAAGTTCGGCCAGGGTACGAACTCGAAATTCATTGCATGGCCAGACTCGGCCTCGAATTCCTTGGAAAGCTCAACCAGCGCGTTGGCCGGGTCCCACGCCGCCCAACACAGTGTCAGGTCTTCAGCATTTGCCTTGGTAGAAAGAGTAGTAGCGGCAAGGACTATTGCGCTGGCAGACGCCAGTTTTGAGTAAGTCATCCATTCCTCCCTTTTTAACGCCGTCAATCGAGGATGTGCGAATCGCGGCATACTCCAAAGGCTATTTGAGGTACGCACCTCAAGTCTAGATAATTTTGAGGTTCGTACCTCAAACTGCCCTAAATCACTTTAATTAATCCTATTATTTATCTGTTTTTAAACACTTTATAAATAATCATTTCCCTTTGCTCACTTTCCGACAATCCACGGAAAAAACCGGTAGTCTAAAAGCAATTCTTTGAAACTGACCTGCTGGAAGCTTTGGGTCGCCAGATCTCACAGGCTCCGCAGTGCATAATTTCCGGCTTGCCGCTTCCGCCCGGGCGCCTGAAAATCGAGGGTCCAAAAGATGCAAAACAAGCCATATTCGACTGTTCACGACAGACCGGAAACCAACGCATGAACGGACTCACCATTGTCAGAATAAGTCGTTACCCCATCAAGGGTCTGAGTCCGGAGCCACTGAACACAGTACTTCTGAGCGCTGGCGAGGGTATTCCTGGTGACCGCCTTTTCGGCTTTGCTCGCTACAATTCCGGCTTTGACCCAACTGCCCCCAAGCCACTTCCCAAAGACCGCTTTGTTGTGTTGCTGAAAGAAGCCGGACTAGCCGGCCTCAAGTCACGTTTCGACGCCGCAACTCGGCAGTTGGAAATTGATGTGGACGGCAGCACCCACTACTTCAACATGAGTGAACCCCAGGGGGAGACAGACGCCGCCAGACTCCTTTACGATACGCTGGGCCTACAGGATCCTGAACCGCCAAGATTCGTGTCTTCGCACCCACATCGTTTCACTGATGTTTCAGTCGTTTCACCGAAGATGATGAATGCGATATCGGTTCTCAATTTAAGCTCTGTTGATGCGTTAAGCAAAAAGCTGGGCACGGACATCCACCCGGCCAGATTTCGGGCGAATATTGAAATTGATGGATTACCTCCGTTTTCTGAGCTGGACGCTGTCGGTTCCACCTTTGTTTTCGGCAATGTCAGGCTGCGAGTACTTTCGCGGACGAAGAGATGCGCCGCTACCGAAGTGAATCCTGAGACGGCCCAACGAGACTTGAAAATCCCGTTCATACTTCGAAAGCACCTGGGCCATATGGATATGGGTGTTTACGTTGAGGTGCTGGATGGCGGCACCCTTTCTGTGGGCCAAAATGGGAAACGCTTGCAGGAATGAGCGGCCCAGTTGATCAGACACTCACAAGGGACCAGGGCTTTAACAGTATTCACTGAGCGCGATCAGAATAATCTCTGCACGAGAATAGGCCGCGTAACCGGCTGGAATTACGTCATGAATCCGGATCGGGGGACGGAAGAAACGTGAGATGGGTATGAGTGACGGTGCTGTCAGACGAATTCGAACCAGTCTCTATTAGGCCAGTGACGCTGTCCTTTATCCAGCGCCAAGTTCGCGCCACTCGGCAAGAGCGGCGCTGCGTTTCAACTTGAAGGTGTCTCGGCTGATCAGCGATCATTCCTGGTTGAAGTGGTTGTTGACGGAGGAGTGGACGGAAGCGAATTTCTGTTAACTTCGCATGCGCTTGAACCGTTGCATCGCGCGTTCGCGTTGTCGAAACGGCAGGTGCGAGTTCTCGACGCGGTTGTTGAGCCACCTTCCCGTCTGTTGTGTTTCGAACGCGCCCAGCTCTCTGAGCGCGGCTCTGTATGAGGCGAAGCGATCCGTGACGACGTTTTCCGATTTACCATGTCGTTTCATCAATTTCTTGAGGAATTTCAGCGCTGCAGCTTTGTTTCGTCGTTTGGTGACTACGGCTTCCAGCACCTCACCTTCGTGATCAACAGCCCGCCAAAGATAATGCCGCTTACCATTTACCTTCACGAAAACCTCGTCAACGTGCCACTGCCATTTGGAGAACGAGCGCAGCTGCTGAACACGCTTCCGCCTTATCTCAGCAGAAACATCGGGCCAAACCTGTTCCACCAATATCGGACAGTTTCGTGGCTCACGTCGATGCCTCGCTCGTGCAACAGATCTTCGACATTCCGAAGCGAGAGCGGGAAACGGATGTACAGCATCACCGCAAGGCGGATGACCTCGGGACTGGTTTTGAAGTATTTGAAAGAGGCGGGTTTGGTCATCCCTAAACGCTACGCAACCGCCCTGCCCCGCTCAAGCAAAGTTCTTCTGACAAGACCATCGCTATCTTTGGATCACCGAATTACGTGAACCGAACAACTGGCATGATGCACGACCCTGTTCGCAGTGGAACCTAGAAAAATATCCTCGAATCCCGGCTTGTGCGAAGCCAAGACTATGCAATCAACGTCGATCTGATTTGCGAAGTCGACAATAGCCCTACCCGCATGCCCGGAGATGAGCTGTACCTTCGCGCCTGGAATTTCAGAGGCAGTCTGATGCAGGTTTTCCAATATCTCATGCCGCGTATGTGCAAGCACTTCGCTTGGAATCTGAGACCATACATATGCCGGAATGGGCTCTTGGACGTGTACAACGGTGAAAACAGCGTCCGTATCAGCCAATTGGCGCGCCGTCTCAAACGACGCTTGTGTGTCGTGTTCTTGGTCCAGAGCAACCGGGATCAGGATATTCTTGTACATTTGACCTCCTATCTACTGCTCCGATGACTTCAATTTGGTTACTCGGCAGCAGGAAACCTACACAGGCTCAGACTTTGAAGATTTCCCCGCGCTCTTTGTAGCGGCTACAACATCATCAACTGTTTTCTTAACAGCTTCAGCTTCGGTTTCAGCGACATAAGATGCACAACGGGACACGGTTTCGAACCACTCCTGCGCGTCAGCAACCAACCGCTCAGCCGAATGGCGCTGCCATTCCGCCATGCTCTGAAGGGCTTTCAATGGATCGGACGGGTTCGCGGAAGACACATTGCGTGCAGCTTTTAGAGCCGTCCGGACTGCCTCATGACGCCGTTCGAACCAATGCTGCGCAAAGGCCTCTGTTTCTTCGAGCAGTTTTTCTTGTGCGTTCCAAAATTGTTCGATCTGGGCACCGAAGGCCGGATTGCCGGACATGGGCGGCTGCATTTGCTTGAAAGCATCCAAAAGTGAGGTCGGGCTATTTGTGTTAGATTTCGTTGTCGGCATCGAAAGTTCTTCCTCATTTCCGAATGAGTCATTGTGCCAAGTGCGGCGCGCTTTCGCCTTAATACAGATCAATATCCCTTTTTAGGTATCTTTGGCCTAAGCTGCGACGGGACACTCGCATTCTCTCCGTCATCGATTCCTAGCAGGCAGGGTTGGGGTTAGAGTAGTCTAGACAAGAACTTAACGCTTGGTTTTCTATGCACATTGCCGGCTTTCTGATTACCCTTGGTGTCCTCTTCCTTGCCGGATTGGCGGCCGACCAACTTGGCCGGGCCACGCATCTTCCTCGTGTTACAACCTTACTCTTCCTCGGTCTGATCGCAGGGAACGCTGGAATGGGGTTAATCCCAATCGACTTTGCAATGTGGTTCGACGAGATATCCACTGTGGCCTTGACGATGGTCGCGTTCCTTCTTGGAGGATCTTTGACCCGCGAGAACCTGGTTCGGCATGGTCGAGCCATTCTGACGATTTCGATTTCAATCGTGGTTGCAACCCTTGTTATTGTGTCTGCTGGACTGGCCGCGATTGGCGTACCGTTCGGGTTGGCGTTGGTGCTGGCGGCAATTGCCACGGCTACAGCTCCGGCCGCTATGACAGACGTGATCAAACAATCCGGGGTGTCCAGCAGCTTCACTGAGACATTAAAAGGCGTAGTCGCAATAGATGACGCTTGGGGTCTGATCGTTTTCAGCATCGCCTTGGTTCTGGCCGGTCATTCGGACGGTTGGGCCACCGTCACGACCACAGCGATGTGGGACTTCGGAGGGGCGATACTGTTGGGTTTCGCACTAGGCACGCCATCCGCTTACCTGACCGGCCGCTTGAACCCGGGAGAGCCAATGCAGGCAGAAGCAGTGGGCATAGTCTTTCTTACAGCGGGCCTCGCGCTTTGGCTGGAGGTTTCATTCTTGGTAGCAGGCATGGTTGTGGGCGCAGTTATCGGGAATCTTGCCCGCCATCACAACCGTGCTTTTCATGAGATCGAGCACATTCAGTGGCCATTCATGATCCTGTTCTTCCTGTTGGCTGGCGCCACATTGGATATCGAAGCCTTCGGCTTGATGGGCTGGGCTGGTGCTCTTTTCCTGATCTTGCGCGCCGTTGCCCGCCTTGTCGGGGGTTATTGTGGAGCGAGACTGGGCGGCCTGCCTCGCCGTCAGACCCACTGGTACGGTCCCGCTTTGTTGCCACAAGCTGGTGTCGCTGTAGGAATGGCACTCGTTGCCGGAGAGCAATTTCCGAATTGGGCCGCGTCCATCATGGCCTTTACTCTAGCCAGCACTGTGGCCTTCGAAGTGTTGGGGCCGCCACTGACTCTCATGTCAATCAGACGCACGGCTGATACGGATTAGTAAATCGGCCTGTGACTAGTCAGTCTGGATCGATTCCAAAAAGGCGAGCAAATTCGCCAACGGCAGGCCTACCATTATCCGTTGCCCATTGGGCAAAGCCACCGCGATTTGTTGGTCTGTCTCAAACACCGCGCCAAAGATTGGCATTTCGCCACCATGGGCGAGCAATTGTGAACGACCATCAATCTGTTCAGCTATGCGATCTATTGGATACACACCGTCGTTTTGGCCCGCCAACTTGGTGAGGTCGGACGTTCGAATAGCCAGCATTTCCGCCATTGGCCCGTCTCCGGTCGCTTCGAAACCGTGACATTGCCAGCAATACGTCCGGTACAAATCACGTCCGTCATCGACGCTGACGTCCTGCGCCAGAACGGGTCCCGTGACGAACAGTGCAAGTAAAATCCCGCTAACAATCTGCATATGCTCCTCCAATTTACTGCCCCGGATGCAGATCATTTAAACCGCATCCTTAAGAAACTTCTTTGACCTTGCTCATGTTGCACGCTTCAGCACGAAGATTGGTTTTTCGGTCGAATGGCGCTTGAGCACGCGCCAAGTCCAATCCAGGCGGCCTCCAACTACGCCACTTCGTCATTGACCTCCCCCCCTTGCGACCTGGCGGCAGTCCTTCCAGCGCGTTCAAATGCCAACGAATTCGCCAGAGGTGATGCGACACGCGATGCTACCATCTGAGAGCATCCAGTCGAGCCCAAGGTTGGTAACAGGTTCCAGAGCATTCAGAATAGCATTCTACCCTAAATCTCAAACCGCCTCACATGTTTGCTTTGCCTTTAAGTCCGAAGGCAAACGACAGTTGGTTGGGATTCAGCCTCGCAGACCGGCGGCCGCGAGTTGATTGACATAGATCAAAGCACCAATAGGAATCACATAGTGAAATACGAATGTTTTAGCGTGTTCTACGTTCACCGGTCTGTCCCCAAGCAAACACAAAGGTGAACGGAATTCTTAAGGAGTGGAAGTTCCACCCACCGGGGGCTCGGCAGAAGTGGTGGCGAGCCCCCAGTTAGTTTATTGGAGCACAATGCGCCCAAACGTTGAGACACAAGGCGTTCGGTGGAGCTTTGACCATCGGATTGAGCCGCTCCGCCAATCGCGGACAAAACCGAGAAGGACGCCACCGACGACGTTCTGAATGGGCAGTTGGTGGAAATCGCTTATGAACTCTGTTGATCCAAACGAACAGAAACTCAGACGAGCCCTTACTACCCCGTTGCTCACACTTTATGGCCTTGGGGTAACGGTCGGAGCGGGCATTTACGTTTTAGTCGGCGCAACAGCAGACATTGCCGGACCGTTTGCGGCGTTTTCGTTCGTTGTAGCCGCGCTTGTCGTATCACTCACCGCGCTTTCGTATGCAGAACTCGCAACACAATTTCCTGTCAGCGCAGGTGAAGCCGCCTATGTTGAGGCGGGATTTCAGAAGAGATGGATGGCGGTTTTCGTCGGGCTCGCGGTCGCAGCTTCGGGGATTATCTCGGCCTCTGCTGTTGCAATTGGCGCAGCGTCATACCTGCACGCTTTAACCGGATTTGCGATCCCTGTTTTGACCATCAGCGTCGTTTTGATCATGGGTCTAATCGCGCTTTGGGGGATCACTGAGTCGGTCTTCGTTGCGGCTGTCATTACAATCATCGAGATCGCAGGCCTTCTCTTTGTGATTGGCTGGGGTATGTCGATTCAAGATCCGCAGGGATACGGGATCAGTTCAATGCTTCCCCCGCTTGAACTCGACGCGTGGAGAGGCATTTTCGCGGCATCACTCCTCGCCTTCTTTGCATTTGTTGGCTTCGAGGACATGGCCAATGTCGCGGAAGAGGTTAAAGACCCCGTGCGCACCATCCCAAAAGCGATTATGCTAACACTCGTTCTGGCAACCGTGTTGTATCTTGGAACCTCAATGACGGTTCTACTTGTTGTTCCGATCGATGTTCTTTCGACGTCCGCAGCACCCCTCGCGCTTGTGTTTTCAAACTCCCCCGAGGTGATTAAACAGGGCTTTTCCGCAGTCGCGATTTTGGCGACAGTCAATGGAGTACTTATCCAGATGATCATGGCCTCGCGGGTGATCTACGGACTAGCAGACCGTGACCATTTGCCGAAGGTTCTGGCGATAGTGCCTAAAGCAACGCAGACACCCGTTGTTGCTACTTTGTTGGTCGTGGCAATCATCGTTCTGCTGACCCAAACTGTGCCGATTGGGACTCTGGCAGAGCGCACATCCCAGATCGTTCTGGGCGTCTTTGTGCTCGTTAACATTTCGCTGATCCAGCTGAAGATGCAGCCGGACGAGGCCGCCAAGCATTTCCGCGTTCCTATTGTGGTACCGATCCTTGGGGTAATCACCAGTGCATTGCTTTTCGGATCTGGATTTCTCTAACTAGACAAAACAACCCAAAGGCCTCAACGAGCTGCCATGGCATATGACGACTGACCAAACTTCCATAGGATCAAAACTTTCGGCCTGGTGGCATAGAACGTTTGTGGATCTGGTTCAGCAGCTGCAATGGTCCTATCTGCCGCCATTGATGGTCTATTTTGCGGCCGGCGTGTCCGGGCTGACCTCAGTCGTTGGCGCTTTTTTCCTAAAAGACTATCTGGATTTATCCGCCTCTTTCGTTGCAGGACTCGCATTTTGGGCCGGTATCCCTTGGATACTCAAAATGCCGCTTGGCCATGTCGTGGACCTGTTCTGGCGCTGGAAGTCCCTGCTGATCGTGTTCGGCGCATCCCTGATTACGTTGTCTCTGCTCTTAATGTATGGGCTTGTGACCGCGCCTGCGCAAATGGCATCCACTATGCCACTGGAAGAGTGGTATGTCGTCGCGTTGCTGTTGGCGCCTTCGGGCTATGCCATTCAGGACGTAGTTGCTGACGCCATGACCGTTGAGGCGGTCCCAAAGGTTGACCAGCACGGCCTACCCTTTACGCCTGAAGAAGCCCGTGCACAGCACACAACAATGCAAACCTTGGGCAGAGTCTCGATCATTTCCGGGTTTGCGGCGGTTGCGGCTGTAAACATCTGGATATTCTCTGGAACCGAAGAACTGCAAAAACCCGAACGCCTTGCGCTTTATGGCCAAGTGTACCTGATAGCACTGGCCATACCCTTGTTGTCGGTCAGCGGAGTCGTTCTTCACAGCTTGATCCAGCGTCAACTTGCCAAGCGAGGTCACCCGCCCCACACACCGGATGAAGTCACGGAAGTCAAATGGTCCATATTGCTCGGCGGTCTCGCATTCGTTGTGCTTAGCATCGTGCTGGGGACCGCAGATTTCGAATTTGCGCAAGAGATTGTTTTTGCGGTTTCCCTGACTGTGATCCTGTACCTAATGTCGCGTCTACTGAAAGAGCTGGAACCAGCCCAAGCCAAAGCCTTGATCGGGACAGCGACAATCATTTTTGTATTCCGTGCCGTTCCTCTGCCGGGACCAGGCCTGACTTGGTTTGAAATCGATGAATTGGGGTTCGATGAACAGTTCCTGGCAATCCTGGCTTTGTTGACTTCGCTACTGGCGTTGCTGGGGTTGATTGTTCTCCGACCGTTTATGGCCAATCGTTCGATTGCGCATGTGGTCGTATTGCTGACAATCGCTGCGGGCGTTCTAGCCCTGCCCAACCTTGCCCTCTACTACGGCGTGCATGAATGGACAGCCGCGCGTACCGGCGGAGTTGTCGACGCAAGGTTCATTGCCATTCTTGATACAGCCGTTGAATCGCCGCTTGGGCAGATTGCCATGGTCCCCATGTTGGCTTGGATCGCCCGCAATGCACCCGTTCAGTTGAAAGCGACCTTTTTTGCGGTAATGGCATCGTTCACAAACATGGCATTGTCGGCCAGCAGCCTCAGCACCAAGTACCTCAACCAGACGTACGTAATCACGCGCGCTGTCACCAACCCTGAGACCGGTGAGGTCACGTCGACTGCAGACTACAGTCAGCTTGGGTACTTGCTGATCTCCGTGGCCCTAATCTCAGTGATCGTTCCACTGGCCACAGTGTTCTTTGTTCAATACTCACGCTTCCGAACGAGCGAATGATCACTGGCTTTCCACCTCTCCTAGCAGAGCTCTGAGATGTGAGACCGGGACGCCGATGTTTGAGCCTCCGAACTCGGGCAGGATCGCAGCATTGATGGCAACGACTTCACCCCGCCGATTCAATGCAGGCCCCCCGCTCCCACCGGTCGTGGTCTCGGCATCATAAACGATGGCGCTCCCACTTATCCGCGCAACAATCCCTTTGCTTGCCAACGGGTGTATCTTGCTTTGTGTAGAAAGCCGGGACGCAATCGACCAGAAGTTCAACGTTCCTTCTGCTTCCAATTCCTCTAAAAAGCCTGGCCCAGCCTGCGCGATCAAAGCTTTCAAACCCGTTGGATATCCCAACAGGTAAAGCTCTTCGCCGACGCGCGATGCGGCATCCGCCAACGGAATTCCGAGGCCCTGAACGCGGCTTGGCTCAACTGCCAAAATCGCCAAGTCTGCCACGTCACTGAACCTGACCAAACGCGCCTCTATTGGTTCGGTCTGATCAGGCAAATAGGCCAGCAGCCTCAACATTTCAGGCTCGAGACCAGCGTCGTTCAACGCCTTCTCTCGATCCCCTGAGGTCCAAGGCAACGCAACATGACGGTTGGTGACCATCAATGAGCCCCCTTCAATCAGAAACCCGGTTCCGGTGAACTGAAATTCCGCAGGTTCGCCGGTCCCGTCCGGTTCGATCCAAGGCTGGCCAAACGGGGTTTTTAGGTTTTCTTCCTTCGGCCCCAGCACGTGCCGCAAAATCTTCCCGCTTTCCACGTGGCGCAGCCCATAAGCCCCCTGAAGGAAAGCGACGGATCGAGTGGAGGCAGCGATCACCCGCGTGGGTGCCCCTGCCCGTTGCTCCAAGGTTCCAAGACGCTGCTCGGTCGACAAAACCTGGTTCTCAAAAGCGTCACGCAACGAAGCCAAGTCATCAGGCGTAAGTGCATCTTCTCTCGTCTGGGCGAGCATAAACGCGACCGCTTCGATCTTGCGGGACTCCTGTTCGATACTATCCGCCAAGCGCTGGTCGTTTTGATAAAGCAGGTACCCAAACCCCGCGATCACAAAAAGCGTGGCAAGAACTGTGATCCTGAACAGTACCGTGGTTTGAGACGCAAGACGCCGCCCGCTATCGCGCAGGGCACCAGACATCTTTTTAGCGAAAGGTCGACGGCTCGTTCGGGTGTAAGCATATGCGTCACTGAGGATATCTTCGACTGTGTGATGTGCGGGAAATGAGTGGTCGCACAATCTGTATCGAGACATTGGGCCCTTTTCGCCGAACTCGATCATGTCGCCATGCCACAGAGACGCCGATGAGGCATTTTGCCCGTTTACCCATACATTGCGCCCTGCTGACGCGGTTATCGTGTAACCTTCGTCAGCCCAATGTAGGGTGGCAATATCGTTATCATGGGGAGGCAGGTCATCCCTAGGTCGAAGGCTTAGCACCCTTCCATCGTCAACTGAAACAGTTAGGGTTTTATCGAAAAGCCAGTTCACGTTTCCGCGCGATGGACCTGTCAGGCTCTCCAGAAAGGCCCGTACCTCACCTTCACCACCATTCCCTGAGGGTGTCATGCCGCTCTCTTCTGGTTTTCGCATTGTGGTCCCCTATCCAAACGCGTGAGAGCATTCTACCACGCTGCTTCACCAAACCCATGGTCTGGCGAGAGCGTTAAAAAACATATATATACAATAACTTAAGAATTGATCTAGGATTTTACCAAAGAACACTATCAGTCCGCAGCTCGAAGAAGGCCGATCCATGATCGGCCCTTTGCTTTGGCATTTTCAAGCACCGTCTCGCGCCAACAGACCGTCTTTTTCGACGATACCTTGATCTTTCGGCTTGGATCGTGTGGCTCAGTCTTCGGCGTCGCCCGTTCACTTCATCAGTGTCCGAAAAGCACTGGCAACCTTGTCTGCTCCAACATTGCTTGCGTCGTTCCCCCAAATACCGACTGACGCAAATGGGAATGCCCGTAAGCGCCCATAATAACGAGGTCGGCCCCCAATTCTCGTGCGCGTTCCTGAATGCAATGTTCTATTGAATTCCCGTCGCACGGGAACTGCGACACGGTCACGGTGCAACCGTGATGGCTGAGCCATCCAGCTAGGTCAGTTCCGGGCACTTGACCTTCTACGTCATCAGGCGTCGGCAAATCAAAACACCCAATCACAACTTCGTTGGCCGCCAGAAGAATGGGTAAAGCTAAATGCGCAGCCCTAGACGCAGGCAGGCTATCATTCCATGCTAAAAAAATGCAGTCGCGTTGGGCAAACGGATCTCCATTGACCATCAGGGCGACCGGTGAATGAAACAATACTCCGTACGCGATCTTATGGAATAGATCGGGGTTCTTTCGCAATTCAGCGTCTAGAAAGGCGATATCTGAACTATTGGCTTCGCCTGCCACAAGATGCTGTAACTCTGTTCCAGATCCCATAAAGGCATTTACATTTGCAGATACGCCCTGCCCGACCAGAAGCGCTTCAACTTCTGTGGCGCGGGACTTCAAGGCGGCATTTTTTCCGTAAAGAACATCCAACCAGTTTGAAGGAAGACCCGCCTCAACGAACCTGTTTGATCCATACTTTAGGTAAGGCAGGTTGGGCAAGTCCGCGATCAACACGCAATTCAAGTGACTGTTCTGGTTACGGGCAGTTTCAGCGCATTCCAAAATCGACGCGTCGTCAGTATCAACTCCTACATAATAGGCCACTGTTCTGTGTTGCATTCCCGACCTCCTTCCGGGATTTCAGTTCGCCCAAGAGTCGCGCGCACGGATTTAACCAACGAAGAGACAATGTTGTTGCTCGCTCTTCTTATTTCGGCAGCATGAAGAACTCTTCCAGCACAATCTTGCCTTCCGCCACCGAATACACTGCGATCTCGCGCAGGGTCATACGCTCACCCGTAGCCTTCTGAATCACTTCAGCTCTGAAGCGGACTCCAAAGCGGTTGGGTGGGTGGACGTAGGGGCCATCCACTTCTAGTTCTTGGATTTCATGCGACGCCAACCAATCCTCTCTTTTTCCCTTGATGGCTTCTCGCCCCTTTGAAACGCGGAATTGTCGAACTGGAGGCACGACAGCCTCTATCGACTGTGCGTTTTCGGCATACATTTCATCAACACTTCCAAGGCCCCTGCGCTCACGCATGGCCTGAACGAAGGACCTACCGATTTCAATCAACTCTTCCATGAATCCCCCCATATTTACCATTGACTGTACCACTTCTTGCCCGCTCAAATCTTGACAAGGATCAATAAGCCTATTGATGGATTCTCGCTGGACTCTCAGCAACCGTTCGTTTCACGTGCATCAGAGACCGGTCGCCAGCCCGAACCGGGCATTCAAACTCATTCTTCGCGAGGTGCTTAAGCGCGCGTGACCTCCCACTGACCGCTTTTGCTGGAACCGAACGTTAGTTTTATCAGGACCGACGTCCGGGTTGCGGACTTTTCTGCCCTTCGCCTGTTCGGAATCAAGAACCGCAGGCAGCCCAAACCAGACATCCCACAGTAACACGCGGGACGGGAACTGCCGTTCTTTGCAGTCGCAAAGTCATTCATGGGAAACTCAAAGAACGCCATTCAGGTTCAGTATGACGATCTCGAAGATCCCGCGGCAGCACCTATGTCACCGAAGCGCCCTGTAGAACGGTCAGTCCACTGTAGCGTCTGTTCAGCGAGGAAAAATCGACGTCACCTCAGTTTTAATAACGCCTAACAAAGCCTTAGATAGTACAGGAGTAGACATCAACGTTTACGGATAAGCAGAGGGCGTTGCACCTCACAAACACACCTTAATCTGTATTTCAGGCAGTGCGAAAAGCGATCATGGTTAAGTCATCCAAACGTTCTTCATTCGTACTATAATCTTGAAAAGCGCTGTGAATAGCCGACAATAGATCTTCCGAACACGACCACTCTTCCTGTTCAAATACAGATACAATTCTCTGAAAACCAAGGCCTAAACGTTTTCCTCCACCTAATTGGTCAATCAACCCATCAGTTGAAACAAAAAACCTGTGATTTGATCTTTTTGAACTTCGTGCTCCAAGAATTTTGAACCAATAGGAGTGTCCACATACCCAATGCTCAGCTTATCACCTCGGATTCGGTCAATGCCGATCTTGGATTTGACCAAAAGAGACATACGCGCACCCGCAAACGTCGCCACCCCTTTTGCCGAATCGATCTGGCAAATCGCGGCGTCCATGCCGTCGTTGGAAGTCCCGTTTGCAGTATCCTGATTTAGAAGCGCACGCGTCAAATCGCTCAACTTGGGGTGCTGTCAGACTAATTCGAACTAGTCTCAGTTTGCCTCGGAAACCGCGAACCTATCCGGAACAAAGTTGACGCCACTCGCTAAGAGCGCGGCGCGGGTCAGCTTGAAGGTATCTCTGGTTGCGAGCGATCTTTCCTGGTTGAAGTGGTTGTTGACGGAGGAGTGGACGGAAGCGAATTTCTGTAAACTTCGCATGCGTCTGAACCGTTGCATAGCGCGTTCGCGTCGTCGGAAAGGAAGGTGGGAATTCTCAACGCGGTTGTTGAACCACCTGCCCGTCTGTTGTGTTTCGAGCGCGCCCAGCTCTCTTAGCGCGGCTCCGTATGAGGCGAAGCGATCCGTGACGACGTTTTCCGCATTACAGTGCCGCTTCAACAATTTCTTGAGGAATTTCAGCGCTGCAGCTTTGTTTCGTCGTTTGGTGACTACGGCTTCCAGCACCTCACCTTCGTGATCAACAGCCCGCCAAAGATAATGCCGCTTACCATTTACCTTCACGAAAACCTCGTCAACGTGCCACTGCCATTTGGAGAACGAGCGCAGCTGCTGAACACGCTTCCGCCTTATCTCAGCAGAAACATCGGGCCAAACCTGTTCCACCAATATCGGACAGTTTCGTGGCTCACGTCGATGCCTCGCTCGTGCAACAGATCTTCGACATTTCGAAGCGAGAGCGGGAAACGGATGTACAGCATCACCGCAAGGCGGATGACCTCGGGATTGGTTTTGAAGTATTTGAAAGAGGCGGGTCTGGTCATGGGCAAAAGCTACGCAACACCCCTACCCCGCTCAAGCAAAGTTCTTCTGACAAGACCCACACGCGGACAAAGCCGCCATCGGCAATGGTAAAGAAAACAAGACATAGCGAACTGGGAGTTGCTCAATCCGGTAAACCAGCCTGGCGAAGACCAGAAGCGAGGTGTTCCCAATCTGACGGATTGCGCCACATAGGCTGAAAACCGCCCGCCAAAGCCATTAGCGTGTTATTGGGTGCAGCCAATCCGCGACTAGTGAGTTCTTGGTGACGGTGACGAAAAAATGATTGCAAAGAGGACTCTGCTTCTTTTTGTCGACCTGAATGAGCATATGCGGCAGCTAGGAACGCGGAAGCCAAAGAGTTCAGACGCGCCTCACCAATCAGCTTGCCGACGGCGTCATTGTACCGGCCCAAAAAGAAATAGACCTGCCCAATAATCCAATCGAGGGACGGCGGGTGAAGAGGGTCAAGTCGCATTGCTTCAACAACAATGTCACGGGCCATTTCATGTTGCCCCAGTAGCAGAAACCCATATCCGCACCACGCCATCGATTCAGCTTCATTTTCAATTAACGACAACGTTTTTTGGAATTGCGTATCGGCCTGATCCCACAGGCCAGCGCATAAATACGCATACCCAAGTTGGTCCTGAATGTAGACGTCCTTGTTGTCCAAAGCGGCGCCTTTGCGTGCGATCTCCAATGCTTGAGACGGCGCATCGGCATCCGCAAGTCCGAGCCATAGATCGACGACATATGTATCGGCCAAGTACATATAGATCCGAGCGTAGTTGGGGTCGATGGCCAAGGCTTTTTCAAAATAGCCCTTGGCCGTGGCATTGTCAGCAGCATTCAGCCCGTCTCTAAGTGCTTTTCCTCGCAACAAAAGTTCGTACGCCTTCATCTTCTCTGTTGGCTTGTTAACAACATTTTCGGCCACGTCGCTTTGAACGCGTCCGGGAAGAACCGCGACAATGCTCTGCGTCACTTCATCCTGAACGGCAAAGATGTCTTCAAGCTCGCGGTCATAGCGTTCCGCCCAGATATGTTTTCCGGTTGCCGCAGCGATGAGTTGAGCAGAAATTCGAACTCTGTTCCCGACTTTCCGAACACTACCTTCGACGAGGTATTGCACACCAAGTTTTGCCGCGATTTCACCTATCGCCAGGTCTGGATCCCGGAACTGAAAGGATGAATTGCGCGCGACGACGAACAAGGTCCGAAAGCGGGACAATCCAGTAATGATGTCTTCAGAAATCCCATCGCTGAAAAACTGTTGCTCGGCATTGCCGCTCACGTTTGTAAATGGCAATACCGCGACAGAAGGCTTATCCCGCCCGGGTAGTTTGGGCTCGGATTTTACAAAAGCTTCCTGAGCCAAGTGGTATGTTTTGACAGGTTTTGTTATGTTTTTGAGGTGCTGCTCACCGCCATCTTCAAAGATTTCTTCAATCAGGTTTCCCAAGCTTTCATAAACAATAGACGAAATGCAAACGCCGCCCACTTTTGCTGCGGCCTCAAGGCGCGAAGCCAAATTGACGCCGTGCCCATAGACATCACCGTTATCGACAATGACGTCGCCCAGATGTACTCCGATGCGCAGTTTTATCGTCGAGTTCTGGACCGCCAGTTCCTTCTGAATGTCAATGGCACACCGAACTGCATCCACAACGGAGGGAAACTCAACGAGTGTACCATCCCCAATTAGTTTGATTACTCGTCCATTGTGTTGCTTGACTTTCGGATCAAAAGTACATTCGCGGTGGATTTTGAGCTGCATCAATGTTGCGTCTTCGTCTTCATCCATCATCGAAGAGTATGAAACAACGTCAGCGGCGAGTATGGCGGCGAGTTTGCGTTCCAAGTATGACACCTCTGAATAGGAGGTCATATTCAACTTTGGGAAAGATCATCACAACACATTTCTGGGAATGCCGTAAAAATGCACATTTCCGCGGACTTTTGTGGCGTTGCCCATGACCCTTTAGGCTCGCAGCCGCCATCGGAGCATCCGCAGCATCTTGCAACTAGGCCCGGACCGCCTCGATGAGGACGGCCCAAAGCGGCCATTTGCATCAGCCGCATCGAAGGTCTGGTTCGAGCCCAAAGCCGACCAAGTAAAATCTGGTTTCAGCCTTATTACAATCGTCCCTAAGGTGTGTGCCAGATTGGCGATGTGTATGCCCTTTCTTGTATCGACCGCGGGGCTTCGTCAGGGATCTCCGATCCGAACACAATTGCATCGTATGTTGTCCAACGTGGCGTTGGTATTGCCAACACTCTGGCATAGTAGAAAGAGCTTTGTTCCGGATCGTAATCCGGGTCTTCCCAATACCCTGCTAGAATTGCCTGACCAATATCGTTTGTCCAAGTAGCACTCTCAACGTCAACCGTATCGCCAACCGGCCCGCCACACTTCGCGTTCACTAGTTCTCGCTCGCCGCAAGATATATCGTAAACACGTTCCGAAGTTGTCCCGTCACTATTTAACCACCCTTTGACGATTTGAATGCGGTCTAGGTTGGCTCCATCGGGGTCACGCAGCGCACGGACGAGGAACCGTGGAGAACGGCCGTCATTGTCTGCTTGCAAATCTGCCCCCATCGGAACGCCTCTTTCATATCCATACGCGGCAAAATCTGCACGTGGCAGGTCCGTTTCTTCAAAATCGTATCCGGCAAAAACGCGAACGCGCATGCGCGGACCTGTGGTTGCGTAGACTTCTTTCCGAGCAAGAGCGTCCCAAATGGCCTCGCGTGTGTTTTCTCTTGCCCAAACTGCCGCCATTCCCGACGCCGAAGTTTGCCATGCATATTGGGCAACCTTCTCGTCCCCACCGATGCCGCCCACGACTTCTTCGAATCGGATCGGGTCCGCAGTGGGTTCAACGGCAGCCACTTTTCCGAAGAAATTGTCCTCGCCAACAGTAGAAAGCGACGTGTGCGCATCTGTCGAGCCGATTACGCCGAACTTAAATGGGTTTGTTCCCGTTTCCGCCTCGTATCCCAGTCCTCTGCGCAAGGCGGCGCGCGCATATTCTCGTGGGAGCATTTCAGGTGTCTTGGGCTCAGGCCCAAGCTGCCCTTTGTCCCATGTCTCGAAGTCAGCAAATTCGTCATCTGGCGATAGCATCGGGTGTGTTTCGCCGTCACCTTTCATTTGCGTGATCTCATAGATAGGCTCCCACTTGGCACGCTGATCAAAGTACTCAACATCGAACGGTTCCCCCGACAAACGGGCTTCATCGAACATCAATCCGTTCGACAAGTTACCATTGTGCGGGATGGCTAGTAGCTTTTGGCCGGTTGTCTTTTCGGCTTGTTCCATCCACACCCAAAGGTCTTCGGGATTAAAGCTATCAAAATTTGAGAACGGGATGATTTTGTCGGCGCCCTCTTTCCCGCCATTGAATATTACGTTCCGATGCAGATTGTTTCTCTGTGGATTTGACGTCCATTCAAACCCGATTAACGCGGAAAACAACCCCGGTTGATTGTGTGTTTCAGCCGCAGCTGTGACACTGCTCCAGGCGGTCTCATAAATTTCCTGATAGTCCGCCAAAGGGTCTGTACCAGACGATTTGGCGGCACTCCAAATCGACCATGCACCAGCGGGATCACCAGCCTCAACGGCAGCATTAAGTTGTTGCCCAAATTCAGTCGTGAGAAGCGTGGCGTCTTTCGCTGCCAACAGCGGCGCGAGACCCAAGTTCTCAGCATGATCGGCAACCACCAAAAAGTCCAATGGTCTGCGCAGCCTAGCTTCGACACCGGTGCTGGATATCACCACCTCGCCCTTGGCAAAGCGGTACGCTTCATCAGGGCCTAGCACATTGCCGATCATACCGGCATCTGCAGAGTAGGACGTATGCAAATGAGTGTCGCCAAAAAAGACCTGATTGGGGAAGCTCTGCCGTGGATAAGGTGAATACTGCCTGTCGCCGGGTTGAGTGCTCGGTATGTCCTCGGCATGCGCGCAAAAAGCAAGCAAAATGGTGAGAACAGATGCAAAACGGAACATTTTCAACCTCATCTATTGCACGCTGGATACTACGTTACATGCATATTTCTACGACTCGCTCTTTTTCTTCGAAATGTTTTAGTTCTATCTGCCGCACTAAGCCGTTGGCTAGGTTCAGCGGGGCGGAGGTGGAAGCACTTTCTTCGACTGGAGCACCTGAAGGATGTCAATAATCGCCTCAGTACTCGTTTCGATTGAACCTCGGAAGAACAGTCCTACACCACCTTCCCCTAACTCCAGTGTGCCACCGGCGTCGTAAGCTGGCGAGAGAGAGACAAGTTCGGGAGGAAGTTCTGGGCATACCGGGTTTCTTCTTAGTATTGCGTTCGCGGTCTCGAAGAATACCTGCCGAACCTTTTCGACATTGCCCTTTGCATCGGACGTATCGGTGAGTTGATCTGGAGCAAGTCTCAGGTCACTCAGGCGGAAATAAAGGCAGTCATCTCTGAATTCTGCCGAAGCGGAAGCACCCATCGTTAAACCACCAGCGAAGAGTTTCTTACCGCGTATAGATTTTCCGCCGTTACGGCTTTCGCATCGGAAGAGCTTTGCTTCGATCCTCCCGCTTAGCGAAAGCACTGTATCGTCGGTACGAACTGTTGCTTCGGTCACACCGATCAGTGCGTTGCAGACGTCTACAATCGGGGCTCCTTTGAGTTCCTCCACAAGTATTTCTTGTGCCCGGCGTAGGTCGACGACACTTTCGATCGAGATCCTTGTCGCGTTCACATCTTTTAGTCGCAACGCCAAATCCGCCGGGAACTCACGATCTCCTAGATTGACGTCCCCGGTTGCTATGAAGCTAACCTCTTCAGCCAGCAGCGCAGTTCCGAGAAACCCGGCAGTAATAAGTATCAGAAGAAAGATCCGCTGCATCATCCTTCCCCCCCAACAATACCGCGAGATTGCATAACCGCCAGGAGCTCCATCATCGTCACCGCACTGGTGTCGATTGAGCCGCTCAACGCAAAACCGATACCACCGTCACCAATCTCACGGGTACCGCCAGACTCGAAAACCGGTTTCAGAGAAGAAAGCTCCGAGGGCAATTTCGGACAAATCTCATTCTCTTCGGTGAACTCCTTTCCCTTGGTGAGAACGACCTCTTCGACGCGTTCTGTGAGGCCAATGAGATTAAACAACCCTCCGACAAACCCCGTGGGTTGAAGCACGACATCAGCAAGATCAAAGTGGACGCATTGCCCTCGAACATTGGCGCGTGCCGCTGCGGCGACTCCGATAGTCGTCGAGATAAGACGTGCTCCACGCCCGTTGCCACCCTCGGATTCCTTGTCCCGACAACGATAAAGCTCGACGTCCACTGAGCCTACGAGCTCGATGAGATCACCTTTGGCGCTGGTGTCGTCGAGTTTAACGTCAACATTCAGAGAGCAACTTTGTTCTAAGGTGCCCGACAGGAGCGCGGGCGCTTGGACTTGGAACTCTCGCAGATCCAGGAGACCGCGGAAACCCAGGCGCGTCGACGTCACGCTGCTGATGCCGGCGTTAAGCGTGTAAGGTACGCTTTTTTCTCGTGTGGCGATCTTGTCGGAGATGCTAAATTGAACTTCGCCAGCGTAGTCGTTTGGCGACGCACTCTGTGCAGTGGGTCGAGCATTCAATTCGGACTTCAATAGTTCTGGGTCTGTGGTTGCGCAGGAGGCGAAGAGAAACAAGCACACAAAGGCAAAAGGCGCGGCATTGCGCGTTCCAAATTCGGCCAAACTCCATTGTAGATCAGTACCCATTATACTTCGCCTAACTTAGCCGTCGAATACAAACCCTAACGTACTGTGTCACGGCGATGGTCAATAGTTTACACCACTAAAAGAAACTGTTGCGGTTTTGTGTTGTCGCAACGACCTGTAGTTGAAACAGGATCTTTGAAGATTTCGCACATGTGCCCGGTACGCAAGAACCCGCGCCCGCATCAAGCCCCAAGTAGGTGCCGTTGTATTCCGTTAGCTGTCGCGACTGCGAGGATTTGCTTTCCTGCTGTTGCCGGGCCAGCCCTTGTTACCAGCAAACCAACTCCTAAGCGACAGAATGTGTTTTACTCTCGACACAGGGTGTTTTTCACCTCCACAAGGGTGTTACGCTACCAAATAAGGAAAAACCATGCGCTTGCTTTCTATACTTATTGTGACGGTATTATTCACAACCGGCGCGGTTGCCCAGACAATCGACAGGATAACAAAGAACAACGAAATCCGATTTGGTTTTCGAACGGATGCTGCTCCGTTGTCTTACATTAACAACCAAGGTCGCCCGTTTGGCCTCTCACCGCTGATTTGCGATCAAGTAGCGAAGGCTATTGCGAAGAAACTGGAATTGAAGGATCTAAATGTTCAGTTCATTCCAGTCGACGCGAAAGATCGTTTCGACAAAGTTGCTTCAGGAGAGGTGGATATGCTCTGCGGGGCAGCAACGATAACACTTTCCCGACGCGAAATTGTAGATTTCTCAATACCAATTTATGTCGATGGCACGTCCGTATTGTTACCAATCGAGGCCGCGGGCACCATGGGTGCCCTCGCGGGAAAGAAGATTGGCATGAGAAGCAACACGACAACAGAGGCATCTGTTCAGAATTCATTTAAATCCGCTGGTATCGACGCAGCTATGGTTCGTTTCGCTTCACATCCAGACGGTATCAAAGCTCTTCGAGACGGCGAAATCGACGCGTATTTTGCAGATCAGTCGATTTTGCTGGTTAACTATATTTCTGCGGGGCTGAAGGGTAAATTCAAACTATCCCAGGAAATATTGACGATAGAAAAGCAAGGATTGGCCATTGCGAGGGGCGACGATGACTTTCGACTCTTTGTCGATAGTGTTCTGTCAGAAATGTATGCTCAGGGCACAATGGAAGAGTTTTTTCGTCTCGCTTTGCCGGGGGTGGAGCCGAGCGAAGCACTAAAAGCTCTGTATGTTATCGCCCCCATTAATCCCTGAGTCTTGCCGCGCAAATCAGTATTGTTGGGAGTTAATCGCCCTGCGCCATAGAAGCTGGCTTGTAGGCAAATTGACGGCTCAAGCCAGATTGGCCAATGACCGTGTTTTACTAAATGATCCTGCATTTGGCATGCCAGTTGCCAGAATCACGCTCTTAGGCGATCCTTCGATAAATTGAAGGATCGCAATATGTTTAGATATATAATTTTTGCTCTCAGTTTAAGCGCATCTAACGCCCTGTTTGCACAAGAGGCGTCCGATACTGTTGCAACGGAAGATACGTCTGAGACTTCATCCGGCCTTCTATCTGATGCTGAATTGCAAACTTTGGTAGCCCCGGTGGCTCTTTTCCCCGACACTCTACTCATACAGATACTTGTTGCGGCCACTCAGCCACTGCAGATTGTTAAAGCAGAACGGTATTTGTTAGATAACGCCGACCGCGACCCCGTAGAGCTCGAGCCGGAAATCGAAGCTATGGGCTGGGATCCATCTGTAAGTGTATTAGCCACGGCGTTCCCAGCAGTCGTTGGTCAAATGGCCACCCACATCGATTGGACTGAGACAGTCGGCACCGCCATGCTCGCCCAATCCGATGATATGCTGGATGCAGTACAGGTAATGCGGGATCAGGCAATTGATAGTGGAGCCCTTGTTTCAGGGCCAGAGCAAACTGTCGAGGTGTCTGATGATGACGCAGTTGTAATTACTCCGACACAAACCGAAACAGTGTACGTCCCGCAGTATAATCCCGAGACTGTCTATACGGGCCCGTCGACCGGGGACGTAGTGGGCGCGGCGTTGCTGACATTTGGCACCGTGGCGCTGATCGACGAGATTTTCGACGATGACGACGACTGGTATGGCTACTGGGGGTGCCGGAATTGCGGCGGATGGGGCGGTGGCCCGATATACAGAAACCCAGATATCGACATAGACGTCGACGGCAACGTCAAAATTGGCAATGACATCGATCTTGGCGACCGTACAAACATCGGATGGAACCCCGATCCTGACCGAAAAAAGGAAGCCCAGGACAAGATCTCTGATCGCAAAAGGCCGGGAGGTGGTCGCGGCGACCTGCCTGTCAACCGCCCCGAGGGTCGCACGGACGAACTCCGCGCAAAACTGAGCCGTGAGTCCGGTGCTGCCGACATCAGCAGGGGAGGCGCGGCAGCAGTTGCAGCCGGTGCAGGGGCGGGGGCTATCGCGAGCGGTGCTCTGGCCAATCGAGGTAGTGGGAGCAAGCCCTTGCCGCAGGTGAATCGCGGTAACGTTGATCTGGACAAGGCTGCTGCCAAGCAGCAGGCCATCGACCGGACGAAACGGCCGGATGCGGCGAAGAAGTCTGTCAAAAAGAAACCGCAAACAGCCAAGAAACCTCAAGTAAAAAAGGCCACGGCTCAGCACAAGCCAGCAGCGTCCAAAGGTAAGGCTATGAAGAAAAAATCTTCAGGCGGCAAAGCTCACAAGGCGTCCAAACGGGGACATGCTGCTAAAGGCAAGGGGAGGCGGTAATATGCGTAAATCGGTTTATTCTTTTTTAGTGCTAGCTGTGACTACTGGACCTGCGTTTTCCGACGGTGCCCTGTTCGAAACTCCGCAAACCGCACTGGACGCTTTTGTAGAAGCGTTAACGGCCGATGATCAGAACAAGCTGCTCGAGATTTTCGGACCAGAGGCAGAAGATCTAATCGGAACAGGTGATCCGGTGGAAGATCAGCAAAGAAGGCAGGAGGTGCTTGGCATGTATGCTGAAGGATACCGCTTTCAGCCCGAGGATGATGGGGTTTTTCTTCTGCTTGGCGAAGATAGTTGGCCCTTTCCGATCCCAATTCTACAAGCTGAAAATGGTTGGAAGTTTGATTTGGAAGCCGGGGTAGAGGAGCTTTCGGCTCGTGAAATCGGACTGAATGAATTGGAAGTAATCGAAACGCTTGAGGCCTATGTAGATCTTCAGGCGGCGTTTCGTCTTGTGGATCACAATGGCGATGGCGTCATGGAATTTGCCCGAACCATCATATCGGATCCCGGCGCACGAAACGGCCTCTTCTGGCCAGAAGAAGACAGTTTTGTCGGCGCAGCCCTTGCCCGCGCCGCCGCCTCGGGCTGGAGCGACGGTGCGGTTGATTTCGAACCCGAACCTTTCCTCGGTTACTACTTTGCAATTTTGCAGGGGCAAGGGCCAAATGCTCCGGGTGGTGCCTATTCCTATTTTGTCGGCGATCGGTTCGTCGCAGGTCACGCCTTGCTTGCGGTGCCTGCGGACTACGGAGTAACGGGTATCCATTCTTTTCTCGTGGGTGAAAACGGCACCGTGTTCGAGGCAGACTTTGGCCCGGATACGCTTGAAATAACTGCTGAGATATCGACCTACGATCCCGGCCCAAATTGGTCACCAGCCGAGTAAACTTAGATTGGCGGTGACGCACTGTTGCCGGGCTTTGGTTTGACCGCTTTTTTGGGTGGTGTCAGACGAATTCGAACCAGTCTCAGTTTGCCGCCAAACGCGTCAACTTACCCGGAACAAAGCTGGCGCCACTCGGCGAGGGCAGCGCTTCGGTTAAGCTTAAAATTGTCTCGTTAGTAAAGGTGGCGTTCCTGATTGAAGTGGTTATGGACCGAAGAATGGAAAGCGGCGAACTTTTGCAAACATCGCATCTGTCGGAAACGGAGCATTGCTCGTTCCCTTCGTCGAAATGGCAGGTGTGAATTTTCCGCTCGGTTGTTCACCCAGCGTCCCGTTTCCTGCCTTCGCGCGTTGCCAATAACTTTCAAAGCGGCGCCATAAGACCGAAGTTTGTCCGTCACGATCACTTCGGGCCGGCCATACCTCTTCATTGATTTTCTGAGGAATTTCAGCGCAGCTTTGCGATCTCGTCGCTTCGTAACGTAGCTTTCCAGTACTTCGCCTTCGTGGTCCACAGCCCGCCAAAGGTAGTGTGTCTCGCCATTGATCTTCACGAAAACCTCGTCGAGGTGCCACTGCCAATTCGAGTAAGAACGCATCCGGCTCACCCTGTTTTTGCGGATCTCAGATGCGAACATTGGACCAAATCTGTTCCACCAGAACCGAACCGTTTCGTGGCTGACGTCGATCCCGCGTTCGTGCAGCAGATCTTCTACGTTCCGCAGCGATAGCGGGAACCGGACATACAGCATCACCGCCAGGCGGATGATCTCAGGGCTGGTCTTGAAGTAGCGAAATGGATTGGGATTTGCCATCCCACGCAGCTATGGAACCGCCTTGATCGCCTCAAGCCGATTTCCTCTGGCAATGCCACTCTGAATGTACGGTTTGCTCCGTCTCTGCTTGAAAACGCATGCGCCAACTCGCGGGAATTGCGGTACAATTCCTGATCAGAAAATACAACTGAAGTGAGACGGGTATGAGTGGCGGGGAGACAGGGATTCGAACCCTGGGAACGCTCTCACGTTCAACGGTTTTCAAGACCGACAGGGGCCTATTGAGCCCTTGTTTTCATTGGGTTTTTTCTGGCTGATTTGGCCGTTTGCAACCTATTCCGCACAAACTGCCTATCCAAGCGTTACACGGCGGCGTTACACATAATAATCCAAACCCGAGAGGAAGAAAGTGAGAGATCGTCCGCGACCGTCGCTGACCGTGTGCAACTTGCTGTTCAAGCCGCCTTTGGTTGGCCCGATAGCCTGTGTCCGTGTCTCTCCTTTGAAAGGCTCGCCGCTGATCGGTATGCTTTCAGATGGGTGCTGTCGATCATGATGGCGTCGCCGATGGCACCGACCGACCAATGTCCGCTCAGTTCGTGTGACCCGTCACCCGATAAATAGAATCAGATGACGGCAGAGAGCCCATTTTACCCGATGCTGCACACGACATGAATGGCCGCTTTGCGCAAAGACATCGCCGCGCTCATAAAGATGTAATTGGTGCATAGCTTCCATCTTCGCGGTGAACTTCGCGCCCGCTGAGCGGTGGATTGAATACGCAGACAAGCCTCAAGTCGGCGCCTGTGGCTCGCACCAAGTGCCGGTCATGTTTATCCAATGCATAGAGGGTAAATGGTTCAAGGAAATGCCAGGTTTCATCGTCAGACGTCCGGATCTGACCCTTGCCCTCGATACAATAACACGCCTCTAAATGATGGGTGTATTCAAGCTCAAGCACTGCACCCTTTTTGATGATTGTATCAGTGAGCGAAAACCCCATTCCATCAGAGGCAAGCAATAACCTTCTGCTGTTCCAACCCGGACCAGAAATGTCCCTATCTGTATCAAGGATATCTTTGAGTGCCGTAACAATCATCTTTCACCACCTCTTTGCTATCGGACCGCGCGGTTCATCCCGCCGTCGGACAGTATACTCTGGCCGTTGATATACCGAGCTCCCTCGCTGGCGAGAAACACGCAAGCCTGACCAATTTCCTCAAATGTCGCGGGTCGTTGCGCCGGGATGGAGCGACGCGCCTCTTCCGACAGGTTGACGTTTTCGCAGAAACCGGGGAGCAGATTGTTCATGCGAATGTTGTGCCGTGCATAACGATCTCCGTAAAGCTTTGAGAAACTGTGCAAGGCACCGCGCAGCGTACTCATAGGATAGGACGCACGTGGCTCGATTGTGTTCATGGACGAGATATTTACGAAAGCACCCCCGCCTTGTTCGATCAGGATTGGTGTGACGATACGGGCGATCTTGACGACGTTCAGCACATACATGTCCAGACTTTCGTGCCACAATTCGTCGCTGAGTTCCAAAAGCGGCCCGTCAAAGTCAGGATCGAAGCCGACTGTCTTGATGGCCTCAGGTACCGTTCCGCCGTGACCCATGTTGCTGACGATTGCGTCAATCCGCCCATACTTGCTCATGGTGTCGTCGATCATCGCTTGTAAATCATCGACATCTAAAACAGAACCGCGGCGGCCAATGCCCCCAAGCTCCTCTGCCAGTTCGACCGAGCGATTGGATGGGGACATCAGCGAGACCTTGTAGCCTGCCTTGGCCATTTCAACGGCGCAGCCCCGGCCAATGCCTTGTCCTGTACCAGTCATTAGCGCGACTTTGGCTTCGGGCATGGTGTTTCCTTTCTTTAGGCATAAAGTGTGTGATTTTTTTTGAGTTGAAGGCAGTGTAACTCCCCAGAATTGGACGTACCTATCGAGTTTAAAGAACATTGCTGTTAGATTTTCTCACATGACAGAAAACCTCAGACACCTTCGTGCCCTTCAGGCTTTTGACGAAACCGCAACCCATTCCAGCCTGACCAAGGCAGCGGATGTTCTGAATGTCACCCACGGGGCGATCAGTCGGCAAATCAAAGTGCTGGAGCTGCATCTCGGCGTAGCGCTCTTTCATCGCCGCCCCAATGGCGTTGAACTGACCAAGGCCGGGGAACGTCTGTATCAATCAACACGTGGGGCATTTTCTGCATTGCAGCTGGGCGTATCGGAGGTGAAGCGATTACATCACCGCCAGTCGATTACAGTGTCCTTGTCCACATCGCTGGCGCTCAAATGGCTTGTTCCGTTACTAAGCTCGTTTCAGCAAGAACATCCGGGTATCGCATTATTGCTGGACACAAATGATGCCTTTGTGGATTTCGATACGTCCGAGGTTGATGTCGCCCTGCGGTTTGGGGAGCCTGGTTGGGACGGGCTGTATCATGAGCAAATAAGGCTAGAGGAATTGATTGTCGTGGCCGCGCCGTCCCTTGTCGGGCAAACACGGCTACCAATGCGCGCCGAGGACGTGGCTGATCTCCCACTATTGCACGATGCATTCAACGTCGGATGGGAAAACTGGGCTGCTCAAGTCGGTCTGAACGCTGATAGGATCAATTCTCAGAGCATCAAGTACGTCGACAGCGCTGTTCTGTTGGAGGCCGCGATTGACGGGCAAGGTGTGGCGTTGGCAAGACATCTCTTGGCAGCAAGAGACTTGGAGCTTGGTCGGCTGATCCGTCTCGACGAAAGCCGTGTTCCATTGGTACGTGGGCTCTACTTCGTCTGCCGCCCCGGCGATCAGGAGCGGGTCACGGTGAGAATTTTCAGGAAATGGCTCATGTCGATTTGAGCTTTGTGCCTTAATCGAAGGCCCGCGACAACTGTCATTAGTCCAAGTATTACAGAAGTCGGCTTTGTCCCGCATTGCGGTCGCTCGCGACATTCGGGCGAACGTCCGAACTGAGCCCAAACCGGTCATCGGAAATTTGTGCTGCGCGCGCACGCAGAGCAAATTCTGCCGCGCTCGCATCGTCGTTGTCCCAGCGAGGCGGCGAGAATTCCGGCCATTCGAACGTCGCATGGCGGATGTCCTTAACAGACTTCTCACCCTGGCTTTGCTTGGTTCCGGGTTTATGTCTCATCTCCACTCCGTGGCGGTTACGATGCGCCAAGAACCCTCCCTTATCAAATCAGCCTCAACAGTCCCACTGGTACTGACGTAAGGCACTCTGACATTTTTTATTGCGAGCGCACGCAGCAAAAGTTTTGCCACAGATGTTTGGAAGCTTTTCTGCTTCGCAGGAAGATAACCAGCCGTTCGTCGTGCGTCGCTTCACATTGCGTTCCGAATCCAAATGCTTCTCGATCAGGTAGGTCCCGTAACATCGAGCCGGTGATCCTTGCAAAGGACCTCAACCGCGGCGTGCTACTTTGGTTTGGTATCTGTCGAGTTCTTTGATCAACGCCTGGCCGTTTGGAACATTCTCACGAGCCGAGAACTCATTCCAAATCTCGCCGAACGGCATGTCCTTGTACTCTTCGGTGACCGCAAAACGTTTCGAAAAGTCGAGGTCGTTCTCGGCAGTCTTCAATTCTTCCAATGGAAGCAACAAAGCACGAAGCAAAGCTTTTTGCATATTGCGTGTGCCAATGACCCATGCTGCTGTCCGACTGATCGTCGCGTCAAAGAAGTCCAACCCGATGTGTGTTCTGCCAAGCAGATCGGCACTAACCAGTTCCTGTGCCATTTGCAGGATATCGTCATTCAGAAGGATAACGTGATCGCTGTCCCACCTCATGGGGCGTGAAACATGCAAGAGGATTTCGTCCAGCGATAAGGCAACCGCGCTCAGCTTGTCGGCGATGTTCTCGGTCGGGTGGAAATGCCCCATGTCGAGGCACAGAAGCGTGCCATTGCGGATCGCATAGCCCATATAGAATTCGTGGCTGCCCACGGTGCAGGCTTCGACACCGATCCCAAAAAGCTTGCTTTCGACGGCATCCAGCATCTGTGCTTTGTCCTGATGCGGTGCCAGCATGGCATCAAGCGAAGCTTCCAATCGAGCGCGGGCCGACATGCGGTCGACCGGCATGTCTTTGTAACCGTCCGGCACCCAAATGTTGTTCACACAAGGCGAGCTCAGAGTTGCGCCCATTTGTGTGGCGATGTCGCGCGAACGGCGGCCATGCTCAATCCAGAAATCGCGAATACCCTTGTCCGGATGGCTGAGTGTCAGATTATCGTCTGCCTTGGCATGGGCAAAGAAAGTCGGGTTAAAGTCCAGCCCAATGCCCTGATCCTTGGCCCAATCGACCCACGGCGCGAAGTGTCTGAATTCGATCTCGTCGCGGTCGGGGGTTTCATCCGTGTCCAGATACATCGCATGGAGGTTCAAACGATGTTTGCCAGGGATCATCGAATAGGCAAACTCCAGATCGGAGCGCAGTTCATCTGGCGTGCGGGCGCGGCCCGGGTGGTTGCCGGTTGCCTGAATGCCGCCTCCTGATGAGCCGGATTTCTGTTCAAACCCGACCACATCATCGCCTTGCCAGCAATGCATCGAGATCGGGATGGTTTTCAGGCGTTCCAGTGCTGCTTCGGTATCGACGCCCCAATCGGCAAAGGCGGCTTGTGCGGTCTCGTAGCTCATTTTCGCCTCCTAGCGCGTGAAGGCCTGGACGTTGCCGGCGTCCACATTGATGATGTTTCCCGTGGACTTGGCTGAGGTGTCGGCGGCGAAGAAATAGCAGGCCTCCGCGATGTCTTCGGGCAGGACCGAGCGCTTCAGCATGGAGCGCTGGCGATACATCTCTTCCAGCCCATCCTTGTCAGTGCCATAGGTGTCTGCGCGTTGCTCCAACCAATCGCCTTCCCAGATTTTCGATCCGCGCAGCACCGCGTCCGGATTCACGACATTGACGCGAATACCGGCCTCCGCCCCTTCCAGAGCGAGGCAGCGGGCAAGGTGAATTTCCGAGGCCTTGGCGGTGCAATAGGCGGCAGCGTTGGGTGACGCAGCGAGGCCGTTCTTGGAGGCCACGAAGACCACAGAGCCGCCCATATCCTGCACCCGCATGATCTTGAAGGCTTCGCGGCTCACCAGGAAATAGCCCGTGGACAGGATGTCCATGTTCTTGTTCCAAAGAACCAGGGAGGTTTCTTCGATGGGTGCAGAGGAAGCGATACCGGCGTTCGAGACCAGAATATCGATCCCGCCAAATTCAACCGATGCCTCGACAAAGGCTGCCGCGACGGCGTCTTCGCTGGTGACGTTCATGGTGACGCAGTGGACGACATCTTTGCTGTACCGGTTGGCGAGGTTGTTTTGAGTTGAAGCCAAACCCTCTTCGTTGATGTCTGCGAGGACAACGCAAGCACCTTCTTGCAGATACCGTTCCGCAGTCGCCGCACCAATGCCGCCAGCGCCACCGGTGACTAGGGCCACCCGCCCGGCAAGCGACTTGGGTTTCGGCATGCGCTGTAGCTTGGCTTCTTCAAGGAGCCAGTATTCGATGTCGAAGGCTTCCTGTTCCGGCAGGCCATGATATTCACTGACTGCCGAAGCGCCGCGCATCACGTTGATCGCGTTGACGTAGAATTCGCCTGAGATGCGGGCCGTTGCCTTGTCCTTGGCAAAGGTGATCATGCCAACGCCAGGCACGAGATAGACAACCGCGTTCGGGTCGCGAAGCACCGGGCTGTCGTCATGTTTGCAGCGGTCGTAGTAGGCGGCATAGTCGTTGCGGTAGGCCTCGATCTGAGCCGGCATCCCTTGCAGAACATCGTCGATATTTCCCGCTTCGGGGTCGAAGGGCACAACCAGCGGGCGGATTTTCGTGCGCAAGAAATGGTCTGGGCAGGATGTGCCGAGGGCTGCCAGCGGTTCCATGTCCTTGGCATTGACGAATTCCAGCACTGCGTCGCTGTCGTTAAAGTGACCAACCATGTGCTGATTACCCGACACGAAGCCGCGGATCGCGGGCATCAGCCGCGCGGCAATGGCGGCCCGTTCGTTGGGTGGCAGACTGTCATGGATCGCGCCACCGAAGGGTGCCACATCCTTGCTGCGCTCGCCCAGCCATTTGGTTGCGACGTTGATCACATCAATCGTCTGGTCGTAGCAGTCCTTGGCCGTGTCGGCCCAGGTGAACAACCCATGGCTTTCCAGCACGACGCCGTCGGCATCCGGGTTTTCAAGACAGAACTTTTCCAGCCACAATCCCAACTCGTAGCCCGGCTTCTTCCAAGGCAGCCAGCCGATGCGGTCTCCGAAAATCTCTTGAGTCAGTTCTTTCGAATTCTTCGACGCGGCAATGGCGATGATGGCGTCAGCGTGGACATGATCGACGTGCTTACGAGGGACATAGGCATGCAAAGGCGTGTCAATCGAAGCGGCGCGCGGGTTCAGTTTGAAGGTGCAATGGGGCAGATAGCCGACCATTTCGTCTTCAAATTCAACACCACGATAAAGCGGCTTCAGAGCACGCAACTTATCCATGTAAAGCGTCGCAAACCCGTCCATCTTCATAGATCCGATGTCGCCGCCCGAGCCCTTGACCCACAGCACCTCGACCTCGTCGCCGGTGAGAGGGTCGGTCTCCACCACCTTGGCAGACGTATTTCCGCCGCCATAGTTGGTGACCCGCTTGTCGGAACCAAGAGTGTTCGAGCGATAGAGCAGAAGCTCCGATTCGCTTTTCCCTTCTGCGTCCGCATCACTCCAACGGCTTTCCAAAAGCTGGCTTTCCAATGATTTCAACATGTTTCCTCCCGGTTGGCGCGATGCGTCCATAATCCTGACTTGCTGTAAGGTTGAGCCGTGTGGCCCATTTTGTCAATCAATTTCGGTCATTTTCGATCATGCTGCGCCGCAGAATGACGGATAATGATTGTTTTTGATTGACAGATTATGCGAATCTCGACACCGTAAGGCACTAAGGGAGGCTGGAATGCACGAAAAAGAACGCCATACGATTATCCTATCCGCGGTCGAAGAACGTCCCGTGGCAACAGTTGTCGAACTATGCAATCTCACCGGTGCCTCCGAAGCCACCATCCGTCGCGACATCGCAACGCTGGACCAGGAAGGCCAGTTGCGGCGCGTGCGGGGCGGGGCCGAGGCATTGAGCCCGCCGCAGTTCGTGGGCCTGGCTGGGCGCCCCTTCTCCGTCAACGAAACCATGAGGATCGCGGAAAAGCAGGCCATCGCGGCGGCGGCTGTCGATCTTTGCGAGGATGGTGACGCGATCATTATCAACGGTGGCACGACGACGTTTCAAATGGTTCACCCATTGGCCAGTCGGCGGATGCAGGTCTTCACCAACTCGTTCCCGATTGCCGAACATCTGCTGAAGCATTCGAAGAACACGATTATGCTCTCGGGCGGCACGATCTACCGCGAACAGAACATCATCCTTTCGCCCTTCGACAATGACGTCACACGCAACTTCTGTGCGACGCGCATGTTCATGGGTGCCCAGGGGCTTGGGCCACTAGGCTTGATGGAGGCAGACCCGCTGTTGATCCAGGCCGAACAAAAACTGATCGGTCAGGCCGACGAGCTTGTCGTTCTGGCCGATAGCTCGAAATTCGAGCATCGCTCAAGCCTTGTTCTTTGCCCTTTGAACCGGATCACAACTGTCATCACCGATGACCAGATTTCTGACAAAGCGGCCGCCATGCTGGAGGCCGCAGAAGTGACGCTGATCGTTACCCAATCCGGGGGCGCTCAGAGAAACGTGGCCTCGTAGGGGGGCTTTTACCGCGAACGTACTTTAGGGAGGATTCCAATGAAACGTCGCACTTTTACCACTCTCACAACGAGCCTCACGTTGGCTGCCAGCCTGTTTGGCTCAACCGCCATGGCACAGGACAACATGCGCATCGCGCTTGTCGTGAAGGCCCTTGGCATCGGTTTCTTTGAGGCCGCTGCAGAAGGCGCCGAAGAGGCCGCCAAAGAACTGGGTGGTGTCGAGATCATCTACACCGGCCCCACTGACACCACCGCCGAAGGCCAGATCGAGGTGATCAATTCGTTGATTGCGCAGGGCGTGGATGCCATTGCCGTGTCGGCCAACGATACCGACGCGCTGGTGCCGACGCTGAAGAAAGCGATGCAGCGTGGCATCACGGTAATTAGCTGGGACTCGGGCGTGGCGGAAGAAGGCCGCGCGGTGCACTTGAACCCGTCTTCTAACGCGCTGATCGGTAACATGATCATCAAACTAGCCGCAGATCATCTGCCAGATGGCGGTGACGTTGCCGTTCTTTCAGCCACCACGACCTCGACCAACCAGAACGTCTGGATCGAAGAAATGAACAACGTGATGGGCAACTATCCTGGCATCAACGTTGTGGCGACGGTCTATGGCGACGACTTGGCCGACAAATCCTATCGTGAGGCCACGGGCCTGATGCAATCCTATCCCGATTTGGATGCCATCATCGCGCCGACCTCGGTTGGCATCGTTGCGGCGGCTCAGGCCGTGGTTGATGCTGGCAAAGTGGGTGAGGTCAACGTGACCGGTCTTGGTTTGCCGTCGGAGATGGCCGGTGCCATCGAGAACGGCGCGTCGAAGTCCTTCGCGATCTGGAACCCGATTGATCTGGGGTACTCGGCCACGATGATTGCGCACGCCTTGGCTTCGGGCAGCGCGACTGCCGAACCGGGTGCCGAGATCTCGATTGGCCGCGTTGGTACGATCACGTTGGACGAGACGAATTCCGCCGCAATGGCGGACCCGTTCATCTATGACGCTTCGAACATCGATCAGTTCAAGTCGATCTTCTAAGCACACCATTTCCTGCGCGGCCATAATTGCCGCGCAGGACATTTTCATTCCCGATAGCCGAGGCCTTCGATGCTGAAACAAGCCGAAATAGCGATGACGTCCGGCAACACGGTCGAGGAAGTCGCTGTACTGGCCCTGAACGGGATCACAAAGACCTTTCCGGGCGTCAAAGCTCTTTCAGAGGTTTCGCTTCGCCTCGTTTCCGGCAAAGTCACGGCCTTGGTTGGAGAGAACGGAGCGGGCAAGTCCACGGTCGTCAAAATTCTGACCGGCATCTATCAGCCCGATGACGGCTCGATCCTTGTAGACGGAAAGCCGACCGCCTTTCCCGTACCGCAGGCCGCGTCCGACAATGGAGTCACGGCCATTCACCAAGAAACGGTGCTGTTTGACGAACTGTCCGTAGCCGAAAACATCTTCCTGGGCCACGCCCCGCGCGGGGCCTTCGGGTTGATCGACCGGAAAAAGATGGCCGAGAAGGCACGCGAAATCCTGAGCGGTATCGGTGCGAACATCGATCCCGAACACAAGCTCAAGGACCTTGGCATCGCCAACAAGCACCTTGTGGCAGTCGCCCGAGCTCTGTCTATCGATGCGCGCGTGGTCATCATGGACGAGCCGACCGCAGCCCTTTCACACAAAGAGATTGAAGAACTATATGAGCTGGTCGAGGCCCTGAAGGCCCAGGGCAAGGCGATCCTCTTCATCAGCCACAAGTTCGATGAGATTTTTCGAATTGCAGACAACTACACAGTTTTTCGCGATGGCCAGTTGATCGGAGACGGTGCCATCGCGGATGTCAGTGAACCTGAACTTGTCAAGATGATGGTGGGCCGGGATGTCAGTCAGATCTTTCCTGAGCGGGAGTCCAACCCGGGTGACTCCGTCCTCAAGGTTGCTGGATATTCCCACCCGACAGAGTACGAAGACATCGACTTCACCCTGCGGAGGGGCGAAATTCTCGGTTTCTACGGCCTTGTCGGCGCGGGTCGGTCAGAGTTCATGCAGGCTCTCTTCGGGATCACGCGCCCCTCGGCCGGAACTGTCGAGATCGACGGAAATCGCGTGCAGATTAAATCCCCCGCCGATGCAGTCGACAGCGGCATCGTCTATGTGCCCGAGGATCGCGGCAAGCAAGGCGCCATCCTTGATCTGCCCATCTTCCAGAATGTCACACTCCCGTCGCTGGGACGCATCTCCAACAAAGGCTTTCTGAAGCTGGCCGAGGAATTCAAGCTGGCTCGCGAATACACTGAACGGCTGGACCTGCGCGCGGCGTCGCTGGACACCCATGTGGGCAATCTTTCGGGCGGTAACCAACAGAAGGTCGTGATCGCCAAGTGGCTTGCGACCCAGCCCAAGGTCATCATCCTGGATGAACCCACGAAGGGCGTCGACATCGGATCAAAAGCCGCCGTGCATGAATTCATGGCCGAACTCGCAGCTCAGGGCTTGGCGGTGATCATGGTCAGCTCGGAAATCCCCGAGGTTCTGGGCATGTCCGACCGCGTCATCGTCATGCGCGAAGGCCGGATGGTCGCGGAGCTGGCAAATGGCGGTCTGCAACCCGAAACGCTTGTCCGCCACGCCGCCGGTATTTGAGGGAACGCCCATGCTGAAACGCCTTTTGACATCACGTGAAGCCCTTCTTGTCGGCGCGATCATCCTTTTGTTGGTGCTGATTTCGTCCCGCTTCCCCGCCTTCGTGGCACCCGGCAACCTTGCCAACGTATTCAACGATACTTCGCCGCTGATACTCTTGGCCATCGGCCAGATGATCGTCATCCTGACCAAATGCATCGACCTCAGTGTCGCCGCCAATCTGGCGCTGACGGGCATGGTCGTCTCGATGGTGAATGTCGCCGCACCCGGCTTGCCGATTGTCGTGATCCTTGTGATCGCCGTGGGACTTGGCACCCTGATGGGCATGTTCAACGGTATTCTCGTGTGGAAGCTCGCCATCCCGCCCATCGTCGTGACGCTAGGCACCATGACCATTTTCCGGGGCATAATCTTCGTGATCTCGGACGGAAAGTGGGTCAACAGCCACGAAATGAGCCCGGCATTCAAAGCTTTCCCGCGCACGGAAATCCTTGGCCTGCCGGTTTTGGGCTGGATCGCGATTGTCGCCGTCATTGCCTTCACAATCGTTATGACTCGCACCTCTCTGGGTCGCGCATTTTATGCAGCGGGCGGCAACCCGCACGCGGCGACCTATGCAGGGATCAACGTAGGCAAGACCCAATTCTGGGCCTTCACGATCTCGGGCGCTCTGGCCGGGTTGACGGGTTACCTGTGGGTTTCGCGGTTCGCCGTATCCTACGTTGATATCGCCGGAGGCTTTGAGCTTGACGTAGTGGCGGCCTGCGTGATTGGTGGCGTCTCGATCATGGGTGGCATCGGCACCGTCGCGGGTGCACTGCTTGGCGCGCTGTTCCTTGGCATCATCAAGAACGCCCTGCCGGTCGTCGACATCTCGCCCTTCTGGCAGCTCGCTATCTCGGGCGGCGCGATCATCATCGCCGTGGCCTTAAACGCCCAGGCCAACCGCGAAAAGGGCCGTATCATCCTTAAACGCGCGGAGCACACGACATGAGTACTACCGACCGTTTCGTTCCCGACCGCCTACAGTCGCCGCTGGAACAGAGGTTGAAAAGCTGGGAGACGCTACTCTTACTGGTTGCTATCGGCATCTTTGTCGCCAACAGTTTCACCTCGCCCTATTTCCTCAACGCCTGGAACCTAAGCGACGCCACCTTCAACTTCACCGAAAAAGCGATGATCGCCTTTGCGATGGCCCTTTTGATTATCTCGGGCGAGATTGACTTGTCGGTTGCCTCGATCATTGCGCTGGCCTCTACCGCCATGGGGGCCGCCGTTCAATTGGGGGTTGGCACGCCTGGGCTTGTGCTGATCGGGCTTGGCGTGGGCCTCATTTGCGGGGCCTTCAACGGCGTGCTTGTGACACGCCTCGGCCTGCCTTCGATCGTTGTCACCATCGGCACCATGAGCCTCTTTCGCGGCATCAGCTTTATAGTCCTTGGGGACCAAGCCTACAAAGGTTATCCAGCTGAGTTTTCCTGGTTCGGCCAAGGCTATGTCTGGTGGGTGATCTCATTCGAGTTCGTGCTCTTTGCGATCATAGCGTTGATCTATGCGATCCTCTTACACAAGACGAATTTCGGTCGAGCGGTCTACGCAATTGGGAACAATGCAACCGGTGCGATGTTTTCGGGCATCCGTGTTCAGCGCGTGAAGTTCATCCTGTTTCTTTTGACTGGCCTGATGTCGGGAGTCGCCGCGATCTGTCTGACGTCTCGGCTTGGCTCGACGCGTCCGTCGATTGCCACAGGATGGGAGCTGGAGATCGTCACGATGGTGGTTCTTGGTGGCGTCAGCATTCTCGGTGGCTCAGGCACCATCATCGGCGTTGTCATCGCGGCCTTCGTGATGGGTCTCGTGACCTTCGGGCTGGGACTTTTGAACGTGCCGGGCATCGTGATGTCCATCGTCATCGGGGCGCTCTTGATCGGCGTCATCGCCCTGCCGCGTCTCTGGTCCATGTGGCGGACGCGGTGATGGAGAAGTTGGCCTTCAAGATGAAGCTTAATCCTGGCTGTCGCGCGGAATACATCAGGCGCCACGACGAGATATGGCCGGAACTGTACGGCCTGTTGAAGGACGCGGGCGTCAGCGACTATTCGATCCATCTCGACCCTGACACGAACATCCTTTTCGGCGTGCTGTGGCGCAAGGTCGGGCACACCATGGACGATTTGCCGCGCGATCCCGTGATGAAAAAGTGGTGGGCGCATATGGCGGACATCATGGAGACGCATCCAGACAACGAGCCGGTCGTCACGCCGCTTGAAACTGTCTTCCATATGCCATGACAGACCACGTCGCGGTTATAGACATCGGCAAAACCAACGCAAAACTTGTGCTGGTCGACCGCGAAACGCTGGCTGAAGTCGCTGTCATTACACGCCCCAATACCGTCCTGCCTGGCCCGCCCTGGCCGCATTTCGATGTGGAGGGGCATTGGGCGTTTCTGCTGGAGGGGCTGCGCGACTTTCACGCCGCGCATGGCATCGACGCTATTTCCGTTACAACCCACGGCGCTTGTGCTGCCCTTCTCGATAGCAACGGAAACTTGGCCGCTCCGATCCTGGATTACGAGTTTTCCGGTCCGGATGAACTGGCGGGCGACTACGACGCCATTCGCCCGCCCTTTGCGGATACCGGGTCTCCTAAACTGGCGGGCGGTCTGAACATTGGCGCGCAATTGTACTGGCAGTTTCAAATGGACCCGGAGTTGAAGGACCGGACACACCAGATCGTCACCTACCCGCAATTCTGGGGCGCTCGGCTGACCGGTGTAAAGGCTACAGATGCAACCTCGCTTGGATGCCACACCGATCTTTGGAACCCGGCCGAGGGTGCATTCTCGTCGTTGGTCGCGGCGCTCGGTATCACCGAAAAGATGGCCCCTGTGCGTAAGCCTTCCGATCTCCTCGGGCCAATCCTGCCGCATATTGTCGATGTAACGGGCTTGCCGCCCGCAACCCCGGTCTATTGCGGCATCCACGATTCCAACGCGTCGCTTCTGCCATATATCCTGGCTGAAACGCCTCCTTACAGCGTTGTGTCGACTGGAACCTGGGTGGTAGCGATGTCCATTGGCGGGAAAAATGCCACGCTCGATCCAGATCTCGACACCCTGATCAATGTGACGGCCCTCGGACGTCCAGCGCCTTCAGCGCGTTTCATGGGGGGACGGGAGCATGATGTTGCAACCGGAGGAGACTCCCCCAGCCCAACTCCACAGGATCTGGAACATATCGTTTCTAACCAGATTATGCTGATGCCTGCCGTTGTGCCGGAAACCGGGCCCTTCAAGGGTCAAAACGCTCGATGGATTGGCGCCGAGCCTGAAATTGGAACTGGCAAGCGCGGTGCGGCAGTGGCACTTTATCTGGCGCTTGTGACCGCTGAATGCCTGTCCAGCATTGGGCACGAAGGAAGTATCATCGTCGAAGGCCCTTTCGCGGGAAATCAAACTTATCTTGACATACTTAGAATTGTGACGGGTTCGGATGTGCGTCGATCACTCGGTTCCACGGGGACAAGTGCCGGTGCCGCTCTCCTTGTAGATGGTGCAACCACCCCACCACTGGCCGAAGTCAACCCGATGTCGATCAGCGACAAGAATTCTGCGGAACTCCTCGGTTACGCCGCCCAATGGCTTCATATCGTGAAAGCGTGAAAACACCGCCTTTGATGATGAAGGTCCGCAATATTGAAACGCGCCTCATCAGCACAACAGTCTTGCTGCGCTTGCGAACAATTGCTGCACGAGCAGTGGCTGCAAAGTCTGCTCCTCGTTTATTCGCCCCGGCTGCGGCGAAATGGTGGAGTGAATTTCGCCCTGCAGACTGGTTATCAATGACCGCTCTGACGACACATGCTGCTTCACAGCAAGAACTATGCCGCGCCAGCGAGCAGTTTCTGCGTCAGCAATAGCGACATGCGCACAAGTCCGCTTCGTCCGCAGAGCAGTCGTTTACACCGATTGCAGCGAACGGCTGCTTCGAGCCCAACCCGGTCATTGTGGCTTTACGCTGCGAGCGCGCGCAGCGCGGAAAATGTGGCAAGAGCGAAAAACCCCTTGCCGCTGCGCAGCGGAAGAAACGGCCGTTCGGACAGGATCCAGCGAAGCTTACGAGGTTAAGACCCAGTTCTGGAACGAAGCAGAAGTCCGCATTCCAGTTTCCTCGTCTTGAATCGCGATTTCGAACGTTCTGAATCATGTCTTCGGGCGAACCCCCTGCCAAAACCGGTGCTGATGAGCATCATGGCCGCAACTGTGGCTCATGCGAAACTCATCAAAGGATACGACAATGTTGAACCAAATATCTCTTAAGCTGCGCTTAGCAGTTGTTCTTACGGGCGCCCTTGCAAGTGCCGCGCTGGCCGATGCCGCGCCCAATACAGATGCCATCGCCACGCGACACCAAGTGTCCACCAGCGCCGGACATGACATCCCCGTTGGTGCTTTCGGCTTTCTGTTGGTCGAACGGCCACGCGAAGTGAACCTTCTTGCGCTACGTGGCATCGCAGGCAGCGGGAAAGCAATCCTGCGCACGGATCAGCCAGGGCTTTGCCTGAACATCCCCGTCCGGTTTGTCGCAGGCGATCTCGATGGCCAGTCAATAAGTGGTCATCTGGTCGATCCAATCCATTTTGTCATCAAAAGCAGGCAGGTTGCCAGATCAATAGCAAAAGGCCGGGATGTTGTGAGCGACATGTACAGTGTCAGCGACCAGATCGGCTCTGATGCGGACATTGTGCTGCAATCGGGACTGGACGCCGGGTTTGGCTTTGTCATCAATCCGGGCCGCAATATCCTTGGAGATATTTTTGGGGTACAGGCAAAGCAGGTTTCCTGCCAGAGTATTTAGCCAGGCGAAGAGGGCGCAGGCGGATTATCCGTCCGCGCCCTTGCTCCTGAATTGCGAGGGCGTCAGCCCTGTCACGCGTCGAAACTCAGTGTTGAAGCTCGACTTTGACAGGAAACCGGCCTCGAACATGACCTCCGTTACCGGTAGATCGGTTTCCAACAGGGCGTCTTGCGCATAGGCGACACGGTAGCCATTGATGAAACGCGAAAAGTTCTGTTCGGTGACGCGGTTTATCGCACCAGACAGATCACGGGCCGGGACCGAGAGGCGTTTTGCGAGCCGCGACAGTGTGAGGTTGCTGTCGCGAAATAGCTGTTTATCGTTCATGATCTCATTGAGGGTCCGCATCAACGCTTGATCCGCGTCAGACGGTGCCGCGCGGTCGGGGGTATCTTGGTGTGAGACGCGTAAGATCAGCGGCACGCCGATCAATGCCACGACAAAGACGAACCCCGCAAACAGACCCGAAACCCCGGTCAGAGGCGTTACAAGTTGCGGATCACTTGCCACCAAACTGATTGCAAAGACCAAGCCATCAGCGACAATCATCAGACCGACTAGCACAATCGTTGCGTATATCGCCGTGCGCCACAGGCCCGTTGTATGAGGCGGCACCGAAAGGAAATCATCTGGTCCGTAGCTTAGCAATCCTGTCAGGCGCACGATGTAGATGCAGTTGACGGCGAGGATGAACACATCAGCAGAAATCGGTAGGGGTGCAGCCACTCCAGCCATGGCGACAGCGATAAGCCCTCCATTGCGTGCCAACATACCGTTCCAACGCGGGCCGTTATCCAAAGTCAGCGCGGCAAATCCCAGATAGGCTGAAGGCGCCGACAGAATAGCGACATATGGCTGAACGCGGGCCGGCCAGAGCCAGTCTAAAGAGACCCGCATCCCCAGCAAAACAGTGACAAAAACCAGACACAGCAGAAAGGCACAGAGGAATACTCTGGAATGGACAGGAACGCGCGTGTTCCATGCAAGCACATAGGCCGCAATGGTCATAAGAACACTCACCAGCCAGGTTATCGGAAATGTACTCATCGGTGCCGCTCTTGGCCGCGCAACCGGCTCAGTGTGACAGGCGATATGCCGAGAAATGACGCGATCAGAGAATGCGCAAAAATTTGTTCATAGCCGGGGAACTTTTCCCGAAACCAGACCAGACGATCAGACCCGCCGAGTGCTGCAAGGCACCACTCCCGATCAACCTTCTGGCCTAGCTCATTACGCAGAACACCGTTGGCCCAGTTGCGGACAGGTTCCGAGGCAAGCATCAGGTCTGAAAGCCTAGCCCTGTCCATCAGCGCAATCGTAGCATCGGTTATCGCTTCAACTTCGACAAGCGACACACGATCCCGCGTGCGCGCAATATTTGGCGTCAGGACACTGGGGCCAACATAAAGCCCTACACAAACCTCAAGACCATCAGAGTCATAGATACGGCTGGCAAAACAGCCCTCAAGCACGATGAACTCATTGGTTTCGAGTTCTTCCTGCCGAATGATTTGCCTCCCCTTTTCTATGCGTCTGGTCGACCATTCTGAAGCGAACTGCTCACTGCTAACCCGTTCCGACAGGTCAGGTGACTGCAAAAGAAAGGTCCGCAAGTCCATTCTCAGAAACCCTTATCAAATGATAATGCGCATCGCGTCGTCCGGGATCATGTGTTGCACATCATAAGGAGTTTGGAAAATGACGACAGGAATTTGGGCGCGATACTACGGTTTGGCGACATTTGGTTTTGGGGCAGCAGGGGTGACAATTTACCTGCTTATGATCAACATAACGCTCGCCCATCTCGAAGCGGTTTCGACTTTGACACCCTTTGATATGCGCCCTTTAGGCTACGGCCCGCAGGAAGCTGCCGTGCTCCTTGAGGTGTTAGGTGAGGAAGGCCGTGTGTATTATCTGACCCGACAAGTCCCACTGGATACGGTCTATCCAGCCCTGCTCGCACTGACTTTGATCTTTGCAATTTACTGGTTCAGGCGGGATCTGCCCGAATGCAAACTGGCCCGGGTTGGCGTGTGGGCTTCGGTAGGCGCTGCCATTCTTGACTACGTTGAAAATCTTGGTGTCGCAGCTATGATCCTGAGTTGGCCAAATTTGCCCGATCATCTGATCCATGCGACCAGCGCGGCAACTGTTGCGAAGTCCGGCACGACCACTGTCGCCGTCTTGCTCGTCCTACTAGCGGGAGCCAACTGGGTTGCGCGGACAGGAGGGAGACTTCAATACTAATTTTGCGAATTCCGGCTTTAGGTAGAATGCGGCAGTGACCGCTCTATCCTGCATCCTGCCCCGCTAACCACTCCAAAATCACGCTGGCCGTCTCCTCCGGTATTTCCTGTTGAATTCAGTGACCGCAATCAAAGCTAGCAACATCCACAACGGACACAAATTCAGCGAGTTTTTCGGGCTTCGGGATCATGTCCTGCTCGCCGTCAATCATCAGCGTGGGCTTTTAGATAATTGGATCCAGGTCCGCCAGTAAATCCCGATTGCTAACCATATTCCTGTGCCAGTTGATACTATACCCGCGCGTGCCATATCTTTGTGTCGACTGGATTTCGATGCAGGATTTCTCATAACCTTGAAGCCATGACGCGATGTCGGCACCAGAGAAGCTTTGAAGCGTCCGCATCTTATCCGTTCATGAGCGGTGCGGCGCACGGCGCTGTCTCCGGAACAGGCCACTCGTGGTTTGCGCGGCGGAACAAAAAAGTATTCCAACCCTGCCATTGCTAATTCGTGCTGCGCGCGCACGCAGAGTGAAAATTGCTGCATGCTATGGCTCGGCAATTCCTTTTGTTGAAGGAAGGCGCCATTGTCATTGCGGCGATGTCACATTCGCAAGGCGCTGCGCACGAAGCCAAATCTGTAGCAGAACTTTTGGTAGCCAGCTGACCGACCTGTGCGCAATAGACTGTGATTTGCTGTTGAGTTTTGCGAAGCCGGTGCGGAGAGGCGGCCTGCTGTCATTGAATTGACGTGCAGCACAGCCGGACATTCGTTACGGTCTCAGATCAGTCTTGAGTTGGTCTCATACGCAGTTGATCGTCACAGCCTCTCTATCCACTTGCGAAGTCCTCATCGCCAGCCAAAACAGCTGGCATTTCTTGCTTCAAGCAATCAAGGAACGCTTCAAACGCCGGCAGCAATCCCTGGCGCGATGGCATCAAAAGGCTGATCTGCGGCAAGCCCGCTGTCCAAGCCGTCAAGACGCGCACGAGCGATCCGGCTTCCACCTCCGCTCGACAAACGTAGGCTGGCAGGGCGACAAGCCCCAGGGACAAAGCTGCGGCGTTTTTGAGCGTCGACATATCATCGCTCGCAAAACGCACTTGGCAGGGGACCGATGCGATTTGCCCATCACTACTCGTGAGCAACCATTGATGCGTTGCTCCGGGGCGGCCCAGAACCAGAGCCGGGCGATTGGCCAGCGCGACCGGATCTTCAGTGTGATCCAAAGTGTCATGATACTCAGGCGAGCAGAACAGGTGCCATTCCAAACGCGCCAGTCGCATCTGGATCAGGCTGGAGTCCGGCAGCGTGTCCATATGCCCCCGGATTGCGACGTCGATCCCGCCCTTGATCAAATCCTCCATCTGATTTGACGCCCGCTGCACCACCGTCACGCCCGGATTGTCCTGCAAGAACCGAGGCAAGATCTGATCAAGCCCAAACTGCGCCATGCCTACGGAACAGGACACCGTGACGGTGCCTTCGATGGTGTTGGTTTTGCGCCGAACAGCGGTTTCGGCGTTCTCGAACCGCGCCAAGGCGTCTTGGGCGTGGCGATAGAATTCCTCGCCAACCTCTGTTGTCGTGACGATGCGCGATGTGCGCTGCAACAGGCGCGCGCAAAGGTCATCCTCAAGTTGACGCACACGGCGGCTGAGACGCGACTTCGGGACGTTCAGCGACCGCGCCGCGGCGGAAAAACCGCCCTTTTCAACAACCTGAACGAAATAGAAAGCGTCGTTGAGATCCATCCTGAGCCCTCTCATTGTCCCATCTATAGAACGATATGTTCTAATATTGGCCAATTTTCGTTCAATTGTCTTGCTCATATTATCAATGCGACACAACGCGAGAGACTGACATGGACACGCAACACATTGACAAGCTCGCAGGCGTCCCCTGCGAAACCCATGCGCAGAGTGACGGTCGTACACTCACTATCGATGACGGCTTTCAGGCCCAAAGCTATCAGCACGCAGACTTCCGGGGACTGATGGACCCGCTGATTATGGTGGATCACTTCGTCATGACGCAGCCCACCTTCGGGACACATGCCCATGCCGGACTGTCCGCCGTGACGGTCATGTTCGAGGACAGCATAGGCGCGTTTCACAATCGGGACTCTCTTGGCAATGACCTCGATCTGGCGCCAGGTGATCTCTATTGGTTTAAGGCCGCGTGTGGGGCCATCCATAATGAAGCGACCCGCCCCGGTGCGCGGACACATGCCTTGCAGGTATTCGTGAACTTGCCGCAGAGCAACCGGCATGACGCCCCGGCGGCGTTTCATGTAACGGCTGCGGATATTCCAAAGCTGACGGGTGATCACGCCACCGCGCGGCTTGTTCTGGGGGAAACAGACGGTATCGCAGGTGCGAAAGCGCCGGATATCCCGCTGACGCTGCTTGATATCGACATAAAGGCCGGTGGGCAGTTTACGCATACGGGCGACAAGGACCACCACGTTTGGATCCTCGCCATCAAGGGCACCTCTTACGTGACGTGGAACGCAGGGTCTGCCGATCTGCAACCCGGTAAAGCCATCGCATTCACCGATGCCACGGACATCTCATTTTCCTCAGAAGACGGGGCGCATGTCGTCCTTTTCCGGGGCCAACCCCTTCGCCAAGCCTTTGTCCAAAGAGGCCCGTATGCCATGGGCAATGCGGCAGAGCTTGACGCAGTCGAGGCGGCCTATCGTTCCGGTCGCCTCGGATCCATTGAGTGAAATCAACTCAACTGAGGACCTATCCAGAAGGGAGAAGACCATGACCCATTCGCACAATCCAGAACCGCTTACCCGTGACAATGCCGCTGTTGTATTTGTCGACAATCAGGTCGGCCTGATGACGGGAATCCGCGACTATTCGATCGCCGATCTGAAACACAACATCGTTGGGCTGGCCAAGGCTGCAACGGCGCTCGGCCTACCGATTGTCACAACCACTACTTCGTCACAGACACTCTGGGGGCCTGCCATTCCGGAGCTGCAGGAGGCATTGCCCGATCAGACCTTCATCGACCGGACAACGGTCAATGCGTGGGATGACCCACGGGTCGACGAGGCCATTCGCGCGACGGGTCGAAGCAAGCTGATCTTTGCGGGCCTCTCCCTCGAAGTCTGCGCCGCGTTTCCTGCGATGCGGGCCGTGCGCGAGGGATTCGAAGCCTATGTCGCCGTGGATGCCAGCGGGACTTTCAACATGACAAAACGCGAAACCGCACTTGTTCGTCTGACCCAAGCCGGCGTGGTTGTCGCGGATGGTGCCAGCCTGATGATCGAGATCCTCGCGGACAATGCGAGCAATCAGGCCGGTGACGTCTATGGCGCGTTGGGCATGGACTGGTCGATCCTCGTCGGCCAAGTCCGTGAGAGTGCGTAGCGATGCACCGTTCTTCACACGCCCCAGCAGCCGGTACCCGCGTCACGGCATTCAAATTCAATTCTACCTCATCTACTTCTCATCGCTATTCCGCCTGATCGCGATAGGATGGGCGGCGACCCTCCTTCTTTAAGGGCCGCGGCCACCACAACAATACTCGTTGAAACTCAAAAACAAGGTGGGCCTGCGGCTCACCACAGGAGGAAACTATGTCAAATCAACCTATCCTCGTCATTGGTGCCACTGGTAAAACCGGATCGCGCGTCGCAGCAAAAACTTGAAGCCAAAGGCGTGTCCGTCAGACTCGGCGCGCGGCGCTCTGAGACCCCTTTTGATTGGGAAGACCAAAGCACCTGGGCACCGATCCTGACCGGTGTCACCAAAGCCTATGTCACCTATTTCCCTGACCTGGCCTTCCCCGGCGCCATCGAAAAGTTGGAGGCTTTTGCAAAGGTCGCTTTGGACACCGGCTTGCAGCACATCGTGCTCTTGTCCGGCCGGGGCGAGCACTTCGCGAGCATGGGAGAAGAGGTGATCCGCAACTCCGGCATCGGGTTTACCATCGTGCGCTCGGCGTGGTTTGCGCAGAACTTCTCCGAAGGCTACCTCCGCGACCCGATCCTTGGCGGGGTTCTTCCCATGCCCGGCGGCGATATCGCGGAGCCGATCATCGACATCGATGATATCGCTGATGTGGTCGTTGCGGCACTGACCGAAGACGGACACTTGGGCGAACGGTACGAGGTGACCGGCCCGCGCCTGATGAGCTTTGCCGAGATGGCCCAGGTTTTGACCACCACCTTGGATCGCCCGATCCAGCACATCCCAATCAGCTTTGAGGACTTCCACACAAATGTCGCCGCCTCTGGCGACACCTTCGTGGCAGGCGTTTTCACCGCAATCGCCCGGGAAACCCTAGATGGGCGAAACGCCAATACGGCCGATGGGGTCGAGCGCGCCATGGGCCGCAAGCCACGGGACTTCGCGGAGTTTGCACAAACCGCAATGATCGCCGGGGCCTGGCAGAATGCGGCCTAAGCCAACCTCGCAATCGGGCGGGTGACAAACATCACCTGCCCAAGTTCCCAAAACGAGTAAGTGACTTGACCACCGTCTTCGTGCTTCTGATCCAATGCGCCATTCTCGCCTATGCCTTTCTCGGCGGCGTCTTTCTCGCGTTTTCCGACTTCATCATGCGTGCCCCTGGAATGACCAGCGGCCATGGCGGCGTTGAGACAATGCAGGTGATCAACCGAAAATTCTTTCACTGGGTCTTCATGACGCTGTTTCTTGGAATGCCAGTAGTGTCATTGGTCGTTGCAGGTTACGGAGCTATTGCTCTGAGCGGCCCTGCCGGAACGCTGATCATGCTTGCCGGTTTGTGCTATCTGGATGGCTGTTTCGGCGTCACTGTCTTTTTCAACGTCCCGATGGACGAGGCCCTTGCGGGCATGGAAATGTCTTCGGACACCACCCGCGATTACTGGTTGCAGGTCTATGTCCCGCGATGGACCTTCTGCAACTCTGTGCGTACAATCGCACCCGCTATTTCTGCTGTGTTACTTCTCTTTGGGCTCCTTTGGATGACGCAAGGCCAAACGCAAGCTGCTTGACGTTTTTTGGTGTCTGGACGCTGATTGGCTCTGGATTGCTGTCTTGGACAGATCCTGACGTTACGAATTGCATCAAGCCATCGTTGGTGTCCAAAACACCAACGACGGTTTGTCCGCGCTTCGTTTGGTCGGCCCATCGGCTGCGAAAGTACGGTCCCGTTCCAGACGATTCCTGATCGCTGAATGATCGCTCCGACGACGCTGACCGGCTCCAATCTGGGGAAGGCTGCGGAATAGGATGCAAAGTATCGGTTTGTTACACGACCGCGTTACACGCACGGCCCGGAAAATCGGGTGGCATTCCTGTAAGCTGTTGATAAGTGGCGGGGAGAGTGGGATTCGAACCCACGGAACGCTCTCACGTTCAACGGTTTTCAAGACCGCCGCATTCGACCACTCTGCCACCTCCCCGTCGACAGCAGGGTCTAAGGCGAAGTTCGACCAGAGGCAAGCCGAAATCGGGAAATCTTGCCGAAGCCTGTGCAGCGGTCTTTCCATGACACTTCAGCCACGTTATGATCCGTTCGAAAGACCGTAACAGGCTGGCATACAGAACCGGCAGACCGGCAGCGGGGTTCGGAAAACGAAACCCCTTCAGGCAAGGGATAAGCAGATGAAGCGAGCGATCGAGACACGCCCGGGGCCGAAACGGCTGGCGTATCTGGCGTTGACTTTGACGATACTGGCCGGATGCGAAGAGGCTTTTTCAACTTCTGAATCGGCTGAGAAACCGGAAGAAAATTCGGGGAAAACAGAACTCCTGCCCGACGTGACCACCAGCTCTAAGCGTGATGTCGAAGCCCCTGAGGTTTTTCAGACAACCGAAGCAGGGCTTTGGGATGGCCGCCCGTCCCTTGGCGGGGTTTGGGTTGCTCACCCGGACGTTTCACAACCTGAGCGTGTCGTGATCAGAAACACCTCTAACAACAAATCCGTGACTGGCGCCCTGTTCCGGCGCGAGCGCGATCTGCCCGGACCCGCGCTTCAGGTCTCGTCCGCTGCTGCGAAAGAGCTCGGAATGCTTGCGGGCGCGCCGACAAAAGTCAGCGTCGTCGCACTGCGCCGGGAAAAGCTGGAAGAACCATCGCCGGAGGATGCGCCGGAGGCAGAAGAATCGGCAGCGGAAACCACCGCCGCGGCTGCTGATGGAGCTTCCGACACTCAAGCTTCTACAGACCCGGAAAAACCGGCCAAACGAAAATGGTGGCAAAAGAAGGAACCTGCCGTTGCTGCGGCTGGTACGGCTGCGGTTGCAGCGGGGACTGAAAGTGCATCGGATGAAACGGCTGAAAACGCCGAGACCGCAAGCGAAGACGCCGAGACGCCCACTTCTACGGACGATCAGGTCGACACACCTGCCGAAAAACCAGCCAAGCGGAAATGGTGGCAGAAGAAAGCCCCCGCAGCTGCTGCCGCGGGAACTGCCGTGGCTGCGGCAGATACGGCGACTGACAGCGCAGACGTAGCCGCCGAAGCCGCCGAAGCCGTGGTGTCACCCTCTTTGTCGGATGCACCGGTCACGCCCCCAGCTGAGCCACCTGCCAAACGGAAATGGTGGCAAAAGAAAGACCCCGCCGCGATCACCGAAACCCCACTGGATCCGGTAGAGGGGGCCGCAGCCGCAATTGATGCGTCAGAAGCCACTCCTGTCGCAGCCGCCACAACGTCGGCGACACCTCTGAGCAAACCGTTTGTTCAGATCGGAACCTTCAGCGTCGAGGCGAACGCCAAGTCAGCCGCCCAAAAAGTGCGTCGGAACGGCATGCCCACAGTTGTACGGGAATTGAAAACAGCAAATAGTACTGTTTGGCGAGTGTTGGTTGGCCCCGCCGCAACCCGGGCCGAGCGAAAAGCCTTTCAAAAGGACGTGAAAGACCTTGGCTTCAAAGACGCGTTCACGGTAACCGACTAATTCAGGGAGGCGTAACATGCTATCCTCAATGCGAACATCCGTTCTGGCTTTCGGGTTTGCCGTTCTGGCGATACCTGCCCAGGCTTTTGATACATCTGCCCGTGCGGCATATGTGATCGACCAAACCACCGGTACCGTACTGCTGTCGAAAGAGGCCGACCAGCCGTTGCCGCCCGCGTCGATGTCCAAACTCATGACGCTTTACGTTGCGTTCGAAGCGTTGCGGGACGGGCGCTTGACGCTGGACGAAACTCTGCCCGTTTCAGAACACGCGATGAGCTATGGCGGATCGACCATGTTCCTGAACACGCAAGATCGCGTTCGTGTCGAGGATCTGCTGCGCGGCATTATTGTTTTGTCGGGCAATGATGCCTGCGTCGTCATCGCCGAAGCGCTCAGCCCGGATGGCACCGAGGCGGGGTTTGCGCGATACATGACCCAGCGGGCCAAGCAAATGGGCATGAACAATTCGAACTTCGCAAATTCAAACGGTTGGCCCGCCGCCGGGCATATGATGTCGGTTCATGATCTGGCCGTTCTTGCGGATCGTCTGATCTCCGACTTTCCAGAATACTACCCTCTATTCGCCGAAGAGGTTTTCGAGTTCGATGGCCGCGCACCGTCCAATGCCCGTAACCGCAACCCATTGCTGCGACTTGATATCGGTGCGGATGGTCTGAAAACCGGCCACACGCAAGAAGCGGGCTATGGCCTTGTCGGGTCCGCCAAACAAGGTGACAGGCGGGTGATCTTTGTGCTGACGGGTCTCGACAGCACCGGCCAGCGGGCAGAGGAGGCTGAAGCCGTGGTTAACTGGTCGTTTCGAAATTTTGTCGAGAGGACAGTTGCCAACGCGGAAACGCCGATAGCCGAAGCCAAACTATGGATGGGCGAGAAAAAGACCGTGGGGCTTGTCCCCGATGGTGATCTGAACGTGCTGTTCCCGGTTCTGGGCACACAGAATGTCGAGGCCGAAGTGGTCTATGAGGGCCCGATCAATGCGCCCGTCAAGAAAGGCCAGCAACTCGCCGAACTGGTGATCAAACCCGAAGGGCTGCCGGAAATTCGGCGACCGCTGGTGGCAGCTGAAGATGTTGCGATCGGCGGTTTTTTGGTACGTATGCTGACTGTTGGCAGTATCGTATTGAAAGACGTGATCAACAACCCGCTGGAGTCGATGTGACGAAAGCGGGGTTATTTCTGACCTTCGAAGGCATTGACGGTTCAGGCAAGTCAACCCAGGCGCGGATGCTGGCGGAACATCTGCGTGCGCAGGGTCACGAGGTGGTACTGACGCGCGAACCCGGCGGCTCTGCGGGGGCCGAGGAAATTCGCAGCCTGGTTTTGGAGGGCGACCCGGATCGCTGGTCGGCCGAAACCGAGATTCTGCTGTTCACCGCGGCCCGTCGCGACCATCTGGAGCGTACCATCGAACCCGCGCTGGCAGCAGGGAAGGTCGTGATCTGCGACCGCTTTGCAGACAGCACACGTATGTACCAGGGCTTGTCCCGGGGCGACCTGCGAAATCTCGTGGATCAATTGCACAGCCTGATGATCGGGCGCGAACCGGATATGACGCTGCTGATCGACATGGACCCTGAAACAGGCCTGGCACGCGCCAAGGGGCGACAAGGCACCGAAGAACGTTTCGAGGACTTTGGCCCGGAATTGCAAAAGAAGATGCGCGCCGGCTTTCTGGCGCTGGCCGATGAATTCCCGGACAGGTTTCACATCGTGGATGGCAACAGGGGCATGGACAGCGTGGCGCTGGATGTGACAGAAATCGTCCAGGCAGTACTGCGGTAGACGATGAGCGACGATATCCCTTCTCCGGATCAGGTGCCGGGCGCACCACATCCGCGCGAAACCGTTCGGCTTTTTGGCCAGGACGCGGCTGAACAGGCATTTCTGACCGCCTACACTTCGGACCGTCTGCATCACGGTTGGCTGCTGACAGGGCCACGCGGTGTCGGCAAGGCGACACTGGCTTGGCGAATTGCGCGGTTCCTGCTTGCTACACCTCCGGCAGAGGATGACGGGTTGTTCGGCGCGCCGCCTCCGCCCGAGACGCTCGACATCGATCCTGACCACCCGGTAGCCCATCGCATTCAGGCCGGGGCAGAGCCGGGTTTGGCGGCGATAGCCAGATCGCTGAACGATCAGGGACGGCTGCGCAGTGAGATCGTCGTGGATGACATCCGCAAGCTCGGGAAGTTTTTTGGCCTGTCCTCTGCTGACGGCGGCCGCCGCGTCGTGATCGTGGATTCAGCAGACGAAATGAACGTCAGCGCTGCCAACGCGTTGCTGAAAATGCTGGAAGAGCCGCCTGCGCGCACCACCCTTTTGTTGGTGTCACACCAACCCTCGCGCCTGTTGCCAACCATCCGTTCGCGCTGTCGCACGCTGCGCCTCGGCCCGCTGAACGCGCAAGACATGCAAGCCGCCCTTTCACAAACGGAAACCGAAATTCCCGCTCCGACTGAACACCTTGCTGCGCTTGCTGCGGGTTCAGTCGGAGACGCCGTGCGTTTGATCAATCTGGGTGGTCTGGACATCTATGCCGAACTGATCGCCATACTGGGCACCCTGCCCCGCATGGACCGCCAGCGCGCGCTGGCTTTGGCCGAAGCGGCGGCGCAGCGCGGCGCGGCAGACCGGTTTGAACTTTTGCTGACATTGATCGACGTTGCTCTGTCACGGCTGGCCCTGACCGGGGCAACAGGCACACCACCAGTTCCTGAAGCCGCCCCCAACGAGAGTGAAACACTGGCGCGTCTGTCAGCATCGCCGGATCAAGCCCGTCGCTGGGCCGAGGTCGCCGCGACGATCACAGCCCGGGCGCGACATGGTCAGGCTGTCAACCTTGACCCTGCCGCTCTGGTCCTAGATACGGTGTTCAAGATACAGGAAACCGCCGGTCAGAACAGATGAGCGACACCCCCCAGATTACTGACAGCCATTGCCATCTGGACTTCCCGGATTTCGACGGCCAGTTGGACGACATCATCACGCGCGCTGCCCAGGCTGGCGTGACCCGCATGGTGACGATTTGCACCAAGCTGCGCAACGAACCCGCTGTCCGTGCGATTGCCGAAGCCCACGCGCCGGTCTTCTATGCCGCCGGCACACACCCGATGAGCGTCGCGGACGAGCCATTGGTCTCGGTCGAAGATCTGGTCGCCCTGGCACAGCATCCGAAATTAGTCGGTATCGGTGAAACCGGCTTGGACTATCACTATACCGCCGATAGCGCGGAAGTTCAGAAACAGTCCTTGCGCATCCATATCGAAGCAGCCCAGCGCACCGGGTTACCTCTGATCATTCACGCCCGTGCAGCTGATGAAGATATGGCCAGCATTCTGGCCGAAGAATATCGCAACGCGCCGTATTCCTGCGTGATGCACTGCTTCTCATCCTCAGCTGAACTGGCCAAGGCCGCCTTGGATTTAGGTTTTTACCTGTCCATGTCCGGCATAGCCGCCTTCCCCAAGAGCCAGGAATTACGGGACATTTTCGCAAGCGCCCCGGTGGATCGCGTTTTGGTGGAAACCGACGCCCCCTATCTGGCTCCACCGCCGTACCGTGGCAAGCGCAACGAACCGGCCTATACCGCGCACACAGCGCGTAAGGGGGCCGAAGTCTTTGGCATGGACTATGCCGCTTTTGCTGACCAGACGCAGGCAAACTTCGACCGGCTGTTCACCAAAGCAGCATTGTACAAGGCCGCTGCATGACTGGATTGCGATTTACAATTTTGGGTTGCGGATCCTCTGGCGGCGTGCCGCGATTGGGCGGTCAGTGGGGTGATTGTGACCCTGCGAACCCCAAGAATGTCCGGCGCCGCTGTTCGATGCTGGTCGAACGCGACGGGCCAGATGGCACGACTTCGGTTCTGATCGACACCACGCCTGATATGCGCAGCCAGTTGCTTGAAACAGGTACAGGGCGATTGGACGGGGTCGTCTATACGCATTCCCACGCAGACCATGTGCATGGAATCGATGATTTGCGCATGATCGTGTTCAACATGAAAACCCGTGTTCCTGTGTGGGCGGATGGCGACACCCAGAACGCTTTGTTGGGGCGGTTTGGATATGCGTTCATTCAGCCGGAAGACTCCCCCTATCCTCCGATCCTCGAGCTTAAGTCTATCGACGGTCCATTTGAAATCGACGGTCCCGGTGGCCCGATTCCGTTTCGCCCTTTCAAGGTGAATCACGGTTCGATCGATTCCCTTGGATTCCGCATTGGGCAACTCGCCTATCTGCCGGATGTTGCCGAGATTTACGACGACGCCTGGCCCGAAATGAAAGGTCTGGACTGCCTTGTCATTGACGCCCTGCGCCGCTCACCTCATCCGACGCATGCGCATCTGGAAAAGACGCTCGGGTGGATCGAAAAGTTGCAACCGAAGCGCGCGGTATTGACCAACATGCATATCGACCTCGACTATGCGACCGTCGACGCCGAAACCCCCGATCACATCACCCCCGCCTTCGACGGTATGGTGATCCATCAGTCGCAGTAGGCCGCTGCCCGCCCCCCGCATGATATCGCTGCAGGCCCGTCGCACGGGGGTCATATGCTGCAAAGCCTGATCGATGTCATTCTTCCGGTTTTCCTTGTAATCGGAGCCGGGTATACTGCAACCCGCACAGGATACTTCAAAGAAACGCATGTCGATGGGCTGATGAAGTTCACCCAAGGCTTTGCGATTCCATGCCTTTTGTTCCTGGCCATCGCGCATCTGGACCTCAGCGCCAGTTTCGATCCCCGGCTTTTGGCCAGCTTCTATTCCGCCGCTGCTTTATGTTTCACCGCAGGTCTGTTCGGCGCGCGCATAATTTTCGGTCGCGATTGGGAAGATTGCGTCGCCATAGGGTTTTGTTGCCTGTTCTCGAACTCTGTCCTCTTGGGCTTGCCGATTACCGAACGCGCATATGGGCCCGAGAACCTGACTGGCAACTATGCGATCATCGCCTTCCATTCTCCGTTTTGTTACGGCGTTGGGATCACGGTGATGGAGGTCGCGCGAAATCGCGGTCATGGAGGCATGCGTATGGCACGGTCTGTATTGTCTGCAATGTTCAAGAACGCACTGATCCTTGGTATCGCCCTTGGGTTTCTGGTCAACCTGTCTGGCCTGGCGATCCCTGCCGTGGTCGACGAAGCACTGGGGTTGATCACACGCGCTGCCCTGCCCGGGGCGTTGTTTGCCTTGGGCGGTGTGCTGGTCAAATACAAGCCTGAAGGCGACCTGCGCACCATCGCATTTGTTTGCTGTATCTCGTTGATGCTGCACCCCAGTCTGGTGTGGATGTTCGGCAAATCCGTGGGCCTGCCGCAGGACCTGTTTCGGTCGGGCGTTTTGAATGCCGCCATGGCTCCGGGTTTCAACGCCTATATCTTCGCCAATATGTACGGTCGCGCAAAACGGGTAGCAGCGTCCGCCGTACTTATTAGTACAGCCTCGTCTATTCTGACTGTCTGGCTATGGCTGACACTTCTGGGCTAACTGTGGTGTTGACTTCAGGTCGACGTGAAACACCTATCGCACAACGCAGCAGGAGATCCGAATGTCACATGCTATTATCGTCGCTCATGGCCAACCATCAGACCCGGAACCGGCCGAAGCTGCACTTGCGACATTCGCCGCAAAGGTCAACGCGCTGACAGAGAAAGTGGTTGTCCATTCGGCCACTCTGGCTGCACCGGGCGCGTTGGAGGCGAAGCTGGACCGCGTGCCAGAGAACCCGGTCATCTACCCACTTTTCATGGCAAAAGGGTGGTTTGTCACCAGCGCTTTACCCAAACGGCTTGGGGATCATCCGACGCAGGTTTTAGACCCGCTGGGAATCGACCCAGAACTGCCGGCCCTGACCGCAGAGGCCCTGCGAACGGAATTGTCTGACAAACACTGGGCCGCTCAGTCCACAGATCTGGTCATTGCGGCGCATGGTTCCGGTCGCAGTCGGAACCCATCGACCGTAGCGTTGCAGTTTGCAGAACAGCTTAGAGGTTTGGTTGCTTTCAAATCTGTTTGCGTCGGTTTCGTCGAAGAGCCACCATTCATTTCTGACGCGGCAAACGGTACCGGAGATCAGGCGCTGTGCCTTCCGTTCTTTGCCTGTACCGGAGGACATGTTCAGGAAGATGTACCGCAAGAGCTGGATCGTGCAGGGTTCTCTGGCGTCGTACTGCCTGTGGTGGGAGAGTTGCCTCCGATCCGGACCCAGATCGCAAAAAAGCTGACAGAGGCATTCGAATCTGCCTGAAGCCCCGATACGATCCCCATCCTGTTCTCTGGGCGAATTCAGGTTTGCGCCTTGCTCAACGTTGAATACAGGCGATGGCAAGACCGGCCATCGCGTTTGGCCTGATAAAGGGCCAAGTCCGCTGCGTGAAGAATGTCGGCGGCGTTGGGGCTTTTGAATTGCGTGGACAAGGCAGTGCCAATACTGACCGAGATGGTACAGAGCTGATTCTGGAACAACATCGGTTCGTTCAACCTTGAAATCAGACGCCCTGCAATGGAGAACAGGGTATCTTCGCGTGTCAGGTCTTTAAAAACAATTACAAACTCATCCCCGCCAACCCGGGCAACAGTATCATTGTTTCGTGTCTCCTCCTGCATGATGCGGGCGGCCTCCTTTAAGACGAAGTCACCAGCCGCATGACCCAGCTTGTCATTCACGGCTTTGAAAAAGTCCAAATCCAGATGCATTAGCGCGAAGGTGGAATTTCCCGAAACCAAATGCTCGAGCAAGTGGTCCATTGCTCTGCGGTTCTTCAATCCGGTCAAAGTGTCGGTATAGGCCTGCTCTTCGGCTGCCAGCATCGCCCCCTGTAGCCGAAGGTTGAGAGAGCGGGATGCCTCCATCGCGGCGGACTTGGCTTCGACCAGATACAACAGCTCAATCGCGAGATCCGTGCCCGAGAAATCTGCACTTGTCAGCGCATAGTCCCGCACCGCATCCAATATTGAAATACCAAATGACAGATTGATGACCGCGCCGCCGGAATGCGGCAAAGGAGCGACCAACCCTTTGAGGGTTGTGCGGGGTTCATCATGAAACCTCAGGTGCAACTTCGCCCCCGCCATTGACATCAAGGCGGGGGCGGTTGTGATCGTTCTGGGACGGATCAGTTCAAACACATCCAGAAAACCCTGCCCCACCAGCGGCAATTCAGGTCGCAACTTTTGCAAGGTCGGACCCGCTTGCTGAATATGCCCGTTTTGGTCCACCAACAGGAACATCGGGCAAAGCGTTTCCAGAAGACCAGCCAGTTCTTGGGTATCTGTCATCCGTTCCGAGCCCCCAGATCAAAATGCCGCCCCTCAGCAAAAGCGCTTTCAACCAACATGATGGAAATGACGTCACTACCTTGCTGCTGCCCCTCGTGTGACAGCATCACCAGCGCACCATAGTCATCCGCCATTGCGCGCAGGACCCCAACCATGACATTGGAATACCCCGGCATGCCCCGGAAGCAACTCAGCTGATATTCCGTGGCTGACAGCTCTCTCAATTCCACGGCTGGCAGGGTCAAATCAGACACGGCCAGCCGCACACGATCCGCCAGATCGTCGAGCGAATGAAGAAATTCCACGTAGCTGACGCCGCCAAACCTGAGAAGACGTCGCAATCCTTCCATATTCGGGTGCGACACGAGATACGTCCCCAGGTCCTCAAAAACTTCGGCTTGCGGCCGATCAAGGTCGGCACTCAGCGCCTCCATTACCTGGGACGTCATGTCATCGTCATAGACGAGCATGGCTTCAAACTCGACAAACCCCAGCCTTGCAGCTTCGGTCACGCGCAACCAGCAGGATCGCCCGTAGGTCGCACAGACAAAGGACTGTATCGCCCGATTGATCAGACCATGCATGAGATGCCCCAGATTGGTGTTCTTTGCACTGTGGCCCGAAAAACCTTAACAAATAGCCAAAATCCACCCTGAGTTGTAGCGAATGCAACCGAGTATCAGTTCGATATCACCTGTCCGGTCAGAAATCAGTGGGCGCGCCGCCTTCCGATTTGCGACGTTCGACAAATGCGGCCAGTTCCTCGCGAATACCTTCATCCATCGGGGGGGGCTCAAAGCTTGAGATGATCTCCTTGAACATGTGATGCGCGCGTTCTGCCGTCCAGATACCGCCAGCGGCCTCCCATCCTTCATAGTTTTTCCAGTCACTCAGGAAGGGTTGATAGAACGCCGTGGTATAGCGATCCTGGGTATGCTGAATACCAAAGAAATGACCGTCATTACCGACCGACCTGATCGCATCCAGTGCAATCTCGTCCGGCCCTGTGGCGGTCAACTCGGGGTTCATATAGCGTTGAATTTGCTGTAGGATTTCGCAGTCCATGATGAACTTTTCCGGGCTGGCGATCAGACCGCCCTCAAGCCAACCGGCTGCGTGGTAAACCATATTGGTGCCCGATTGCACGGCTGCCCAAAGAGAATTCGAAGTCTCCCACACCGACTGCCCGTCCGGCACATTTGCCGCGCAAACACCCGAAGACCGCATGGGCAAACCATAGAACCGCGCCATCTGGCCGGTCATCTGGGTCGAACGCATGTATTCCGGCGTTCCAAAGGCGGGCGCACCGGATTTCATATCCACGTTCGACGTGAAGGTACCGATCACACAAGGGATACCTGGGCGCACATATTGGAACAGCGCAATAGCACATAGCGCCTCGGCCAGGGACTGCGCCACTGCGCCTGCCATAGTTACGGGTGCCATGGCCCCGGCCAGCGTAAAGGGTGTGACTACAATCGCTTGTCCCCGCCGCGCCAGGCGCAAGCATCCGTCTATCATCGGGTGATCGTGTTTCAGCGGCGAGGTTGAGTTGATATTGGTGTACATGCGCGGCGCGGCTTCGAACTCTTCGTGGCTCAAGCCGCCTGCAATGCGCACCATTTCCATGACATCTTCGACACGTTCCTTGCCCAGCGAATAGGCGTGCATCGCCTTGTCAGTCAGGGTCAGCTTGTCGTACAGCACGTCCAGATGGCGGACGCTGGCGTGGATATCGACCGGCTCGACCGGGTATCCGCCGGCGAAATGGATACAGTTGAAGTACTGGGTCAGCTTCAGAAGATTCCGGCACATCTCGCGATTGCCCGGCACTTTTTTCCCGATCTCCATGTCCCAGTAGTTCGGCGGGGAAGAGACGTTGCCGAACAGGATGTTCTTCCCGCCAATTTCGATCTTGCGATCCAGATTGCGAGGGGTGATTGAAAACTGGCTGGGAGCCTTGGCAAGCATCTCCATGACAAAGTCGCGGCCCATACGGACATTGTCGCCGTCGATGGTGCAACCGGCTTCGCGCAGGATGCCTATTGCCTCTTCGTTGTAAAACTCGATCCCGATCTCTTCGAGGATGCGCATCGCCCCTTCATGGATCGCTTCGATTCCGGCCTGATCCAAAGGTTCTGTGGGTCGATCGATATTGACCGGCGGGTCCCAGGGCATCTGGTCAATCGCTGCACTGCCCCTGCGCGCAGCCGCCCCTGCACGCCCTCCTCCGCGGCGCTTGCGTGTCTTGGTCTCGGCCATCGGTGCCTCCTGTTCTTGCTTTCGTCAAGCAAGCCCCGAAGAGACGCCTATGGCCGCTCCGTCTGCGACAGAATATGTCGGTTTTTCATTCCGTTTTGCCGAATCCCGGATTTGAAAATCAAATTTTGGCCAACCATTTGGGAATATGTCCGATATCCGGCAAAATCACATCCGCCATCGGTGCCAATGCATCGGCCTCGGCCAAACCGGTCAAAACACCGATCGTGGTCATCCCCGCCGCACGCCCGGCCTGCAAGTCATGAAGGCTGTCGCCGACCATCGCGATACGAGATGGCTCGACCCCGATATGCGCGGCAAACGCCAGCAACTGGCCCGGTCCCGGCTTGAACCCGTGACCACTATCATACCCGGCGACGAAATCGAAATGCCCCCTTATCCCGACAGATTCGAGATGCTGCAAAGCGGGATGTTCACTGTCGTTCGTCGCAACGCCTAGCTTTATTCCGGCATTTTGCAGACCTTCCAGGAAAGGAACCAATGGAACGGCGGGCACCTGCGGGGCCGAGGCGGCCTCGGAGTTCATCAAATCGATGATCTCCTGCAAGGTCACGCCATCGACATGGGCAATCAGAACCCCTGCGATTTCTTCGACCGTAGCAGCGATGACAATGCTGTCTTCGGTATATTTCTCTTGAGCGAAATCATATCCTATGACACGGCCAAGATCGGTCGCGCGATCTTCGTCCCCGTTGGACAGGCGTAACAGCATGGAGCGTCCGAACCCTCCCCACGTATTTGCAAAGTCAAACAGCGTGCCATCTTTGTCAAAGATGATCGCATCTATCGGCATCCGGTGCTCCTGCGGAAAAATATGGTTATGTCCAGTGTACCTCAGCGCCGCCGGACAATACCGCCCTTGCCTGGGCGGGAAGATCATAGGCGAGTGAATTGGCGTCACAAAACGCCATGACCCACGAATCGTCAAGCACCAGAAAATCAAGAACCGACGCCAGAAACTCTGGATCGCTTGCCCGATCGCGTGCATCCTCGATCGATGCACCTGTGGAGCCCAGAAAAACAGGCCAAAGCTCGTCATTGCTGACCAGCCAGGCCAGGGCAGTCAACGCAAGAGTTTCGGCGGAATCGGAGGATATCGGCATAAACTTGGGTCAGATTCGGTCTTGGAAAGGGTTTGTTAACCAGACTCATAAACACTTTGTTCACGCATGCAATCAACGGTGAACAACTATGTCTGTGCAGGGAACCATCCTTGTCCTCGACGGGGTATCAACCAATCGCATTATGCTGAAGGTACAGCTGACAGCGGCCTGGTATCACGTAGTGCAGGGTGAAAAGCTTGAAGGGTTGCCCGCACTCGTGCGCCGTACGCAACCTGATCTGGTTCTGACGGCCCAGACGTTGCCGGACGGAACGGCTGCGGATGTGAAGAGGGCGATTGTGAAGGAGCCCGGCCTTGATGACGTCCCGGTCGTGGCGCTTGCCGCGCAAAATGACCGGGACGCCCGTTTGCGGGCACTGAAGGATGGGCTGGACGATGTGTTGACACACCCGTTCAAAGACACCTTGCTGTTGGCGCGCATTCGCAGCCTATTGCGTGCACGTGCAGTCACCAAGGACCTGCAGGCCAGCAACGGATCGCAACCAATTGGCTTCGCAGAACCAGCCCCAACGATCATCAGACCGTCCAAAGCGGCGCGGGTTGATATTCTGACCCACACGGCCCGAACCGGCGCGCTTTGGCAAAAGGCCCTGGATGATCAACGTCAATTTGATCTGAACTGGCATCTTCAGTCAAACCTGCGTGGTGTATTGTCCGGGTCTGTTCCTGATGCGATCGTGGTTGAGCTGGGGTCGAACCCGTCCGGCCTGAATATCCTTGCCGACCTGAGATCACGTGCTGTTACTCGGCATACAGTGTTGATCGGGGTGCTGAAAGACGAAGACGCCGGACAGGCTTCGGAAGCTCTGGACCGAGGGGCCGATGCCGTCTGTCTCGGCGGGTTCTGCGCGCAGGAGATTCTGCTGCGGCTGGAAAACCAGATTGCCCGCAAAGCGCGGCTGGATCAAATGCGGGTCTCTCTCAAAAGAGGCATCGCGGAATCCTGGATCGACCCGTTGACCGGGTTGCACAATCGCCGCTACGCCATGCGAGCACTGGATCAGATCGCGCGCCAATCCGCCAGAACGGGGCGCAGCTTTGCGATCATGCTGGCCGATCTGGATCACTTCAAGGCAATCAATGATGGACATGGCCATGCAAGCGGCGATTACGTTTTGACGCAAGCGGCGGAACGTATGCAAAATGCCTTGGGATCCCGCAGCTTTGTCGCTCGTATCGGGGGTGAAGAGTTCATGATCGGTGTGCCGGATGTGTCGCTCAAACAGGCGTTGAACCTGGCCGAAACCGTTTGTGACAGCATCTGCCAGGCCCCGTTCCTGTTGCCCAATCAGGGGGCACAAGTTGAAGTAACGGTCAGTATCGGGTTGAAGTTGTCTCAGCCCGGTTTCACCCGGCAAGACTGTGCTGCCGAGAACGTGGAAAACCTGATAAAGTCCGCAGACAAAGCACTTTATGCCGCGAAGAAAGCAGGACGTAATCAGGTGAGTATCAGGCAAAGCGCCGCCTGATCTGTTCAATCTCTTTTCTTGTGCCCGTGCGGCCCCCGTCGGACAACCTCCTGCAATCGGTCCGCATAGGCCTGCCGTTCATCGTCACTCATGGCCATCACGCGCGCCAGCCATTGCGCTTGCAGGGCTTGTTGCAAATTGGCGGTGGCCTGCGCTTGCTGTTTCAACAGAACCTGGACTGTGACCGGGTCAAAGGGCTTTGCGCGCAACGCCTGACTCAGCACTTCAAAATCCTGAGTGCGACCCTTGGACCCTGTTTTGTACAAGCCCGACAATTCGGCTCGCATCGCCTTTCGATCGTCCTTGGGCAGGGCGCGGTACAAAGCCGGACCAAAGCCAGGCGGCGCTTTGGCATGGTCCCCGCCCTTGAGGCGCAGCACTGTTCCAACAGCGACACCCGCAATCAGCAGGTTCAGCGCCAGTGACACGACTAGGAAGACAGGCATCCACCTGCGTTTGGGCTTGGGATCAGCATTCATTCCGTGCTCTCCAGAAAACTCGAGTCAAATCCAAGGTCCGCCACCAGGAAGGGCGTCTCTTCCGACGTCAGCAGATTGGCCGGATCAGGCAGAAAGGTTGGCGCGGAAAACCCGATCCAGACACCCGCAGCACTTGCGGCGACAAGCCCGCCAAGGCCCTGCCATCCTCCTACATTGCTTATCAACCTGTTCCATATCGAAGGTTTCGGGCGCAGCGCAGGCGCAAGGCGACTGAGGCGAACAGTTTCGGCATCTGTCTGAATTCGCACAGCAAGATCGTCCGGAAGTGCCGGTTGCTGCCGCTGTGCCTGTGCAAACAAATGATCCAGTTGCAGGTCTTCATCCGCCATTTTCATACCCCAGTTCTTCTCGTCGTCCGGCCAAAATTGCGGTCAGGCTTCGCTTGCCTCTTGCGGTCAGGCTTTCAACTGCTTCTACCGAAATGCCCATGATCCCGGCAATTTCGGGGTTGGGCAGCTCTTCAATATGGCGCAGCACGACCGCTTGTCGCTGCCGTTCGGGCAACTCGGCCAAAGCCGACTGCAAGGCATCCTTGCGCGCCTCATCCTGCATACGTTCAACCACGCTGGCTTTGCCGTCTTCAGGTTCGGGAACGTCCGACAACCTGTCGGGTGTCTTCTTGCGCCTTATGTCCACACACAGGTTCAACGTCACCCGATACAGCCAGGTCGAAACCTTGGCCTGACCCGACACCCAATCCGGCGCCATCTGCCATAATCGCATCATCGCATCCTGCGTCACGTCTTCCGCCTCGGCCCGATTACCCAACATGCGCAATGCAACCGAGTAACAGCGTGGCCCCAAACGATCGGTCAGGATCCGCGCAGCCCCCGCCTCGCCGTCGGCAAATTGCCTCAGCAACGCATCGTCGCTGAGTGTGCTCGCGGCGCAATCCGCACCGCGAGCGTCTTGTTGGTGGGAGGTCAGGTCCTCCATCCTGCATCAGTTATCGCTTGCGTTCGACTTGTGATGCTTTTTCTTTTGGTGCCGTCCCATCCGGTCTTTGGCATCGGCAAACTCCTGTTCCGAGATTCCGCCACTGTTGTCCGCATCCATCCGATCAAACATCTTGTCAGCCCGGCGCGGTTTCGGCAACTCATCCTGACTCAGGAAGCCATCTTTGTTCGCGTCGTTGTTTTCAAACATCCTGACAACCCGATCGCTTGCTTTCTTTTGGGCAGCGGCCTGCATTTCTTCCTGGCTCAGCTGTCCATCACCATTGGTGTCTGCCTCGGTGAAACGCGATGCGCGATGCGCCTCCATCTCCTGTTGCGTTACTTGGCCATCGCCATTGGCGTCCAGTTCCTGAAAGGATACCGGCTCACGGCCACCCGGGCCAGCGGCCAGAACAGAAGTACCGGTAATCGCAACCGCCGACATAACAATGGCCGAGATGAATGTAACGTTTTTCATTTCCGTTTCCTTTTGTTGACGCGACCCGAGTGCCGCCGCTCATACCCATTCAAACGGGCTGTGCCGGGATTTCCGTCGCTGAACACGGTATGTTTTTTTGAAAGGTCCGGAATCACCCCGAGCCGACGTGCCGGGCAGGCGTTGCAAAGCGACGCACCCCCCTTTTAAATCCGCACGATCAGGCCCATTATCCGGCAAAGATTATTGCGCGAGTTATATTATGACGGATCAGACGATCGAGACGACCACCGAAGATGAGCGTGAAACATGGCCCGCCCTGATCAAAGGGTTTCGCTGCAAATGCCCCAACTGTGGGGAAGGAAAGCTGTTGCACAGCTATCTCAAGGTCAATGATTCCTGCTCGAACTGCGGGCAGGAACTGTTTCATCATCGCGCTGATGACGGGCCTGCCTACCTGACAATCCTGCTGGTGGGCCATTTGCTGGCGCCGGCTCTGCACGTGTCCTATGTTCATTGGCGGCCCGATCCGTGGACAATGGCCATTGGCTTCTCCATCGCTTGCGTTGCCCTGTCCCTGTTCCTGTTGCCGCGCTTGAAAGGTGCCGTGGTGGCGTATCAGTGGGCGCGTCGCATGCATGGCTTTGAAAAATCCGCGTAAACCGAACCAGTTGATCAGTTTGGACATGACACCTGACAAATCCGCCATCCGGGACGCAGCGACTGTTATCGTACTGCGGGACAGATGGGAAAACCCAACGATCCTTATGGGTCAGCGTGGATCCAAGGCGGCCTTCATGCCGAACAAGTTCGTATTTCCCGGTGGCGCGGTTGATCCGGCTGACGCGGATGTTCCCTTGGCAACGGACTTGCCGGATTTGTGTTTTGAACGTTTGGGCGAACAGGCTAAGCCGCAGGTTCAACACGCCCTCGCCGCTGCCGCCATACGCGAGCTTTGGGAAGAAACTGGCCTTGTTCTGGGCCAGCCGGGTGCCTGGCCCGGGCATGTTACTGCCGATTGGCAGAGCTTTGCCGCGTTGGGTTACCTGCCAACTGCGGCGGCACTTCAGTTCGTCTTTCGCGCGGTAACTCCACCGGGTCGTCCCCGCCGGTTCGATGCGCGGTTCTTTCTGGTCGACGCCGAAGCTCTGCAAGGTGATGTGGATGATTTCAGTCACGCCTCGGATGAACTGTCACACCTGCAATGGGTGCCACTGGATCGGGCACGGGATCTGGATCTGCCGTTTATCACCGAGGTTGTTCTGGCGGAAATCGCGGCCCGGGTTACGTCCCCCGAGCCGCCATCGTCGGTTCCATTCTACAAAAACAACGAAGAAGCCAACCTGTTCCTACGTCTCAGGGGCTATCCGATGCCAACTCACGACTGACGGATCGGTTTCACCGCATCCGGCTGATCACCACCGTCACTTCGGGCTTTTTGCCAATCTCGGCTTTGGCTGTCTGCCGCACGATGCGGCGCATTTCGTCTTCCAGCTTGTCGTCGTCGCGTAGGGTCTTGGCAGCGGCCCGCATCAGGAACTGGTTCAGGTCTTCTTCCAACACTTCGACCAAAGCAGCGCGCGAGGTTCCGGTTTCGGGCAGGCCCATGGTATCGCACCATGGCTCACCCAGCGGTTCGTCTTCTTCGTCCAGAACAACCGTCACCGCAATATGGCCGTTCAGAGCCATACGGATGCGATCCCGCACCACACCATCAAGGGCACCGATTTTCACTGTACCGTCCAGATAGGTACGACCGGTTTCGACATAGTCGACGACCACCGGTTCATTTCCGCTGAGGTCCAGCATGGTGCCATTCACTGCCAGCACTCCGGTTCTACCGGCCTGCTCTGCCAGCTTGACGTGCTCGCGCAAATGGCGGTGCTCACCATGCATCGGGATAACAATTTGCGGGTCGGTCAGTGCGTGCACTTTCTCAAGATCTGGCCGGTTGGCATGGCCTGAGACATGATAGAGGCCTGAACTGTCGTCGACGACATCCACGCCCTTCTCGCTGAGCTGGTTCATGATGAAGATCACGCCCCGCTCGTTCCCGGGAATGGTCTTCGAGGAAAACAGGAACAGATCGCCCTCGGCCAGTTCCAGACCACGGTACTTGCCACGGGCCAGTTGGGCGCTTGCGGCCCGTCGTTCCCCCTGGCTGCCGGTCACGATCAGCATCAGGTTCTGACGCGGAAGATCCAGAGCTTCCTCGGCGCTGATCACCTTTGGGAAATCCGCAAGAATACCCGTTTCGGTCGCGGCTTCGATCATCCGGCGCATTGCGCGACCCAACAGAACGACTGAACGCCCGGCCTGTGCACCCGCTTCGGCCAGCGTTTTGACCCGCGCGACGTTTGAGGCAAAGGTGGTTGCCACGACCATGCCTTCCGCGCCTTCAACCAGCTTGACGATCTCAGGGCCAACTTCGGATTCTGAACGTCCCGGATGGGTCGAAAACACATTCGTACTGTCACAGACCAGCGCCTTTACGCCGGGCTTGGCGACCTCGGCCCACAGGTCAGGATCAAAAGCCTCGCCCACCACTGGGGCCGCATCGAGCTTGAAGTCGCCCGAATGCACAACACGCCCCGCGGGTGTATCGATGACCAATGCGGCACTTTCGGGAATCGAGTGCGAAACCGGAAGGAAGCCAACCGTGAACGGCCCGACGGAAACCTGTTCAGGCCAGGCGGGAACGGTCGTCACCGCCTCGGTCGGGTGCGCGTTTTCTTCCATCTTGCGTCGCGCAATATTGGCCGTGAAGGCCCGCGCATAGACCGGTGCACCCAAGGCTTCATAACAATGGGCCACGGCGCCGACATGGTCTTCATGGGCGTGCGTGATGAAAACACCGTCCAACCGGTCGGCACGCTCTTTCAGCCATGAGATATCGGCATAGATAAGGTCAACGCCCGGCGTTGTATCCATATCAGGAAAAGTCACCCCCAGATCCACAAGGATCAGGCGCTCCTTCCCCGGTTCACCATAGCCATAAACATAGGCGTTCATGCCAATTTCGCCTGCGCCACCCAGCGGCAGGTAGATCAATCTTTCACTGCTCATATGGAGCCATTATCCTTGTTGTAGCGATGGATCACGGTCAGCCCGTGCATCGTCAGATCATCTTCGATTGCGTCGAACCCCACGTCGGCCTGATCGAACAAGGGGGCCAGCCCTCCGGTTCCAACGACTTTCATCGGCATTCCGTACTCATCCTTGATCCGGGCGATCAGCCCCTCGATCAGACCAGAATATCCCCAATACACGCCCGACTGGATACAACCAACCGTATTCGTTCCGATCACCTTGTCCGGTCGGGTGATATCGATATGCGGCAGTGCTGCCGCGCCCTGGTGCAAGGCCTCAAGGCTCAGGTTTACACCTGGGGCGATTATACCACCCACATAGGCACCATCGGCAGCGACGACGTCGAAATTCGTTGCAGTACCGAAATCCACGACAACTACATTGCCGCCATGACGATCAAAAGCGCCAACAGCATTGGCCAGTCGATCCGGACCGGGCACTGTCCCTTCATCCACACGAGGCGGAACAGGCAACAGGCAATCGGGTTTACCCACGACCAATGGTCGGCAGCCAAAAAAACGATCGGCGAAGATGCGCAGGTTGAACACCACACGCGGCACGGTCGAGGCGATGATCACGTCGGTGATGTCCGCTTCGATCCCGTAATGCTTCACCAGCGTCGAGTACCAGGTGAAATACGCGTCTGCAGTACGCGCGTGGTGGGTCGAGGTGCGCAGGGTGCACAGGAATTCCTCACCGTCCCAGATCGAGAAAACGGTATTGGTATTGCCGCAATCGATGGCCAGAAGCATCTGCGCCCCTCTCAGAAAAAGACATCCGCCGCAGGAATGCTCACGCGGCCCTTGGCGGTGTTTAAGACAAGGTTACCGCTTGCGTCCACCGTTTCGAAGGTCCCAACAGTTTCTGACGTTCCGGTACGAGCGGTGATAACCTCGCCCAAACGGGCCGCCCGGGACAGCCAGGCAGTGCGGATCGGCTCGAACCCGTAGGTAACGAATTGGGTTTCGTAGTTGGCGTAGGCCGCGGCCAGTTCAGTCAAAAAGTCCTCGGGCGAGACATGCGCACCGGTTTCCGACAACAGTGAAACGGGGCGGAGCGCACCGGGTTCCACAGCGTCGGGGTCGGGGGCAGTTGCCAGATTCACGCCGATGCCGATGGACAAATGCGCTACACCACGCCCCTGCCCCGTGCTTTCCAGCAGAATACCGGCGAGCTTGCCACCATTGAGCAGGACATCATTGGGCCATTTCAGAGACAGACCTGCTGCCCGCCTTGTAACAGCCACGCAAGCGTCAAACAGGGCTAGCGCAGCCACGAAACTGCGCAAGGCCGCCTGATCCGGCGCGCCCTGAGGGCGCATCAGCAAGGTCGCTGCCAGATTGCCCATCGGGTTGGCCCAGCTTCGTCCGCGCCGCCCACGCGCTGCCGTCTGATGATGCGCCATGATCCAGACGGGGCCACGGGCATTCGGAGCAATCCGCGCCGCTTCATTCAGCGTACTGTCGACTTCCTGCACTTCGTGCAGGCCATAACCTTGGGGCCACTTGGTCATATCAAAAAGGCTCGGTCGCGCGACCGAGCCCCTCTTTCCGGTTGTGCAAAACGTTCAGTTGACAAGCGTGGCCGCCGCGGCTGCTGCCGCGCCCTCGACGCCGAACTGATAGAAGATACCGATCAGCATCAGGGCTGCAGACCCCATCAATGCCACCCACAGAACAGGGGTCGACCGGGTTTCGATTGGCTCTTCGTTCTCGGCCCCGAAATACATGTAGAACACGATCCGCAGGTAATAGAAGGCACCGATAACCGAAGCGATGGCTGAGACGATCACAAGCCCGATTAAACCAGCACTGACACCGGCCTGCCAGACACCGAACTTCGCGAAGAAACCAAGCATCGGAGGCACACCTGCGAGGCTGAACATCAGGATCAGAACAGCCAGTGCCTTGCCCGGATCACGTTTTGAATACTGGCGCAGCGCGTCGATATCGGTGATGGGTTTGCCGTCACGTTCCATCATCAGAATGAAGGCGAAGGTGCCGATATTCATGGTCACGTAGATGGCAAGATACATCAGCATCGCCTTGATACCCAGCTCGGTACCGGCGGCCAGACCAATCAGCGCATAGCCCATATGGGCGATGGACGAAAACGCCATCAGACGCTTGATATCGCGCTGTCCAATAGCTGCCACGGCACCCAGCAACATCGACAGGACAGATAGCAGGACAATCACTTGCTGCCAGTCTTTGACAATGCCGCCGAACGCGTCATGCAACAGGCGCGCGAACAACGCCATCGCCGCAACCTTGGGCGCCGTGGCAAAGAAGGCCGTGATCGGCGTAGGCGAACCTTCATAAACGTCCGGTGTCCACATATGAAACGGAACGGCCGAGACCTTGAAGGCCAGACCCGAGATCAGGAAGATCAGGCCAAACAGCAGACCAAGCGAAACATCGCCATGGTGAACTGTCTGGATGATGCCCGAGAACAACGTAGTACCGGTGAAGCCATAGACCAGCGACGCACCATAGAGCAGCAGACCCGAGCTCAGCGCCCCCAGCACGAAATACTTCAGACCTGCCTCGGTCGATTTCGCACTGTCACGACGCAGTGCCGCCACGACATAGAGAGACAGCGATTGCAGCTCGAGGCCCATATACAAGGACATCAGATCGCTTGCGCTGACCATCATCATCATACCCACGGCGGCCAATGCCACCAGCAACGGGTATTCAAATCGCAGCAGATCACGGCGTGCCATGTATTCCTGGCTCATGACCAGAACGGCACCCGCCGACAGCAGGATGGCCACCTTGGCAAAACGGGCAAAGCCGTCATCGACGAACATGCCGTTGAAGGCGACGTTTGTACCCTCACCCTGAGTTGCAATCCAGATTGCCAGAAGGGCCATTAGACCTGCCGTGGTCCAGACAAGCAGAGGCGCCAACCCGTCCTTTGTCGTGTAGACAGCCCCCAACAGTGCCGCCATCGCATAAAGCGCCAGAACGATTTCCGGCAGAATAATTGTCAGATCAGCCTGGATCATTTCTCCAAAGCTCCCTTAATGCGAAGCGGCTGTCTGGGTCGCAGCCTCGGCCGCGGCCAGAGCCGTGTCATAGTTCGAAATCAGCGCCGCTGTGGAGTGCCCGATCACATCGGTCACCAGCGACGGGTAGACACCCAGCAGGATGGTCATCACGATCAGCGGGGCGAAGATCAGCCGCTCGCGCGCGCTCATGTCAGTCATCGCCTTCAGGCTTTCCTTGATCAGATCGCCAAAGACCACGCGACGGTACAGCCACAGTGCATACCCGGCCGAGAAGATCACACCGGTCGCGGCCACTGCCGCTACCCAGGTGTTGACCTGGAATGCGCCCATCAGGGTCAGGAACTCGCCGATGAACCCGGATGTACCCGGCAGTCCCACATTGGCCATGGTGAACAGCATGAAGACCAGCGCGTATGCGGGCATCCGGATGACCAGACCGCCATAAGCCTCGATGTCGCGGGTGTGCATCCGGTCATAGATCACGCCGACACACAGGAAGAGCGCGGCCGAAATGAACCCGTGACTGAGCATCTGAAAGATCGCGCCATCGATTCCCTGCTGGTTCGCCGCGAAAATACCCATGGTCACAAAGCCCATATGCGCGACCGAGGAATACGCGATCAGCTTTTTCATATCCTCCTGCACCAACGCCACAAGCGAGGTATAGACCACGGCAATCGCTGACATCCACAGCACCAGATCGGTCATCACTGCCGAACCCACCGGGAACATCGGCAGGCTGAACCGCAGGAAACCATAGCCGCCCATTTTCAAAAGGATCGCGGCCAGTACGACCGATCCCGCCGTGGGCGCCTGAACGTGGGCATCCGGTAGCCAGGTGTGCACCGGCCACATCGGCATTTTCACCGCGAAGGACGCAAAGAAGGCCAGGAACATCAGGGTCTGCATGCCGCCCACCACATAGACGCCCAGTACGCTGAAACTCTCGGACGAGAACTGATGAACCATCAGCGCCTCAATATCCGTGGTGCCAGCATCGGCATACATCGCGACCATGGCCACCAGCATCAGAACCGAGCCAAGGAAGGTGTAAAGGAAGAATTTGAAGCTGGCGTAGATCCGGTCCTTGCCACCCCAGATACCGATGATCAGGAACATTGGAATAAGACCTGCTTCGAAGAACAGGTAGAACAGCACCAGATCAAGCGCCATGAAGACGCCCAGCATCAGTGTTTCCAGCAGCAGGAAGGCGACCATGTATTCCTTGACGCGATCCGTGACATTCCAGCTGGCCAGAATGGTCAGCGGCATGATGAAGGTCGTCAGCAGAACGAACAGGACACTGATGCCATCAACACCCATCTTGTATTTGAGGCCCATCAGCCACTCACCCTCTTCCACCATCTGGAAGCCGGGATTCGACGAGTCAAAGCCGGTATAGATGCCGATGGAAACCAGGAAGGTCACCGTGGTCGCCAGCAAAGCAATCCACTTGGCGTTCCGCTGTGCGGCCGCATCGTCACCCTGCAGGAACAAGGCCAGAATGCCTGCTGCAATGGCGGGGATAAACGTGACGATCGAAAGGATATAGTCCATTACTGGGCCCCTCCGCCGATCGTCATCCAAGTCACAAGGGCCGCTATGCCCAACACCATCCAGAAGGCATAGGTAAAGATGTACCCGGTCTGCGCCTTGCCGGCGAGGCGGGTGAAGAAGGGAACAACGCCCATAGCTACTCCGTTCAGGAAGCCATCGATTGTGTTGCCGTCACCGCGTTTCCACAGGAAGCGGCCAAGCGCCAAAGTGGGTTTGACGAAGACAGCGTCATAGATTTCGTCGAAATACCACTTGTTCAGCAGGAACAGGTAAAGCGGACGCTGGTTTGCAGCCAGACGCGCCGGCAGCGATGTGTTCACGATGTAGAACCAGTAGGCCACGACAAAGCCCAGCAACATGGCGACAAACGGTGATACCTTGACCCATTTCGGAGCTGCGTGCGCTTCGTCCAGAACATGGTTGTCCGGCGCCATATAAAGCGCACCCTCACCCGGTTTGCCCGCAAACACATAGTGGTGGTCACCGCCATGCGCGTCTTTCTCACCATGTTCTGCATTGTCGGTATGGCCGTCGTCTGCGTGGCTTTCATCGGCATGGCTATCTTCATCGTGTGAAGCATCCGCCGCAGCATGATCACCGGCCTCGACATGTTCTGACGCTTCTGCCACCGGAATACCGTAGAACTTGCCGACCTTGTCCGCATGGCCGAAGAAATTGCCGTACCAGATCATCCCGGCAAACACCGCACCCAGTGACAACACGCCCAAAGGCACCAGCATGGTCATCGGGCTTTCATGTGCGTGGTCGTGGGTGTGCTTGTCCCCACGCGGTTTGCCGTAGAAGGTCAGGAAGATCAGACGCCAGCTGTAGAACGAGGTGAACATCGCCGCGATCACCAGCATCCAGAAGGCATAGCCAGTGCCGCCAGCATACGCGCTTTCGATAATCGCGTCTTTCGACAGGAACCCGGCAAAACCGATCGTGGTAAGCGGAATGCCGACACCCGTGATGGCCAACGTACCGATCATCATCGCCCAGAACGTGTACGGGATTTTCTTCCGCAACCCGCCATACTCGGTCATTTCCTGCTCGTGATGCATGGCGTGGATCACCGACCCCGCGCCGAGGAACAACAGCGCTTTGAAGAAAGCATGGGTCAGCAGGTGGAACATCGCGGCTGAATACATGCCGACACCGGCGGCAACGAACATGTACCCCAGCTGAGAACAGGTCGAATAGGCGATGACGCGTTTGATATCGGTCTGAACCAGACCCACGGTTGCCGCAAAGAACGCTGTCGAGGCCCCAAGGAAGGTGATGAACCCGGTCGCGCCCGGTGCGAACTCCATCAGCGGCGACATGCGGCAGACGAGGAACACGCCAGCAGTTACCATGGTGGCGGCGTGGATCAGGGCCGACACAGGCGTCGGGCCTTCCATCGCATCCGGCAACCAGGTGTGCAGGATCAGCTGCGCCGACTTACCCATCGCACCGATGAACAGCAGGACGCAGATCACTTCGATGGCGGTCCATTCGCCCCACAGGAAGTGCAGTTTTTCCTCTGCTAGCGCGGGGGCTGACGCAAAGATATCCGAGAAATTGATGCTGTCGGTCAAGAAGAACAGCGCAAAAATGCCCAGAGCGAAGCCAAAGTCACCCACTCGGTTCACGATGAACGCTTTCATCGCCGCCGCATTGGCCGACGGTTTGCGGTAATAGAAGCCGATCAACAAGTAGGACGCGACGCCCACGCCTTCCCAGCCAAAGAACATCTGAACAAGGTTGTCCGCTGTCACCAGCATCAGCATCGCAAAGGTAAAGAAGGACAGATAAGCAAAAAAGCGCGGCTTATAGCTCTCGCCCTCGCGCCATTGCGGGTCGTGATCCATGTAGCCGAAGGAATACAGGTGCACGAGCGCCGAAACGGTCGTCACCACGATCAGCATGATCGCGGTCAGCCGGTCCAGTCGCACGGCCCAGCTTGTCGACAGCGAGCCGCTCTCGATCCAGCGCATGACCTCGATCTGTTGAGTGTGGCCGTCGAAAGTAAAGAACACGATCCATGACAGCAGACAGGCCAGAAACAGAAGGCCGGTGGCTGTCCACATGGCGGCTTTCTCACCGATGAAGCGCCAGCCAAAGCCGCAGATCAATGCGCCCACGAGCGGGGCAAAGAGGATGGTGGTTTCCATGTTCTCTTACCCCTTCATCATATTGACGTCTTCAACCGCGATGGTGCCACGGTTGCGGAAGAAGCAGACCAGAATGGCCAGACCAATCGCTGCCTCGGCCGCCGCAACGGTCAGCACGAACAGGGTGAATACCTGCCCGACCAGATCACCGAGGAAGCTGGAAAACGCCACGAGGTTGATATTCACCGCCAGCAGCATCAGTTCGATGCTCATCAGCAGGATGATGACGTTCTTGCGGTTCAGGAAGAGACCGAAGATGCCGATGACGAACAGCGTCGCCGCGACCGTAAGATAGTGTTCAAGTCCGATCATGGTCTCAAAGTCCCTGCCCCGGTTTCACGTCTTTCAGCTCCATCGCCTTGGCCGGGTCGCGCATCATCTGGCCGATGATGTCTTGACGCTTGATGTCCCTGCGGTGGCGCAGTGTCAAAACAATCGCGCCGATCATAGCCACCAGCAGGATCAGGCCCGCCAATTGGAACAGAAGGAAGTATTGATCATAAAGGATGACGCCAAGCGCCTCGGTATTGTGGCGATCCACTGGCACCGGCTGGGCCAGATTGGCCGCCGCGCCCTGCGCGCTGTCCCATGCCCCAAAGGCCATGACGAACTGCATAAGGATAACCAGACCAATCAGCAAGGCCAGCGGCATATAGCGCGCCATCTCGGCCTTCAGCTCGGCAAAGTCCACGTCCAGCATCATCACCACGAAGAGGAACAGAACCGCGACCGCGCCGACATAGACGATGATCAGCAGCATCGCCACGAACTCGGCCCCCAGCAGCACAAACAACCCTGCCGAAGACAGGAATGACAGGATCAGCCACAGCACCGAGTGCACCGGCTGTCGGCTGATCACCGTGAACAGCCCGCCAGTGATGGCGCTGATGGCAAACAGATAGAAGGCAAAGACGGTCATTGATCCTCATCCTCGTTGTCACCCATGACCTCTTGCGCCAGATCCAGCGCGCGAGTCATGGCCGGGATGCCGGCAAAGACCGACATCTGACCGATCGTTTCCACGATCTCTTGTTTCTTGGCACCGGCTTCCAGCGCGTGGCGCACGGTCTGGCGCACCGCCGCATCCGCCTGCGCGCCCTGACAGGTCAGCCCGGCCAGCGTCAGCAACAGGCGGGTCTTGGCGTCCAACCCGTCTTTGTTGACGGTGTTGCCGAACATCATCTCCATGACCTCTTTGGGCATGGTGGGCCACAGCGCCTCGAACCCTTTGGGCGAGAAATTCTCCATCGCCGGGTTCATCGCCTTGGCCATGTCCTGAGCCTGCTTCATCATCAGCTCGAACGGGTTTGTCGGGCTGTCAGTCATCTGTACGGCGCGTCCAATTCCAGATTGCGGGCAATCTCGGCTTCCCAGCGTTCACCATTATCCAGCAGCTTTTCCTTGTCATAGAACAGCTCTTCGCGGGTTTCGGTGGCGAATTCGAAGTTCGGGCCTTCGACGATGGCATCGACCGGGCAGGCCTCCTGGCAGAAACCGCAATAGATGCATTTGGTCATGTCGATGTCATAGCGCGTGGTGCGGCGGCTGCCGTCTTCGCGCGGTTCGGCATCGATGGTTATCGCTTGGGCCGGACAAATCGCCTCGCAGAGTTTGCAAGCAATGCAGCGTTCCTCGCCATTCGGATAGCGACGCAGAGCATGCTCGCCGCGAAAACGCGGGGACAGAGGTCCCTTTTCATGTGGGTAATTGATGGTGGCCTTGGGGGCGAAGAAATACTTCAGCCCCAGTTTGAAGCCGACCCAGAAGTCTTGCAGCAAAAAGTACTTGGCGGCGCGGGTGTAGTCGATTTGGGTCATATCAGCCTCCTACGCTCCAACGGGCAAACGCGCCCCAGAACCAGTCGAATTTCGCCGCGAAGGCCACGAACACCACCCAGACCAGCGAGAATGGCAGGAAGACTTTCCAGCCCAGTCGCATCAACTGGTCATAGCGATAGCGGGGTGTGATCGCCTTGACCATTGCGAAGATGAAGAAGAAGAACGCCATCTTGGCAACCATCCACAGCACGCCATCAGGCAAGCCCGGGATCGGCGACAGCCAGCCGCCGAAGAACAGCAGCGAGGTCAGCGCGCACATCAGGAAGATTGCGATGTATTCCCCGGCCATGAACAGCAGGAAAGGCGTGGCCGAGTATTCGACCTGGTAACCGGCGACCAGTTCCGATTCCGCCTCGGGCAGGTCAAACGGGGGTCGGTTGGTTTCGGCCAGGGCCGAAATGAAGAACAGAAAGACCATCGGGAAATGCGGCAGCCAATACCAGCTGAAGAACCCGAACGAGCCATCTTGTGCACGTACAATGTCACCGAAATTCATAGACCCGGTTGAGATGATCACGCCGATGATGATCAGGCCGATCGAAACCTCGTAGGAAATCATCTGCGCAGCCGAGCGCAGCGACCCGAGGAACGGGTACTTTGAGTTCGACGCCCAACCGCCCATGATCACGCCATAAACCTCGAGCGAAGACACGGCAAAGACATAGAGTATGGCAACGTTGATATCCGACAGAACCCAGCCATCGTTGAACGGGATCACCGCCCAGGCGATCATCGCCAGAACGAAGGATGTCAGCGGCGCGAGGATAAAGACAGTCCGGTCGGCGCCCGCGGGGATCACGACCTCTTTTACCACGTATTTCAGGGCATCCGCCACCGATTGCAGCAGGCCGTAGACGCCAACTACGTTGGGGCCGCGGCGCATCTGGACAGCGGCCCAGATCTTGCGGTCTCCGTAAACAAGGAACAACAGTGAAATCATCACAAAGGCCACAACGGCAAGCACTTGCGCCAGAATGATGATGGCTATTCCGCCTGGGGTGTTAAAGAATTCAGCCATTGGTCCTCACACCGTGGGTATTCCGTTTTCCGCGTGTGATGCAAAGGCCAGATGCCTGCGCATTTTGCGGCTGGGTCGGCGCGTTGGTGTAAACAGCATCTGCCGTCTTTGCGCCACCCTTAATCTTCAAATTCACACGCAATTCGGGCGCGGCCATCTGCCACCCGGCTGCCACATCTGGTTGCGATATGAAACAGGAGTGGTTCATTCAGCCGCAATCTTCTCTGACTTACGGGCCTGTGCCTGCGCCGAAAGTTCGGCCATCAACTGCGAAGCACGCGCGATTGGGTTGGTCAGATAGAAATCCCTGACCGTATTGCGGAAACTTGCCTTACCCAGAGGTCCGGCGTCCAGTGCCTGAACCTCATTCTGCGCCACTTCATCAATCCGGGCGAGATGCGGAACCGCCTCGATCAGCGCAGTGCGCAGTTGCGCCAGCGAATCGAAGGGCAGTGTTGCACTCAATTCGGCAGACAGGGCACGCAGGATGGCCCAGTTCTCCTTGGCGTCGCCCGGCGCGAACCCCGCGCGCATTGCCAGCTGCGGGCGACCCTCGGTATTCACGAACAGACCGTTTTCCTCGGTATAGGCTGCGCCCGGCAGGATCACATCGGCTCGGTGTGCGCCCCGGTCTCCATGACTGCCCTGATAGATAACAAAGGCACCTTCGCCAATTTCGACTTCGTCTGCACCAAGGTTGTAGATCACATCAGCGGCGCTGACGGCGTCCATGCCACCCTCGTTGGTGGCATCCACATCCATCCCCCCCACGCGCGACGCAGCAGTGTGCAGAACGATCAGACCACTTTCAGTACTGGTAGCAATGGTTTGCGCGGCAGCCAGAACAGCAGCGCCGTCAGCCTCTTGCAAGGCGCCCTGCCCGACGATGATCAAAGATGCCTTGCCTTTGATCACGTCATCACCGCCCATGTCGACGACCTTTTGCAGCGCGGCACGGTCATCACCCATATGATGATAATCGTAGGTCAAATCTGCCGCCGGACCGACCAGAGCAACCTCGGCACCATGTGCCCAGGCCTTGCGAATGCGGGCGTTGAGAACCGGCGCTTCGTCGCGCGGGTTGGTCCCGATCAGCAGGATGCGCTCGGCGCTGTCGATATCTTCGATCGCTGCGGTCCCGGCATAAGCACCACGATTGCCCGCAGGCAGCTTGGCGCCATCGGTACGGCACTCAACAACACCGCCCTGCCCTTCGATCAGCTGTTTTAGCGCAAATACCGCCTCGACGGGAGCCAGATCGCCCACGATACCGGCAGGCTTCTCGGCGCCTTTCAGCGCCTCTGCGGCTTTGGTCAGTGCCTCGGGCCAGGTGGCCCGGCGCAGTTTGCCGTTTTCACGCACATAAGGTCTATCCAGACGCTGGCGGCGCAACCCATCCCAGACAAAACGAGTTTTATCGCTGATCCATTCCTCGTTCACGCCATCATGGTTACGCGGCAGGAACCGCATCACTTCGCGCCCCTTCGTATCCACGCGGATGTTCGAACCAAGCGCATCCATCACATCAATGCTTTCGGTTTTGGTCAGTTCCCACGGACGCGCGGTAAAGGCGTAGGGCTTGGAGGTCAGCGCCCCAACCGGGCACAGATCGATGATGTTGCCCTGCAAATTCGAATCCAGCGTCTGGTTCAGATACGAGGTGATCTCGGCATCCTCGCCGCGCCCGGTCTGACCCATCTGAGTTATCCCGGCAACTTCGGTGGTGAAGCGCACGCAGCGGGTGCAGCTGATGCAGCGGGTCATTGCGGTGCCCACAAGCGGTCCCAGATCCAGATCATCGACCGCCCGCTTTGCTTCCTTGAAACGGGATCCGGACATGCCATACGCCATCGCCTGATCCTGAAGGTCGCATTCACCACCCTGATCGCAGATCGGGCAATCCAGCGGATGGTTGATCAGCAGGAACTCCATCACGCCTTCGCGGGCCTTTTTGACCATGGGTGAGTTCGTCTTGACCACCGGGGGTTGGCCCTCGGGCCCCGGACGCAGGTCACGCACCTGCATTGCGCAGGAGGCCGCAGGTTTCGGCGGGCCACCCACAACCTCGACCAGGCACATCCGGCAATTGCCGGCAATCGACAGGCGCTCGTGGTAACAGAAGCGCGGCACTTCGACCCCGGCTTGTTCACAAGCCTGGATCAGGGTCATCGCGCCATCGACTTCGATTTCCTGTCCGTCGATATTGATCTTGCGGAGGTCAGACATGGCTCTCAATTCGCCCTCAAATAAACGCCAATAGCGCTGTTTCTTTGGATTTCTTTCTGCCCCAGAGTGCAGAACGTGTTGGGGTTGTCATAGGTCACGCCATTCGAAGCCAGATACGCCTCGCCCTTGGCGCGCATCCGGTCTTTCTCTGAATCCGAGTCGACATATGAGCGGATTTCACTGTCCGAGTACCCCAGTTTGTTCGCTTTGGACCGCAGCCCCCACATAACACTGATCGCTTTCAATCGCCGCCCGCTGATCGACGGACAGAATTCGGAGATCTCATTTGCGATGGCGATGTAATAGAGTTCGTCGTCGATCTCTTTGACATCCCTCAAGGGCGGCTTTGCTTCTGCAACAGCCGGAAACGTGATCACGGCGGCCAAGGCGAGTGTTTTTGCAAAAGACATTGTTCTTCCTTTCGTTTTGGATGTTCCAAAACGAAAGGGTCCGGTCTTGCTAGGCAATAACGGCCTGCAATCCACGTCGTGATATGCAAAAACGCGTGTCATGGCCGTTGGCATTTTCCTGCAAACGTCAATTGATCATCACTGATGCGCAGGTTTTGCGGCTCGGTATCCGGCCCCACTTTCCAATCAATCCGGGAAGATCCAAAATTCTGCACACAGAACTTGGTTCCTTCATGGCGCCCGGCTTCACGCGCGCCGTCCAAGGACGCGGACGCGCCCTTCACCACAACAGTAAAGTCCGTGGGCGATGCTTTCTTGTCGACCGGCTTCGCCTTGGCCTTGAACGACTTTCCGTCGAACAGAAGACGATCTTCCGACGGCTTGATGATGCCGCAGGCGGACACGCTTGCCAGTACCAGCAGGACTACAAGGGTTTTTCGGGCCGTCATACTATCCCTCTTAGTGTTCTCATCTGCCGGGTCGCCATCAGAACGCCGCCACCAATGCCATAAGCCCAATCACAAACATGCAGGCCCAGCCCAATACATACAGCACGGACCGCAGGCCACTGTTTGGCTTACCTATGCCTTTGAAGTGCACCACCAGCATCACCAAACGCGCGACCAAAGCGACAGACGCCAGAAGATTGACCCAGAACGGGCTGGCGCCCAGTAAAACCGCCGCGGTCACAACGGCCACAAACGCCGGAAGCGTTTCCGTTCCGTTCAGATAGGCCCGGTTCAGACGATAGGCCTGGTCAGAATAATCCTGCTCTGGAGTCGCCCCCGGCGCGAGGCCCTTGCCCTGCTTGGCCAGCGCTGAAAACGGGGCCAGGAACAGAACCACCAGTGTGAAAAGCACAACCGATGAAATCGCGTGGCTGTATTCTGCAAACATGTCCATCCCGTTCACTCCGCCGCCATCGCACCCATACGGCCCGATTTCTGTGCCTTGATGCGGCCTTCGATTTCTTCCCGGAAATTGCGGATCAGGCCCTGGATCGGCCAGGCTGCCGCATCGCCGAGCGCGCAGATCGTGTGACCCTCGACCTGCTTTGTCACGTCAAACAGCATGTCGATCTCTTCCAGTTCAGCTTCGCCGCGCACCAGACGGTCCATGACCCGCATCATCCAACCGGTGCCTTCGCGACATGGGGTGCACTGACCACAGCTTTCATGCTTATAGAATTTCGACAGGCGCCAGATCGCCTTGATGATGTCGGTGGACTTGTCCATCACGATCACCGCTGCCGTTCCAAGCCCTGAGCCCAGATCGTTGCGCAGATAATCGAAATCCATGATCGCGTCGCGCATGTTCTCACCGCGCACACACGGAACCGAGGATCCACCGGGGATCACGGCCAGCAGATTGTCCCAGCCGCCGCGAATGCCGCCGCAATGGGTCTCGATCAGCTCCTCGAAGGAAATCGACATTGCCTCTTCCACGACGCAGGGGTTGTTCACATGGCCTGAGATCGCAAACAGCTTGGTGCCCGCGTTGTTTTGGCGACCGAAGCCAGCGAACCAGTCGGCCCCCCGGCGCAGGATGGTCGGCACGACCGCAATCGATTCCACATTGTTCACAGTTGTCGGGCAACCATACAGGCCAGCGCCTGCTGGAAACGGAGGCTTCATCCGCGGCATGCCCTTCTTGCCCTCAAGGCTTTCAATAAGGGCGGTTTCCTCGCCGCAGATATAGGCACCAGCGCCGTGATGCAGGAAGATATCAAAATCCCAACCTGAACCGGCGGCGTTCTTGCCCAGCAAGCCGGCATCATAAGCCTCATCAATCGCCGCCTGCAGCGCCTCACGCTCGCGGATATATTCGCCACGCAGGTAGATGTAACAGGTGTGGGCGTTCATCGCGAAAGACGCGATCAGGCAACCTTCGATCAGCGTATGCGGATCGTGGCGCATGATCTCTCGGTCTTTGCAGGTTCCGGGTTCGGATTCGTCCGCGTTGACCACCAGATAGGACGGGCGCCCGTCACTTTCCTTTGGCATGAATGACCATTTCAGACCGGTTGGAAAGCCCGCGCCGCCGCGACCACGCAGGCCCGAGTCTTTCATCGTCTGGATGATCCAGTCGCGCCCCTTATCAATCAGGCCAGCAGTGCCGTCCCAATGCCCGCGGGCCTGCGCACCTTTCAGCGTGCGCTCATGCATCCCGTAGATGTTGGTAAAGATCCGGTCCTGATCCTTCAGCATCGCGTGTTACCTTCAGCTGTCCTGACGCATGCGCCAGAGTTGAAAAATGTTGATCCCCGCATAGATGAACCCCGCCAGAGCAGCGAGATCAAACAGCAGAGCGTGCCGGGTCGTCAAACCCAGCTCGGGGCCAATGAACAGGTTCATTGCAAGCCAGATCAGCATGGTCACAGCGATGACCATCCCGATATGTCGGCCCTTGCGGGCTATGGCCTTTTCCTTGTCCTTGTCCATTTTCCCCTGATACCCCGGACGGGCATCCGTCTAGTTTTTGTACGTGCCCTCAGATTTGGCACGTTTGGCAAATTCGGTCTCTTCACCCGCTGCAAGCTTGGCCGCCTGTTCAATCCAATCATCGCGCTCGATCCGGCCCTTGAATTTCAAACGCGCATCGACCCAGGCCACCTGTTCCGGCGTCCAGGCAGCGATCTGGTCGTAGTGATAGAAACCCAGCTCGTTCAGTATCTGCTCCAGCTTGGGACCGACGCCTTTCAACAGCTTCAGGTCATCTGCCTTGCCGTCGCGTGCAGCGGTCAGGGTCTCTGGCTGATCCTCTTTGACGTCCGCGAGTTTGGCTTCGACGTCCTTCGCAACAGGTTTGGCTTTCGCCTCAGCCGCTTGTTTCACAGCCGGCTTCGGCGCCTCGGGCGATTTCGGAGGTTTCGCAGCAGCCGACGCACCCGCCTGCTTGCCATCCTTACCAAGCCACGGTGTCAGGATCGGAACTTCGGTCCCGTCGATACGCTTGACCGTGTCCCCCAGCTCTGTCGCCAGTTCAACGCTTGCGTTGTATTTCGGCTTGCCGGCTTCATATTCGGACAGGCTGGAAAGCCCTTTCAACGGCTCGGCCGCGTAACGCCCGTTCTGAGGACCGGGCGTCGGCACCTTGCCCGCCACCAGATCGTCGATGATCCTGCCAAAGCTCTCGGCCGTCAGATCCTCGTAGTAATCCTTGCCGATTTGCGCCATCGGCGCGTTGGTGCACGAGCCGAGGCATTCCACCTCTTCCCAGCTCAGCTTGCCATCGGCAGAAAGTGCATGTGCCTTCGCCGCAATCTTTTCCTTACAGACCGCGATCAGATCTTCGGCCCCGCAGATCATGCAGGAAGTCGTGCCGCAGACCTGAATATGCGCCACCGAGCCAACCGGTTGAAGCTGGAACATGAAGTAGAACGAGGCAACCTCAAGCACACGGATATAGGCCATGCCCAGCATATCTGCGACGGATTCAATCGCCGGACGGCTCAACCAGCCCTCTTGTTCTTGCGCGCGCCACAGCAGCGGGATGACCGCGCTGGCCTGACGCCCCTCGGGGTATTTGGTGATCTGCGCTTCGGCCCATTGCTGGTTGGCAGCGGTGAAGGCAAAGCTTACGGGTTGTTCGGGATGAAGACGGCGGAGCATTAGCGGTCAATCTCTCCAAATACGACATCCATGGTGCCGATGATGGCGGCGACGTCGGCCAGCTGGTGGCCCTTGGCGACGTAATCCATGGCTTGCAGGTGCAGGAAACCCGGTGCGCGCAGCTTGGCGCGGTAGGGTTTGTTGGTGCCGTCGGCGACCAGATAGACGCCGAACTCGCCCTTGGGGGCTTCGACAGCGGCGTAAACTTCACCTGCGGGGACGTGGAAGCCTTCGGTGTACAGCTTGAAGTGATGGATCAGGCTTTCCATCGAGGTCTTCATGTCCGACCGTTTCGGCGGGGTGATCTTGCCTCGGGCCAGAACGTCACCGGGGCAGTCGCGGATTTTGACGATGGCCTGCTGGATGATCAGCAGTGATTGGCGCATCTCTTCCATGCGCACCAGATAGCGATCATAGCAGTCGCCGTTCTTGCCGACGGGAATCTGGAACTCGAACTCGTCATAGCATTCATAGGGCTGCGCGCGGCGCAAATCCCATGCCAGACCGGATCCGCGCACCATCACGCCCGAGAAGCCGTATTTCTGGATGTCATCTTCGGTCACGACGCCAATATCGGCGTTGCGCTGTTTGAAGATGCGGTTTTCGGTCAGCAGACCGTCAATGTCGTCCAGAACGGTGGGGAATTCGTGGCTCCATGCCTCGATATCGTCCAGCAGTTCCGGCGGCAGATCCTGATGAACACCACCGGGGCGGAAATAGGCCGCGTGCAGGCGGGCGCCACAGGCACGCTCATAGAACACCATCAGCTTTTCACGCTCTTCAAAACCCCAGAGCGGCGGGGTCAATGCGCCCACGTCCATAGCCTGCGTGGTCACGTTCAGCAGGTGGTTCAGGATGCGTCCGATTTCGGAATACAGAACCCGGATCAGCGAGCCCCGGCGCGGCACCTCGACCCCGGTCAGCTTTTCGATGGCCAGGCACCAGGCATGTTCCTGGTTCATCGGCGCCACATAATCCAACCGGTCGAAATACGGCAGGTTCTGAAGATAGGTCCGGCTTTCCATCAGCTTTTCGGTGCCACGGTGCAGCAGGCCGATATGCGGATCGCAGCGTTCGACGATCTCACCGTCCAGTTCCAGCACAAGACGCAGAACCCCGTGCGCCGCAGGGTGTTGCGGGCCGAAGTTAATGTTGAAATTGCGGATCTTCTGTTCTCCGCTCAGCGCGTCCGTGCTGCCGTCATCGTATCTTGAGCCGTCCATCAACGCCCTCGTTTCTTTTTCGCATCGGCCCGAACCCGAACCTTTTCCGCCTCGGCGGCCTTGGCTGCGGCCCCCGCCAGCAGAACCCCCAACGCGCCCAGAATGATCAACTCACCCATCATCTCAGCGGCGCTCCAACTCTTGCAGTTTCAGCCCGACCCACCACAGCAAGGCTATCGTGCCAAAGGGAACCAGACACAGCAGGCACCAGTATTTGTTGATCCCGAAGAACGGCAAAATCTTCACCATCGGAATGATGGTCAGCGCAGACAGGATCAGCCACCAGATGCCACCCATTATTCGGTCTCCTGTTTCTCATCCCCCGGCAGAATGTAGTTCGCACCCTCCCACGGGGACATGAAATCAAACTGTCGGTATTCCTGCACCAGGCTGACCGGCTCGTAGACCACGCGCTTTTGCGCCTCATCATAGCGCACTTCGGTATAGCCGGTGGTCGGGAAATCCTTGCGCAGTGGGTAACCACGGAACCCATAGTCGGTCAGGATGCGCCGCAGGTCCGGATGGCCCGAGAACAAGATGCCGAACATGTCGAACACCTCACGCTCGAACCAATTGGCCGAGGGGTGCACGTCAACGATCGACGGCACCATGTCGTCTTCACGGATCGAGACCCGCAGCCGGATGCGCTGGTTCTGGTACATCGACAGGAAGTGATACACCACGTCGAACCGCTTGGCCCGTTCGGGGTAATCCACGCCGGTGATATCCACCAGCGTCGAGAATTGGCAGTTCTGGTCGGATTTCAGGAATTCGACGAATTCCACGAGATTCGACGGTGCCACGTCCACGTTCAGTTCGCCGTGGGTTACGTCCCATGACAGAACACAATCAGACCGTTTCAGCTCCAACTGTGTGCCGAGTTCCTTGAGTGCTTCGCTCATCAGCTCTCTCCTCAGCGGACAATTGTGCCGGTACGGCGGATTTTGCGCTGCAGCTGCATCAGGCCATACAACAACGCCTCAGCCGTCGGGGGGCAGCCGGGCACGTAGATGTCCACAGGAACAACCCGGTCACATCCACGCACGACGGAATAAGAATAGTGGTAATACCCACCGCCATTCGCGCAGGAGCCCATCGAGATCACATAGCGTGGCTCAGGCATCTGGTCATAGACCTTGCGCAAAGCCGGGGCCATCTTGTTGGTCAGTGTTCCTGCCACGATCATCACATCCGACTGGCGCGGAGACGCCCGAGGCGCGATACCAAACCGTTCTGCATCATAACGTGGCATAGAGGTATGCATCATCTCAACCGCGCAGCAGGCCAGACCAAAGGTCATCCAATGCAGCGAGCCAGTGCGCGCCCAGTTGATGATGTCTTCGGTCGAGGTCAGCAGAAAACCTTTGTCCTGCAACTCGGCGTTCAGGGCCTGGGTGGCGACTTCCTTGTCGACACCGGCAGTGTTGGCACCTGTCATCACTCCCATTCCAGCGCCCCCTTCTTCCATTCATAGGCAAAGCCGATGGTCAGAACGCCCAGGAACACCATCATGGACCAGAACCCGACATCGCTGATGTCCTTGAAGCCCACGGCCCAGGGAAACAGGAAAGCAATTTCCAGATCGAAGATGATGAACAGAATCGAGACCAGATAGAATCGGACGTCGAATTTCATCCGCGCGTCGTCGAAGGCATTGAAACCACATTCATATGCGCTGACCTTTTCGGGGTCGGGATTGCGGACGGCCAGTACGACGGCGGCCAGGATCAAGACGATCCCAAGGCCCACGGCAACGGCCAGAAACACCAGAATCGGGAGGTACTCCCGCAGCAGGTCTTCCACGAATAGCTCCTTTCCTGCGCACGCATCTTGTCGGGTGCGCCGTCAATTGGCATGTTGACTGGACATTCTCTATCCCTGCGGGGTCAGAGGGTCAACCGAACACAGCCCCCTTCGCAATCAAACCTGCGCTTGACAGCGCGGCATAGAATCGCAGTACCAGCGTTTGGCTTTGGCTTGGCGGAAACTGGTAAAACCTACTTATTCCATGCAGGTTTTCGTTTTTCAAAAAACGCCGCGATCCCTTCGCGTGCCTCTTGTGTTTCCCACCGTTCGACCAGCTCGCCTATGGTCTGATCGATCACGGCATCGTCGATGCGCGGACCCAGAGAGCGTACCAGCGCCTTGGCAGAGGCAACCGCCCCGGGCGCGCAAGACAAATAGGGGCGAATTTCGTCTTCAACCGCGTCCGAAAGCCGATCTGCCGAAACGGTTTTCGCCAGCAGGCCCAGATCAACGGACTCGGAAGCATCGAACAAACGAGCTGACATGAACACCCAGCGCGCGCGGGCTTCGCCCATGCGGGCGACGACATAGGGGCCAATTGTTGCGGGGATCAGCCCCAGGCGCGTTTCGGTCAACCCCATTGTCAGAATGTCGACCCCAATCGCGACATCGCACACGGCTGCCATTCCCACACCACCACCGAAGGCATTGCCCTGCAACGCCCCGATCAAAGGCTTTGGCATTGTGTTCAGAGCCTGCAACATCTCGGCCAGCTTGCGCGCCTCGACAAAACGCGTCTTTTTGTCGGCCGCCATCTGGTCCTGCATCCATCCCAGATCACCGCCGGCGCAGAACGTCTTTCCCGCCGCTGCCAGAACGACCACTCGGACAGTGTCATCCTGACCCAGTTGTGATGCAGCCTCGGTCAATTCAGTGATCATTTGCCCCGACATGGCGTTGTGTTTTTCCGGCCGGTTCAGAGTGAGCGTGGCGACACCACGCACATCTGTCGAGATCGTGATCGTTTCAAACATGTCAGCCCCTCAAAGCCCTGGCCATCTGCGCCGCCTCTTCAATCACGTCGATATCCAGACCGGTTTCGTATCCCAGGCGATGCAAGTGCGCCACAACAGCCTCGGTGGCTACGTTTCCTGCGGCACCCGGGGCGTAGGGGCAACCGCCCAACCCGCCCACGGCTGCGTCAAACACCCGCACACCAAGCGCCAATGCAGCGTCGATATTATCGATCGCACGCCCATTGGTGTCATGAAAATGCCCCGCCAGTCGCGTCACCGGAACCCTCTCGCGAACCGCCAGAAGCATATGCGCGACCTTATCCGGCGTCCCCTGTCCAATCGTGTCGCCCAGTGAAACCTCATAACAGCCCAGCGCAAAAAGCCGATCAGCGACCTCGGCCACTTTTTCGGGCGGAGTCGGACCGTCGTATGGGCAATCCGTCACGCATGAGACATAACCGCGAACAGGCAGGTCGACATGGCGCGCCGCCTCCAGAATCGGCGTAAACCGCTCAATCGACTCGGCGATAGAGGCATTGATATTGGCTTTCGAGAATCCTTCGGAGGCCGAGGCAAACACGGCGATCTCGTCCGCCTTGGCCGCCAGCGCATCGCCATATCCATGCATGTTCGGCGTCAGCGCGGCATAGCGCACCCCATCCACTCGGGTGATTCCGCCCAGAACCTGAGCCGATCCCGCCATCTGCGGCACCCATTTCGGAGAGACAAAGCTTGCGACCTCGATCCTGCGGAAACCCGCACGGCTGAGGCAATCGACCAAGGCGATCTTGTCTGACACCGGTATCTCGCGCTTTTCGTTCTGCAGCCCGTCGCGCGGCCCGACCTCGTAGATTTCGACCAGGTCACCCATGTCGCCCCTCCTTCTGGATTGTTGTCGCTTCAAACAAAGATCGTCTGACCTTTGCACGCCGCGTTGCGCGGGTACAGGTCAAGCTTCTTCCTCCAACCTCACCAAGGCAGCCCCGGCTTCGACCTGCGAACCGTCCTCGACCAGCACCTCGGCAACAACCCCGTCCCGCGCCGCAAGCAGAGAATGCTCCATCTTCATCGCTTCCAAAATGGCCAGACGATCACCTTCCTGTACGGTTTGTCCCGCTGTGGCAAAGACGGCTTTGACCAGACCGGGCATAGGAGCCTCGATCACATTGGTGTCGCCTGTGGTGCTGACATCCCGGTCCAGCGGATCGATGATGTCGAAGCTCTGACCGTAGTTGGTGAAAACCGTCAGTGTCCCATTGTTTGCAGCAACGCGAGGCATTTGCCTACCGTTCAACGCCCATCGCCCGGCGGCACGTTCCGCAACAACGCGATCCTCGCCAATCTGCCAAATCTGGCGATCCGGCCCGTCGACCTGCACGTCCAACTTCAGCACTTCATCGTTACTGGACAGTTGCACAGCGCGATGCAGCGGCGCCCAGAGAGAAAACCCGGTTTCCGGGTCGACATCCACAAGATCCAGTGCAGTCATCGCAGCTGCGACTGCCGTTGCAACCGATGGCTCAGGTTCCTGTACCAACGCTTCGATATCTCGACCGATAAGCCCCGTATCGACATCGCCCGAGGCAAATCCTTCGTGACGCGTCAACGCGCCCAGAAAAGCCAGATTTGTGACAGTACCTGCAACTTCAGTCTGTTGCAGCACCCGGTTCAACGTCTCAAGCGCGACGGCGCGTGTCGATCCATGCACCACTACTTTGGCGATCATCGGGTCATACCACGGGCTGATCGTGTCCCCGGCGCGAACGCCGCTATCGGCGCGACAATTGGCAGGGAAAACCAGATGAGTCAGCGTTCCCGTCGCTGGCAGGAACCCTTTCGGAACGTCCTCGGCATAAAGCCGGGCCTCAAATGCATGGCCGGAGATCGCCAGATCATCCTGTTTTTTGGGAAGGTTTTCGCCTGAGGCTACGCGCAACTGCCATTCGACCAGATCAATGCCTGTGATGGCCTCTGTTACCGGGTGTTCCACCTGCAGGCGCGTGTTCATCTCCATGAACCAGAACCTGTCGGGGCGCAGCCCGTCAGAGGCATCAACGATGAACTCGACCGTGCCAGCGCCTTTATAGCCGATCGCCTCGGCGGCACGAACGCCCGCCTGCCCCATGGCCTCACGCATTTCGAATGTCATACCCGGGGCCGGGGCTTCTTCGATCACCTTCTGGTGGCGGCGTTGCAACGAGCAGTCGCGTTCAAACAGATGTACCGCATGCGTACCATCGCCAAAGACCTGAACCTCGATATGACGGGGCTTGGCCACGAATTTCTCCACCAACACGGCATCATTGCCGAAGGCGGTCCGGGCCTCACCCCGCGCGCTGTCCAGCGCGGCCGCGAAGTCCTCCGGTTTCTCGACCAGCCGCATCCCCTTGCCGCCGCCGCCTGCGACGGCCTTGATCAGAACCGGATAGCCTATCGTGTCCGCCGCACCTGCCAGATGTTCGGGGTCTTGATTGTCCCCGTGATAGCCTGGCACGACTGGCACGCCGGCCTGCTCCATCAACACCTTGGCCGCGTCCTTGAGGCCCATCTTGCGGATCGCATCCGCCGAGGGGCCGATAAAGGTCAGACCCGCAGCCTGAACCGCATCCACGAAACCGGGGTTTTCTGAAAGAAACCCATAGCCCGGATGGATCGCCTGTGCGCCGGTATCCAGCGCCGCCCGTATGATCACATCGCCCTTCAAATAGCTATCTGCCGGGGCGGGACCGCCAATATGAACCGCCTCGTCCGCCATCTGAACATGTTTAGCCGCCGCGTCCGCATCGGAATAGACAGCAACGCAGGACACGCCCAACTTCTGAGCCGTCTCCATCACCCGGCAGGCGATCTCACCCCGGTTGGCAATCAGGATTTTACTGAACATGTCTTTCACCCTTCCACTGCCAGATCTTCGACGAGACGGAACCGTTCGCACACGAGTTTCATCTCGGGATCAAAGCCGCCGTTTCGTTGGAAATAACGGCGATGATCTTCCCGCCATCCTTCAAGCGTTTCATTCTCACCTTCAGCCAAAGCGAATTCCTCGGTCACATCACAATAACGCTGGATCGAGACATCGACGGTTTCAATGACCAAAGCCGGTGTGTCATCCCAGTTCAGCGCAATATCGCGTCGACCGAGCTTCGGCATTTCTGGACTGCCGTCTGGATAGTTGCAGAGCGCGTCGCAGGTCGCTGTTTTACGGCCAGAACGGACCAAAGCCAGAAGCTCTGCACTCAGCAAGAGGTTGTCGCCGAATTTGAAGGTTTGCGCACCGGGATAGCGGGCCATGATGTCTTTCAAAATCTCGCTCATCTTACATCCTGAACACGCCGAAACGTGTCTCCTCGATCGGGGCATTCAGAGCGGCGCTCAGCGACAGCGCCAGCACATCGCGGCTTTTACGCGGGTCGATGATGCCGTCATCCCACAGACGGGCCGAGGCATAGAGTGGATGCGACTGTTCCTCGAACATATCCAGCGTCGGGCGTTTGAATTCGGCCTCTTCTTCTGCGGACCACGTGCCACCCTGCCGTTCTATCCCGTCGCGCTTGACGGTGGCCAGAACGCCAGCCGCCTGCTCACCACCCATCACCGAAATCCGCGAATTCGGCCAGGTCCACAGGAAGCGCGGCTGATAGGCGCGACCCGCCATGCCATAGTTCCCGGCCCCGAACGAGCCACCGACCAGCATCGTGATCTTGGGCACCGAAGTGGTCGCCACCGCCGTCACCATCTTGGCCCCATGCCGCGCGATCCCCTCGTTTTCGTATTTCCTGCCCACCATGAACCCGGTGATGTTTTGCAGGAACACAAGCGGGATTTTACGTTGCGAACACAGCTCGACAAAATGCGCGCCCTTCTGCGCGGCCTCAGAGAACAGCACACCGTTGTTGGCGATGATGCCGACCGGGCAACCTTTGACATGAGCGAAACCGGTCACCAGTGTCTCGCCAAACCGGGGTTTGAACTCATCGAACCGAGAGCCATCGACCAGACGCGCGATCACCTCGCGGATGTCATAAGGGGTCCGCAGGTCGGCAGGAACAACACCCAGAATCTCGTCGGGATCATAGGCCGGGTCCTCGGGGCTGGCCCAATCCACCGTCTGCGGTTTGCGCAGGTTCAGCGACCCGACCGCGCGACGCGCCAAGGCCAGCGCGTGGGCGTCGTCCTCAGCCAGATAGTCGGCCACGCCGGACAAGCGCGTGTGCACGTCGCCGCCGCCCAGATCTTCGGCGCTGACGACCTCACCGGTCGCAGCCTTGACCAGAGGCGGTCCGGCCAGAAAGATCGTACCCTGCTCTTTCACGATGATCGTCACATCCGACATCGCCGGAACATAGGCCCCGCCCGCCGTGCAGGAGCCCATCACGACAGCGATCTGAGGGATCCCCTTCGCGCTCATCCGAGCCTGATTGTAGAAGATGCGACCAAAGTGATCGCGGTCGGGGAAGACCTCATCCTGATTGGGTAAGTTCGCGCCACCGCTGTCCACCAGATAGATGCACGGCAGATGGTTTTCCTCGGCAATCTCCTGCGCGCGCAGGTGTTTCTTGACCGTCATCGGATAGTAAGTGCCGCCCTTCACGGTGGCGTCGTTGCAGACCACCATGACCTCGCGCCCCTGCACCCGGCCAATCCCCGCGATCACCCCGGCGCAGGGCGCGGCATCTCCATACATCCCGTGCGCCGCCGTCGCCCCGATTTCAAGGAACGGAGACCCCGGGTCCAGCAAGTTCGCCACCCGCCGACGGGGGAGCATCTTGCCCCGCGATTCATGCCGCACGCGGGATTTCTCGCCACCGCCCATGCGGGCCGCTTCGGCAGCCGCAGAGATTTGCGCCAGCGCATCCAGATGGGCCGCGCGGTTTGCCTTGAAGCCCTCAGAGGCGGGCATGGCTTTGGATGTGAGTTTCATTCTGCTTCCAGTCCTCCAGGCGCAACTGACAATCGTTCAAGATCTCTGGCTGCGCTCCATCGCACGATGATGTTAAAAGTCTCGCACATAAATTCTGTCATTTGGGAACAGTCTGGATCGAATTCATCATTTCTGAATTCCTCTAAACGCCGCGGGTAAGACCATTTCCTGAAGCCACTCAAACCTATTACTTGATCAGGCAAGCCCTCCGCTATTGCTTCAGTTTTGGATAGAAGATGAGCGTTTAACTTCTCCATACAGGCGCGCCGTTCCTCGGGCGGATGTCCAAGTTCGCAATAGTCATATGCTGAAGACATACATCGAGTATCCATTTCGTTCGCTATGACCGTGCTGGATAGCGCCGTGCATTTGTCAAACCAAGTTGGGACATCCAGTGTTTCTGTCGTTCCCTGAGCAACAAGCCCGCCGGCGGCACAAAAAGTCAAAACACAAAGTGTCAGCAGTCGTTTCATTCATGAATCTCCCCCGCCGCCCGCGCCTTCAACTCCTTGCGGATCACCTTCCCCGTCACCGTCATCGGCAGCTCCTCCAGAAATGCCACCTCGCGGGGGTATGAATACTGCGCCAGACGGTCCTTGACCCACTCCTGCAACTCGGACTCCAAAACTTCGCCCCCCGGTTTCAGCACCACATAGGCCTTCACGATCTCGGTCCGCAAAGGATCAGGCTTTCCGACCACACCCACCGTTGCCACCGCCGGGTGGGTCAGCAGGCAGTCCTCAATCTCGGCCGGGCCGATCCGGTAGCCAGCGGACGTAATCACGTCGTCATCACGACCGACAAAGCGCAGATAGTCGCCTTCCCAAACGCCACGGTCTCCGGTGATCAACCAGTCGCCCCGGAATTTCTCAGCCGTCGCCTGGGGCCGGTTCCAGTATTCCAGCAGCATGGAGGCCGAGCCGCGTCGGATGGCCACGTCACCCTCTTCACAGGTCGGGTTGCCGTTGTCGTCGATCACTGCAACCTCATGCCCCGGCACCGGTTTCCCAATGCATCCGGGTTGAACGGGGAAATCCTCGGCGCAGGAGGATACGACCATGTTGCATTCGGTCTGACCGTAGAATTCGTTGATCGTCAGACCAAACGCACATTGGCCCCAGGCCAGCATCTCGGCCCCCAGCGGCTCGCCGCCGGACGCCACCGAGCGCAGCCCCGGGATCGCCTGATCCGAAGCCTTGAGCATCCGCAGCGCTGTTGGTGGGAAGAAGACATTCCGCACCCCGCCCCGCGCAATAATCTCGGTGCAGGCTTCGGGGGTGAATTTCTCAAGACGTGCCGCGACAACCGGGATGCCCAGCGCAAGGCCCGGCATCAGCACATCGAACAACCCACCGATCCACGCCCAATCCGCCGGGGTCCATAGGCAATCCCCCTCGCGCAGGTGATTGTGGCTGATCGAGACGCCCGGCAGATGCCCGGTCAGAACCCGGTGCCCATGCAGCGCGCCCTTCGGGCTGCCCGTGGTGCCTGAGGTATAGATCAATACAGCCGGATCTTCAGGCCCGGTCGCCGCAAACGGCACAGCCGGACCCGCCTCGCCAATTTCGGATGCAATCAGAGGTTCGGCCAGATCGCCCAGCAGATCCGCCCCTTCGGCATCGGTCAGCACGATCTGAACGCCTGCATCGCCAGCCCGCGACCGCAGTGCATCCTGCTTGAACAACTTGAACAAGGGCACCGAAATCGCGCCGATCTTCCAGATCGCCAAATGAGCTGCCGCGCACCAGGAAGACTGGCTCAGCAGCACTCCGACCCGATCACCGGGCCGGGCGCGGGCCAGCAGGGCGCGGGCGATCCCATCAGCCATCTGTGCCAGTTGCCCATAGGTTATCAGCCGCCGCTCCGATCCGGTCAGATCGATAAGCGCCACCTGATCGGCCGGATGGTTCAGACATTGCTGCGCCATGTTCAGCCGGTCCGGTATGTCCCAGCCTCCTTCTGAGCGCAAACCCGGTATGCGTTCAGCGTGCAGCATCGCGAATTCCCCTTGTTTTCCTGATGCTTCGCGACGTGATCTTGGGCGGACGCATCACGCAAACTTGATGCAGATCAGAGTCGTCGGACACCGCGTTTGCGAAACGAAGAGCATCAACATAACCAAAGGCAAGAATATGACAAAGAAACTCGCCGCTTTGACACTGTCTACTGCACTGGTCGCCCTGGCGGCTCCGGCTTTGGCCCAGTCGCAAGGGGACTGGACGCTGGGTATCGGTGTTGGCTATCTGGACCCGAAATCCGACAACGGCACGTTGGCTGGTGCGGCAGCGACGATCGACGCGGACACCCGCCCGATTTTCACCGCAGAGTACTTTATTCGCGACAACCTGGGTATCGAGCTTCTGGCAGCGACCCCGTTCAAACACACCGTGGCCCTTGGCGGTATGGACGCAGCCACGGTCAAGCAGTTGCCGCCCACCCTGTCGCTGAACTATCACTTCGCGACCAACAGCGCCTGGAAACCCTATGTCGGTGCCGGCCTCAACTATACGATCTTCTTCGACGAGCAATCGCCCCTGGGTAACATCAAGGTCGATGACTCCTTCGGCGTCTCGTTGCAGGCCGGTCTGGATTACATGGTCACCGACAACGGGGCGATCCGCCTGAACGTGCGCTGGTTCGACATTGACTCGGACGTCTCGCTCAACGGCGCTCCCATCGGCACCGCGGAAATCGATCCCTGGCTGGTCGGTGTTTCCTACGTCCATCGGTTCTGATCCCGTCTCCAAAACGCCCTGCGGTTTCCTCATCCGCAGGGCGATTTTTTGCTCTCAGAGCATTTCATTCATCATTTCGCGGCCGATCAGCATCCGGCGAATCTCGCTGGTGCCTGCGCCGATTTCCATGAGCTTGGCATCCCGGAAAATCCGGCTGACCGGCGCATCCGACAGGAAACCCGCCCCGCCCAGCGCCTGAACCGCCTGATGGGCCTGAACCATCGCCTGTTCCGACGCGTAAAGGCAGCACGCCGCCGCATCCTGCCGGGTCACATCGCCCCGATCACAGGCTTTGGCCACCTCGTAGACATAGGCCCGCGCCGAATTCATCGCGGTGTACATGTCGGCAATCTTGCCCTGCATCAACTGAAAGCTGCCGATGGGTCTGCCGAACTGCTTGCGCTCAGCCACATAGGGCATCACTTCGTCCAGGCAAGCGGCCATGATGCCGGTCCCGATGCCGGCCAGCACGACCCGTTCATAATCCAGCCCCGACATAAGCACGGCCACACCCTTGCCCTCTTCGCCCAACACGTTCTCGAACGGGACCTCTACGTCTTCAAAGATAAGCTCAGCCGTGTTCGATCCGCGCATACCCAGCTTGTCGAAATGGGGCGAGGTCGAAAAACCCTTCATCTCTTTTTCGATCAGAAATGCCGTGATGCCCTTCGATCCGGCATCGGGATTCGTCTTGGCATAAACCACCAGAGTATCCGCGTCCGGTCCATTGGTGATCCAGTATTTATTGCCATTCAAGCGGTAATGGTCGTTACGCTTTTCAGCGCGCAGCTTCATCGACACCACATCCGACCCGGCCGAGGGCTCTGACATTGCCAGCGCCCCTACATGCTCACCGGAAATCAAGCGTGGCAGGTATTTCTGCTTCTGCTCGTCGGTGCCGTTCAGCTTGATCTGGTTCACGCACAGGTTGGAATGAGCCCCGTATGACAAGGAAACCGAGGCCGATGCACGCGCAACCTCTTCCACGGCAATCGTATGCGCCAGATAAGACATGCCTGCACCGCCATACTCTTCAGGCACGGTGACACCCAACAGACCAAGCTCTCCCATCTCTTTCCACAGCTCGTTCGGAAAGGCATTCGTGGCGTCGATCTCAACCGCCATCGGCTTGACACGCTCCTGCGCCCAGCGATGCACCATCTCGCGTAGGGCATTCACATCCTCACCCAGATCGAACTTCATCGTGGCCATGAACATCTGCGTCTTCCCTCCGCTTTAATGAACAAGTGTTCAATAAATCTCTAGCAGCGAATCTGTTCCCGGTCAATCTTTGTGACAGCTCGTCTGAAATGGAAAACGCCGCCCGAAACAGGCGGCGTTTCAAAAGATCGAGCGTGCGCCGCAGGCGCACTCCACTTGGTCAAGACTGATAAACCGCACTCACTTCAGCCCGGATGATCCGGGCGATCAAACGACAATCCTCCAGGGAAAACGTCAAAGGCACGCGCATATCCATCACGCCGGCCAGAACGCGGTCACTTTCAGGCATCCGCTGGCTTTCAAAATATCGCCAACTGTCATAGCGCGACGTGAAACCTGTCGGCTCAGCACCTCCGAACCACTTCAGCTCAACCCCACGAGCCGCGCAACGGCTGATGACTTCAGCTATCCGTTCAGGCGACCAATCCAGCAACAGAAACTGGATCGAAGACCCAACATAGGTTTCCGCCTCGGACCGCTCGACAATCGTCAGGCCCGGAGTGCCGCGCAACCCGGTTTCGATCTCGCGATAGCGCTCGTTCCACCGGCCCACCTGCCGGTCCAGATCCCGCAATTGCGGGCGCAGGATCGCCGCGCGCAAATTGTCCATCCGGCCCGAGACATTGGGTGTGGTGTACTTGATCCGTTCGAACACTTCTGGCCCCGGGGCGGCCAAGTGGCGTTCATACAGCATGTATGACCCCGACAACATCGTGGCCTTGGCCGCCAGTTCCTCGTCATCGGTGACCAGCAAGCCCCCTTCGCCCGAATTGACATGCTTGTAGGTCTGACAGGAATAACACCCGATTGCACCCTGCCGCCCCGACAACTGACCGCGCCAGGCTGCACCCATCGTGTGTGCGCAATCCTCGATCACGATCACGCCGGCTGCGTCACACATCTGCATTAGCCGGTCCATATCACACAGATGTCCGCGCATATGGCTGAGCATCAGAACACGAGCCTGATCCAGCTTGACCTCAAGATCATCCAAATCAATTGTCAGGCCGTCCGTCACACCGACAAAGATTGCCCGCCCTCCGACCGAGGCAATCGACCCCGGCACCGGCGCCAGTGTAAACGCATTCGTCAGAACCGAATCTCCGGGTTGCACGCCAACCGCGCGCAAGGCTGTGGCCAGAGCGTAACCGCCAGACGAAACCGCCAGGCAGTATTTGGCCCCCATCTGGGCGGCAAATTCCTGCTCCAGCAAGGCCGTTTCCCCCAACTCTCCGGGGGCGACATTGTAACGATGCAGACGCCCATGGCGCAGAACGGCCAGAGCCGCGTCGATTGCATCTTCCGGAAGGGGTTCCTGCTGCGTAAAGCTGCCAGAGAATACGTCGGTCATGGTCTTGTTCTGAGGCTCCTAAAGGGTCCGGTCAAGGTTTCAGGCTGCCGCACCGATCAGATCGGGCACGAGGCCGGGCAAATCATCAAAATGATGCAGCAGTGCTTCGGGTTCCAAAGCCGCCATGTCATCCCCCGATGGGCCGAAGGTAACCAACACCGAAGGAACGCCTGCCGCTTTTGCGGTATTGCGGTCAGTATCCGAATCTCCGACCAGCACGCACCAGTTCGGATCGCCCCCGGCACGGCGCGCAGCTTCCCGCAGCGGGGCCGGGTCCGGTTTGCGGACCGGCAGCGTATCGGCCCCGACCAAAGAAGCAAAACGGTCCCGCACCCCCATGCGTGTCAGCAACAATTCGGCCAGATGTTCCGGTTTGTTTGTGCAAATGCCAACACCGTAACCTGCGTTGCTCAGCAACTCGACCGCCTGTAGTGCGCCGGGATAGAAACTGGTGTGGGTGTCGATGTTCCGAGCATAAGCTTCAAGCAGAACCGGATAGTAGGCCTGGACTGTATCCTCGTCATAGGCCCCGACACGTTTCAACCCGTGGGTCAACATCATGCGTCCACCTCGCAGCGCTATACCTGAATCTGCGCCATGGACCAGTACATCTCCGTGCCCCATCGCGCGGAAACAATGGTTCGCAGCAGTCAGCAAATCGCCGGATGTATCCGCCAAAGTACCATCCAGATCGAAGATGACGGTGCGCATTTAGCCCCCTTGCTCGGCAGGTTTTCGCCGTGTCCTGTTTCAATCGGCAATCTTGTTTGATTGCCGAACGGCTTGCGCCTTTGACCTCAGCGGATAAAACGGACCGCAACAAAACACAAAGAGAAAACGATTTCATGAGCAATGCCCTTGTCATCCTTGCCGCCGGAAAAGGCACCAGGATGAATTCGGATCTTCCCAAAGTCCTGCATCCCATCGCTCAGGTTCCGATGCTGATCCATGCGATGCGCGCCGGATCCGTCCTGTCGCCCGAACGTACTGTGATCGTTACCGGCCACGGGTCCGAAGCTGTGGCCAAGGCTGCAATGACCGAGGATGAAGATGTGCGAATCGCCGTTCAGGAAGACCAGTTGGGAACGGCCCATGCGGTCGCCCAGGCCCGGAACGCATTGAGCGGATTCGATGGCGATGTGGTTGTTCTTTACGGCGACACCCCGTTCTTGCAACCCGACACGCTGGAAAGGATGATCGATGCACGGTCCGGGAATGACTTGGTCATTCTTGGCTTTGAGGCGGTCGACCCTGCCCGTTATGGCCGGTTGGTCATGAATGGCGATGTGCTGGAACGCATTGTCGAGTTTAAAGATGCGTCAGATGAAGAACGATCCATAACTTTCTGCAATTCAGGGCTTTTGGCCTGCAATGTGCAGCTGCTGTTTTCGTTGATCGATGAGGTCGGAAACGACAACGCTTCGGGCGAGTACTATCTGACTGACGTGGTTGAAATTGCGCGCAGCCGTGGACTGAACGTGACCGCTGTCGCTTGCGATGAGGCACAGACACTGGGCGTGAACTCTCGCGCTGATCTGGCCGCCGCAGATGCCGTGTTTCAGGCGCGCGCCCGAGCTGAGCTTCTTGACCTGGGCGTCACATTGATGGCCCCAGAGACGGTGTACCTGGCTGCGGATACGGTGGTCGGGCGCGATACGGTGATCGAACCGAATGTGGTGTTCGGACCGGGCGTCACTGTTGAAAGCGGCGCGACGATCCGGGCCTTTTCGCATCTTGAGGGCTGCCATGTCAGCCGGGGCGCTGTCGTCGGCCCCTACGCTCGCCTGCGCCCCGGCGCCGAACTCGCTGAAAACACTCGGGTCGGCAATTTTGTCGAGATCAAGAATGCCGAAATCGCCGAAGGCGCGAAGGTCAATCACCTCAGCTATATCGGTGACGCGTCCGTTGGCGCTGCGACCAACATCGGCGCGGGGACGATCACCTGTAACTATGACGGCGTGATGAAGCATAAAACCACGATTGGTGAGAACGTCTTTATCGGCTCGAACACCATGCTGGTTGCCCCGGTTACTGTAGGAGATGGGGCGATTACCGCGACGGGCACTGTCGTGACCAAGGATGTGGACCCCGAGGCATTGGCCGTGGCCCGCGCCAAGCAGGAAAACAAGCCCGGATATGCGCGTAAATTGTTTGATATGTTGAAGGCGAAAAAGGCTCGCCACGATAAAAAGGCCTGAGAAATGTGTGGAATAGTAGGTGTTTTGGGGCAGCACGAGGCCGCCCCCATTCTAGTAGAAGCCCTGAAACGGCTGGAATATCGCGGCTATGACAGCGCCGGGATTGCAACCGTCAACGACGGCGCATTGGGCCGGCGGCGCGCGGTTGGCAAGCTGGTCAACCTCAGCGACCTTCTGGTGCATGATCCTCTTCCCGGAAAATCCGGCATTGGCCACACCCGCTGGGCCACACATGGTGCCCCGTCAGTCAACAATGCACATCCGCACAAGGCGGGCCCGGTGGCCGTCGTTCATAACGGCATCGTCGAAAACTATCGCGACCTGAGGGCCGAACTGGCCGAACATGGTATTGATTTCCAAACCGAAACCGACACGGAAACGGTTGCTCTTATGACTGAACACCACCTGAACTTGGGCCTGTCCCCGGTTGAGGCCGCCTTCAAGACAATCGACCAGTTGGAAGGCGCATTTGCACTGGCCTTTCTGTTCGACGGTGAGGACGACCTGATCGTGGCGGCCCGCAAGGGATCACCACTGGCCATCGGCCATGGGGATGGTGAGATGTATGTGGGGTCTGATGCCATTGCTCTGGCCCCGCTGACCAATCAGATCACATATCTGGAAGAAGGCGACCGCGCGGTTCTGACCAGGACGTCACTTGAAATCCGCAACGAGGCCGGTGAGCTGGCAAACCGGGAAAAGCGCAAGATCAAGCTGGATCATGCGCGCGCGGACAAGGGCGAACACAAGCACTTCATGGCCAAGGAAATCGCTGAACAGCCCATCGTTGTGGCGGAAGCAATCCGGTCCTACCTGCCCACGGGCGGCGACCGCGTGGTGCTGCCGGACACGGATCTGGATTTCAGCAAGCTGGATCGCCTGACCATGGTGGCCTGTGGCACCGCGTTTTACGCCTGCCTGACCGCGAAGTACTGGTTCGAACAACTGGCCAAAATGCCCGTAGAGGTCGATATTGCCAGCGAGTTCCGCTATCGCGAACCTCCGATCACGGACCGGACGCTGGCCCTGTTCGTCAGCCAGTCGGGTGAAACCGCCGACACCCTGGCCGCGTTGCGCTATTGCGAGGGCAAGGCCGACAAGATCGTTTCGGTCGTCAACGTCCCCGAAAGCTCGATCGCTCGGGAAAGCGATATCGCCTTGCCGATCCATGCCGGTGTCGAGATCGGCGTCGCCTCGACCAAGGCCTTCACCTGCCAGTTGAGCGTGCTGCTGATGCTGGCGCTCAAGGCCGCCGCAGACCGGGGCACGCTGACGGATGAGGAAATCGCCGATCATGCCGCTGCGCTGCGTGGGTTGCCGACTGTACTGAACGCGGCACTCGATCAGAACCGGGCAATCCGCAAGGCCGCCCAACGCCTGTCCGAGGCGCGCGACGTCCTGTTTCTGGGCCGTGGCCTGATGTATCCGCTGGCAATGGAAGGCGCGCTGAAGCTCAAGGAAATCAGCTATATCCACGCCGAAGGATACGCGTCGGGAGAGTTGAAACACGGCCCTATCGCCCTGATCGACAAGCATATGCCCGTGGTTGTCATGGCTCCACGTGATACGGTTTTCGACAAGACCGTCTCGAACATGCAGGAAGTGATGGCACGGAAAGGTAAAGTGATCCTTGTCTCTGATGATGATGGCATTGACGAAGCCGGCGACGGTGTTTGGAGCACCATCCGCATGCCACATGTTCACACCAGCCTTGCACCGATCCTCTACTCGGTGCCCGCACAATTGCTGGCCTATCACACGGCTGTTGCCAAGGGCACGGATGTGGATCAACCGCGCAATCTGGCGAAGTCGGTAACGGTGGAGTGATTTATGGCCAAGCAGTTCCCGCAGCTTGATGATGCGCATCAAAAGTTCATTGAAGAACAGCATATGTTCTTCGTCGGCACCGCCGGGGCCGAAGGTCGGGTCAATATTTCCCCAAAAGGAATGGACTCGCTGCGTGTACTGGGACCAAACCGCATTGTCTGGATGAACCTCACTGGCAGTGGCAACGAAACTGCGGGGCATCTTTTGCAGGTCAACCGGATGACGCTGATGTGGTGTTCTTTCACAACGCGGCCGATGATTCTTCGCACGTATGGCACAGCGCGTTGCCTGCATGTTGGCAACGAAGGTTGGGACGACCTTGCCGGTCTCTTCCCAAGTCACCGCAGTGCACGGCAAATCTATGACCAGTCGATCGAGATGGTACAAACCTCCTGCGGCTATGCCGTGCCTTTCATGGAATTCCAATCCGACCGCGACACGATGCAGAAATGGGTGGATGGAAAATCAGATGAGGAAATCCGTTCCTATTGGATGGAAAGGAACGGCCAGACGATTGATGGGAAACCAACAGGCGTTCCATTGTGATCCCCATGCTGACCGGATATCTCGATCAGATCAAAGCGTATGGTGACCCCGAACGGGCGAGCCAGATGGCTAGTTATCACAAGGCGGATCGCATCTATCTGGGCGTCGCAAACCCGGTTCTCAACGACCTGACCAAGGCGTGGCGGCAAGAACTGGATGTGCCGGCGCGGATCGCATTGGCGGACGCGTTGTGGCAAACAAACATCCACGAAGGGCGTCTTGCTGCATCCAAGCTTTTGACACAGGCACGCATCCGACCTGACGCGACGGTTTGGGACTTGCTTCAAAGCTGGCTGCCGGATTTCGATGCATGGGCCGTCGCGGATCACGCGTGCATGGCGATGCAAAAGCGGCTTTCAGCAGATCCTGACCGACTGGATCAGGTTGAACATTGGACCCGGTCCGATCACATGTGGACCCGACGCGCGGCCCTGGTTGCAACCCTGCCCTGGACCAAACAGAACCACCCCAAGCCCGACGACCTGCACCGCCGTGATCGCATCCTTGGCTGGGCTGCCGGATATGTTCCGGACCGCAACTGGTTCATTCAGAAATCCATCGCCTGGTGGCTGCGAGAGTTATCCAAACACGACCCAAAGCGTGTCATCACCTTTCTGAGCCAACACGGCGATACCATGAAACCCTTTGCCCGCCGTGAAGCAGGTAAATACCTGAAAAATCAATCTGCGTAGACTTCGACCTCAACGAGTTCGTCGAAAGGCACCAACAACGCCCTCATAGCGTCCAGAGACAAGCGGCTGCCGCTACTGTCCGGGCCTGAGACCGGGACCAAAGTGATGTAGGCCTGCGCCCCTGTTCGTGGCACCACTACGCGCGCCGTAACTTCGGTGTCCACCAGCGGTGTCTGCATCCAGCGCCCCGGAGTGGTCGGATCCCCAAGCCCGGCTATGGTGGTTGTCGCCCCGACCCAGTTTGGCCGCGCGGAAACCGGTTCGGGTTGCAGCACCTCTTCAGCAACTGCGGTACCAACTTCAGCGTCGGGTGCCGTCTGGGCAGGCGTGTCGCCACCGCCTAAAACTCGGTCAGTCATTGACCGCACGGCGTCGCATCCAGCCATGACCACAAATAGTAAAACAAGTGTTTTCTTCATGGCTGACACCTACAGCCCTGCGCCCATCTGTTCCAGCGCAAAGCACAGTTCGCCCTTGTCGCGGGCATGTTACGGCTTTACCTATTACATCATGACAGCTCCGCTCATCGACCCGTTTGCCCGCGCCATTACGTATCTCCGCGTCTCCGTCACGGACCGCTGCGACTTCCGCTGCGTGTATTGCATGTCCGAAAACATGACCTTTCTGCCCAAGAAAGACCTGCTGACACTGGAAGAACTAGACCGGATGTGCTCGACCTTCGTCAGGATGGGTGTCGAAAAGCTGCGCATCACGGGTGGTGAGCCGTTGGTGCGTCGGAATATCATGACGTTCTTCAACTCGATGACACGCCACCTGGACAGCGGTGCATTGAAAGAACTGACGCTGACAACAAATGGATCGCAACTGCACCGCTTCGCCGAAGGCCTGTATGCCGCTGGCGTACGGCGGGTGAATGTCTCTCTGGATACATTGGACGATGACAAGTTTGCCAAGGTCACGCGCTGGGGTCGCCTGAAACAGGTATTGGACGGAATTGACGCCGCGCAAAAGGCTGGCCTGCGGATCAAGATCAACGCGGTCGCGCTGAAAGGGTTCAATGAACCCGAACTTCCGAAAATCACGGACTGGTGTGCCGAGCGGGACATGGATCTGACCTGGATCGAAGTCATGCCTATGGGCGATATCGGCAACGAAGACCGCCTGGATCAGTACTGGTCGCTCAAAGACGTGCGGAAAGAATACGAAAACCACTATTCGGTCACCGATCTGGCCGAACGCACCGGTGGCCCGGCCCGTTACGTGCGGCTCGAGGAAACCGGCCAGAAAATCGGCTTTATCACGCCGCTGTCGCACAATTTCTGTGAAAGCTGCAACAGGGTCCGCCTGACCTGCACGGGCGAACTTTACATGTGCCTGGGTCAGGAAGATATGTTTGACCTGCGCGGAGCCCTGCGCGATCATCCTGATACCGAACAGCCACTTGAAGACGCGATCCGATCTGCCATCAATCTCAAGCCCAAGGGGCATGACTTCGACTATTCGCGCCAAGCCGTCGATGGCAGGATGAGCCGTCACATGAGTCACACAGGCGGCTGATATGCCGGATCACAACGGCCGCCCCACGGCGTTGTATCATGTGTACTGCACCCTCACGTCTCTTGCAGCACCTCTGATATGGCGAATTGTTCGGAATAAGTTGCGGGCAGCAAACGTACCTCTTGAGCGGCAACAAGAACGACTTGGACATGCCAGCCTGCCTAGGCCAAATGGGCGTTTGATCTGGTTCCACGCCGCCAGCGTTGGCGAAAGCCTTTCGGTCCTCAGCCTGATCAGACGGCTGGCTGACCGCCTGCCCGAAACCGAATTTCTAATCACCTCCGGCACCCCGACCTCAGCGGCCCTTATCGAAAAACGCCTGCCGCCCCGCACACGGCATCAATACCCGCCGCTTGACACGGCAGGTCCGGTCCGGCGCTTTCTGAACCATTGGCAACCAGAGGGCGGGGTTTTTGTCGAAAGTGAAATCTGGCCACGGTTGATTGTTGAAAGTGCCAAACGCGGTATTCCGCTCGCCCTTATAAATGCACGACTATCGGACAAGTCCGTCGCTGGTTGGAAAAAACGCCCCGGAACAGCGCGGTTCGTCTTGAACAAATTCAACCTGTTCCTGACGCAGAACGACAAAACCGCAGCCAACCTGACGTCGATGGGCGCCCCTGCCGATCGCGTCCGGCCCGGCACCAATCTCAAAGCCATGTCCGATCCCCTTCCCGTGGACCACAACACGCTGGATGACATACGTTCTAAAGTCTATGGCAGACCGGTGTGGATCGCCAGCTCGACCCACGCAGGCGAAGAGGAAAGCGTTCTGGCCGCGCATAAATCACTTCTGGAACGCTGGCCCGATCTGCTGCTGCTGCTGATCCCGCGCCACCCAGAGCGCCGCGGCGATATCGCCAAACTACTGGAAGCCTCCGATCTCAACGCCGCGTTCCGATCCGAAAATTCCCCGATCAAAGCCGAGACCCAGGTATATGTCGCGGATACACTGGGTGAGACCGGCACATGGTACGCGCTGTGTCCCATCGTGTTCCTGGGTGGCTCCCTGAAAGACATCGGCGGTCACAACCCATTCGAACCGGCACAGGCCGGAGCCGCCGTGATTACCGGCCCCGGATACTTCAATTTTGCAGAAACTTTCGCGCCATTGATCAAAACCGGTGGCGCCATGGAGGTTCGAACCGAAAAGGATCTCTCCGCGGCGGTCGAGCATTGGCTTTCAGACGGTCAGGCCCTGAAAAAGGCCCGCAGCGCCGCCCAAACCTGCGTCAAGACCCAAAGCAAAGCGCTGGACTCTGTTGTTGACACGCTATCCTGTTCGCTCGACCTGACGTGACCGGGCGGGATCCCTCTTCATCTGGCCAAAAGTATCCCGGGGGTGTGGGGGCAGAGCCCCCACTCGTCCGATCAGGCCGCCGGCATACGCTGCTCAACGATCTCTGCCCACCAGCTGCACCCGGCGGGAATCGCCTCATCGTTGAAGTTGTACTCCGGGTGGTGAACCATGGCCGTATCGCCGTTACCCATTAAAATATAGGCCCCGGGACGTTCCTCCAGCATGAAGGCAAAGTCCTCGCCTCCCATGACCAAAGGCGCATCGTCACAATCGCCGGATACCGACCGGGCAACAGCTGCGGCGAACTCTGTCTGTTCTTCACTGTTCACCATCACCGGGTACCCGCGGATGTAGGTCACGTTTGCGGTGCCTCCGAACGTGGCCGCGATTCCATTGCAGATCTCATTGATCCGCTTTTCGGCCAGATCCCGCATATCCTTGCTCATGGTGCGCACGGTGCCTTTGATCTGAACAGTCTGCGGGATCACATTGAACGCTTTCGACGAGGTCTCGAACGACGTCACCGACACCACGACCTGATCGATCGGATCGGCATTGCGCGAGGAAATGGTCTGAAGCGCCAAAACCGCCTGCGCAGCCAGTACCGTGGTGTCTACTGTTTCATGCGGCTTGGCAGCATGACCACCTCGCCCTTCAAAAGTGATGTCAAACTGATCGGTTGCGGCAAAGAAGGAACCGGGACGGATTGCGAACTTACCTACAGGTTGACCCGGCCAGTTGTGCATGCCGTAGACTTCCTGAATATTCCAGCGGTCCATCATGCCATCTTCACACATTTCACGACCACCGCCGCCGCCCTCTTCGGCAGGTTGGAAGATGACAACAACCGTCCCATCGAAATTTCGGGTTTCCGACAGGTATTTCGCAGCACCCAAAAGCATCGCCGTGTGGCCATCATGGCCGCAGGCATGCATCGCGCCCGGTGTTTTCGAGGCATAGTCCAATCCCGTCGCCTCATGGATAGGCAGCGCATCCATATCTGCCCGCAGACCGATCACCTTGCCCCTGCTGTCCGACTTGCCCTTGATCACGCCAACAACGCCGGTTCGCCCGATGCCGGTGACGACCTCGTCGCAACCAAACTCCTTCAACTTCTCGGCCACCATTGCGCTGGTACGGTGCGTTTCGAACAGGATTTCCGGGTTTTCGTGCAGATCCCGTCGCCACGCGGTGATTTCATCCTGCAATTCGGCAAAGCGGTTTTTGACTGGCATATCTTCTCTCTCCTAATTCAAGCCGCCGGCATCCGGCGCTCGACCATTTCTGCAAACCACGAGCATCCGATCGGGATGATCTCGTCGTTGAAGTTGTATTCGGGGTGGTGCAACCCGGCGCTGTCACCGTTGCCCAGAACGATAAAGGCTCCGGGCCGTTCCTCCAGCATGAACGAGAAATCCTCACCCCCCATCACCATCGGTGCCTCGATGCAGCTGCCCCCGACCGAGACCGCGGCTTCTGCCGCATATCTCGTTTGAGTTTCGGCGTTGATCGTCACCGGCACGCCACGCGTGTAATTGACGTTCACGGAACCACCGAATGTTCCTGCAATCCCTTCGGCGACCTCTTTGAGGCGCTGTTCGATCAGATCACGCATCTCGTTGGAATGGGTCCGCACGGTACCGCGTATCTGCGCCGATTGCGGGATCACGTTGAACGCTTTCGAGGACGTCTCGACCGAGGTCACGGACAACACGGCTTGCAGGATCGGGTCCGCATTGCGCGACACGATCGTCTGCAACGCGACAATCAGTTGCGACAGCATCACGGTTGTATCGACCGTCTCATGGGGTTTTGCCGCGTGGCCTCCGCGCCCTTCAAGATGGATGTCAAACTCGTCCGCCGCCGCCAGCAACGGGCCTGAGCGGATTGCGAATTGCCCGGTCGCCACGCCCGGCACATTGTGCATCGCGTAAACTTCCTGAATGCCAAACCGGTCCATCAGACCGTCCTTGCACATGGCCTCTGCGCCATTCCCGCCCTCTTCGGCGGGCTGAAAGATCACGATTGCGGTGCCATCGAAATTGCGCGTCTCAGACAGGTACTTTGCCACTCCCAAGACCATGGCAGTATGCCCGTCATGCCCGCAGGCATGCATCGCATCTGGTGTCTTCGAGGCATAGTCCAGCCCGGTCTGTTCCTGCATCGGCAGGGCATCCATATCGGCCCGCAAACCAATCACGCGGCCCTGTGTGTCGCTCTTGCCGCGAATGACCCCGACCACACCAGTGCGACCGATGCCTGTAACGACCTCATCACAGCCGAATTCCTTCAGCTTTTCCGCCACCAGCGCGCTGGTGCGGTGCGTGTCGTACAGAATTTCCGGGTGTTGGTGAATGTCACGCCGCCAACCTGTGATCTCTTCGTGCATCTCTGCAAGGCGGTTTTTGATCGGCATGGCATTCTCCCTGATTTACGCGATCGGCAATCGTCGTTCCACAATCTCGGCAAACCAACTGCAGCCGGCGGGAATCGCGTCGTCGTCAAAGTTGTATTCCGGGTGATGACACATGGCCGTGTCCCCGTTCCCGATAAAGATGTAAGCTCCTGGCCGTTCTTCAAGCATGTAGGCGAAATCTTCCGAGGGCATGATCGGATCAGTGTTGTCATTGACCTTGCCCGCGACGGCCTCGGCTGCCTCGGCAGCGTATGTTGTCTCTGTCTCGGAATTTACCGTCACAGGATACCCCGGCGTCCAGACAACTTCCGCTTTCGCTCCAAAGGCCGAAGCCGTATCCTCGGCGATCCTGCGCACGCGCTCTTCTGCTATCGTGCGGTATTCTGGGTCGAGTGTCCGGACGGTCCCCTGCAAACGGACGGTGTGCGCGATCACGTTCGACGCGACACTGTCCGTTTCGAACGTGCCCACGGTCAGGACGACGCGTTTGATCGGATCGACGGTGCGCGCCACAACCGATTGCAACGACACGACAATATGCGAGGCCACCAAAGTCGTGTCTACCGCGTCATGCGGTGCGGCGGCGTGTCCGCCCTTGCCGGTGATCGTGATTTCGAACTCATCAGATGAGGCCAACAATGCGCTGGGTCGGATCGCGAACTCGCCCACTGGCAACCCCGGCATATTGTGCATGCCATAGACCTCATCAATGCCCCAGCGTTCCATCAGGCCGTCCCGACACATGGCCAGACCGCCTGCACCGCCTTCTTCTGCGGGCTGAAAAATCAGAACAACAGTGCCATCGAAGTTTCGGGTTTCAGCCAGGTACTGGGCGGCCCCAAGCAGCATCGAGGTATGCCCGTCATGCCCGCAGGCGTGCATCTTGCCCGAAACGGTAGAAGCATAGTCCAGCCCAGTCGCCTCTTCGATCGGCAGTGCGTCCATATCTGCGCGCAGTCCGATTACGCGCCCGGTCGTGTCCTGCCGCCCGCGGATAACGGCCACGACACCGGTCTTGCCAATTCCCGGAGTGATCTCATCAACACCAAACTCCTTGAGGCGCTCGACGACAAAAGCAGCGGTTTCGTGCACGTCATACATCAATTCAGGATGCGCATGCAGGTGGCGGCGCCACGCGGCAATATCGCCGTGCATTTCTGCAAGTCTGTTTTTGACAGGCATCTCAAGACCTTCCTCTGAACAATTGATGCTATGTTGAATCTTACGCCGCGCCGAGCTTTTCAACCAGTCGTTGCATAAACTTGTGCCCCGCATCGAACTGCGCGATCGATATGAACTCGTTCGGCTGATGAGCCTGTGCAATATCACCAGGACCGCAAATCACGGCTGAATACCCTGCCTCCTGAAACTGCCCCGCCTCTGTCCCGTAGCTGACAACGTGGCTTGCGTTATCCCCGGTCAGCGTACGCACTAAAGCTTCCGCTTCTCCGTCCCGTTCAGGCACCAGTCCCGGAATTGAAAAATGTTCCTTCAGTTCGATGCGTGTTTCAGGGTGGACAGCCTGCATCCGTGCCTCGGCCGCGCGGACCTGCTGAAAATACGCGTCCTGCCATTGCGCCTTTGACTCATCTGGCACGGTGCGGAAATCCATCATGAACCGACAGTCTTTGGCAGTGATGTTGTGGGCTGTCCCGCCTTCTATCATTCCGACATGACAGGTTGTCCACGGCGGGTCAAATACGACCGCGATTTCGCTCGGCTCAGCGGCCATGCTTTCGGCATTTCTGTGATTTGCCCAGTCGATCAGAGGTGCCGCCGCCATGATCGCATTCACGCCGGTATGCATGATCGAACTGTGCACTTCGAACCCCACGATGTGAGTATCAAAGCCGAACCCGCCCTTGTGCCCCGTCACAGCCTGCATCATTGACGGCTCACCCACGATCACTGCTGATCCCTTGGGCAAGACCTGTTGCATTGCCTCAATCATGGGCGGCGCACCGGTGCATCCGACCTCTTCGTCAAAGCTGAGCGCAAGTTGCAGCGGCCGCTTTATTTCAGCGTAATGCGCCTCGACCAGAGCCCAGATCGCCAGAGCGTCAAAACCCTTCATGTCGCAGGTGCCGCGACCGAAATACTTGCCGTCCTTCTCGGTCACCGTGAACGGATCGGAATCCCAAGGCTGCCCTTCGATCGGCACGACATCCGTATGCCCGGACAGAACCAGCGCACCCTCTTCCATCGGACCCACATGCGCAAAAATTGCAGCCTTGTGCGGTTGATCCGGGTCCGGCCACCGATGGGGTGCGATTCCATGACCTTGCAGATATTCCTCAACCCAATCCACCAGCGGCAGATTGGTGTCACGGCTTACGGTCGGAAATGAGATCAGCTTTGTCATGATCTCAAGCGGCGTCAAGCGTTTCGCCATTGGGGTCAATACCCGCTGTCGGTGGTCAGAATGAAGTGCCCGGCCTCAACCTCTCGATATTGCGAAGGTTCCGGCGCGTAGTCAGTGGGATGAATCGGAGATGGGATCGGTTTGAAATTCAGATCCTTTTCCGATTTCCGCTTGTTCGGGTCCGCAATCGGAACCGCCTTCATCAGCGCCTGTGTATAGGGATGCTGCGGGTTCTCGAATACCCGCGCCCGTGGCCCAAGTTCGACAATTCGACCCAGATACATAACCCCGACATAATGGCTGACCCTTTCAACCACGGCCATATCGTGACTGATGAACAGATAAGACAGGCCCAGTTCGGACTGCAATTCCATCATCAGGTTCAAAACCTGCGCCTGCACCGACACGTCGAGGGCCGAAACCGCCTCATCCGCGATGATAAGCTTGGGGTTCAGGGCCAGAGCCCGCGCGATGGCAATCCGCTGCCGCTGACCGCCCGACATTTCATGCGGGAACCGACGCATGAAGCTGCGCGGCAGTTGCACCTTGTCGAACAGTTGCGCCACGCGGTCCTGCAGTTCCGATCCCGATGCCACGCCATAGTTGCGCATCGGCTCGGCCACCTGATCGACCAGCTGCATCTGCGGGTTCAGCGAGGCGAACGGATCCTGAAAGATCATCTGCATGTCCAGCCGCGCCTTGCGCAAGCCAGACGGATCAAGCTTCATGATATCAACACCGTCCATATCAATCTCGCCCGCCAGAGGCTCGACCAGTCGCAGGATCGAGCGCCCCGCCGAAGACTTGCCGCACCCGGATTCGCCGACAAGACTGAGCGTTTGACCTTTGTTCAGTGTGAACGAGACATCCTCGACCGCATGAACGTTCGAGATCGTGCGCCGCAAAAGCCCGCCCTTGACCGGGAACCGGGTCGTCAGGTTCTTGACGGTCAGAAGAACCTCGTCTGTGCCCGGGATCGGTGCAATATTCTGCCCTTCGACCCCCAGCAGTTTCATCGGCTCGGGCGCAAATTTACCCTGCATCTCGCCCAGTTTCGGCACCGCGGCCAGCAAGGCTTTAGTATAGTCGTGCTGCGGGTTTTCAAAGATTTCTTTGACGGTGCCTTCTTCGACCTTGTTGCCGCGGTACATGACGACGACACGGTCGGCCATCTGGGCAACCACAGCCATATCGTGGGTGATGAACATCACAGCCGTGCCTGTTTCCCGCTTGAGGCGGTCCATCAGCGCGAGAATTTCGGCCTGAATGGTCACGTCAAGCGCTGTGGTGGGTTCGTCGGCGATCAGCAGGCGCGGCTCACAGGCCATAGCCATCGCAATGACAACGCGTTGACGCATCCCGCCCGACAGCTCGTGCGGATACTGTTTCAGGCGGCGCTCAGGCTCAGGTATGCGAACCTGGCGCAACAATTCAAGCGCCCGCGCTTCTGCCTGTGACTTCGACATTTCCTTGTGGATACGCAGTCCTTCGGTCAACTGGCGACCAACGGTGAAAACGGGGTTCAGGGCGGTCATCGGCTCCTGAAAGATCATCCCGATTTCATTGCCGCGAATCTGTTTCATCAGATCCTGATCGACCTTGGCCAGGTCCACTTCATCGCCATCGCGACGATCAAACAGCAGCTCTCCGCCCGCGATTTTGCCGCCACCGAACTCGACCAGCCGCATCAAAGACAATGACGAAACCGACTTTCCCGAGCCTGATTCGCCAACGATACAAACGGTTTCGCCTGGTTTGACCTCGAACGAGACGTCCTCAACGCCGACAACAGGACCGTCCTTCGTCTGAAACTCCACCCGTAGTTTTCTGATTTGAGCAATAGGCTGATCCAGCACGTGCGCGCTCCCTTGACGACGTTATTCTTGTTCTGAATGCCGAACGCTACGGCGGGCCACCGGGAAAAGTCAAACCCATTACACATTTTCGCGACGGCACCACTTGCATTTTTCTCAAGTTCTGTTTCGATACCCAACGTAACCGGCTTGGGGCGGCGGTGCCAACGGAAACCGTTAGCGCTATTATCTTTGATAGTCAAAGCCTTAACCCAAGACGGCAACGCCAAACCCGCAGGCCTTGCGGAGATAATCGAGACACGAACGTGTCCAATTCGGGAGTGACTTATGAAAATCAAAACCCTTTTGCTTGGTGCGATCGCAAGCACGGCAATGGCCCCCGCGGCCTTTGCCGAGCGCGGTTCGGACGGCAATGTCAGCATCATCTATTGGCAGGCTCCGTCGATCCTGAACCCGTTCCTGTCCGGCGGCACGAAAGACGTGGAATCAGCTTCGCTGGTGATCGAGCCTCTGGCCCGCTACGATCAGGACGGCAACATGGTGCCGTATCTGGCGTCCGAGATTCCGACCGTGGAAAATGGCGGTGTCAGCGAAGATCTGACGTCGATCACATGGAAAATCACGCCGGGAATCAAGTGGTCGGACGGCTCTCCGTTCACCGCCGCTGACGTGAAGTTCACCGCCGATTACTGTATGCACCCGGAAGGTGGCTGCGCGCAGGTGACAAAGTTCGAAGGCGTCACCTCGGTCGAAGCTGTTGATGACCTGACCGTCAAAGTTACCTTCGACAAGCCAACACCGTTCCCCTATGGTCCGTTTGTCGGCGGCGAAAGCCCGATCATTCAGGCCGCACAGTTCGCCGATTGCCTTGGTGCGAAAGCGCCTGAATGCACCGACCAGAACTTCAACCCCATCGGAACCGGCCCATTTGTCGTCACCGAGTTCAAACCGAACGACGTGATTACATTCAAGGCAAATGACAATTATCGTGACCCGGCCAAACCGGCCTTTGCGACTGTGACCTTCAAGGGCGGCGGTGACGCAACTGCTGCTGGTCGTGCCGTCATGGAAACCGGTGAATTTGACTATGCCTGGAACCTTCAGTTGGCGCCTGAAGTGATCGCACAGATGCAGGAAGGTGGCAAAGGTACGCCGGTTGCAGGCTTCGGCCCGCTGGTCGAGCGTATCATGATGAACCAGACCAACCCGTCGCCCGACCTGCCGGAAGGCGAGCGTTCGACCGCAAAGCACCCGCACCCCTTCCTGAAGGATCCGGCCGTTTACAAAGCCATGTCCATGGCCATCGACCGTCCGCTGCTGGTGGAGATCGGCTATGGTCAGGCTGGTAAAGTGACCTGCAACTGGGTTCCGGCGCCTGCCGCGTTCAACTCGACCTCGATGACCTGCGACACGCAGGATATCGAAGGCGCGAAAAAGCTGTTGGATGATGCGGGTATCGTGGATACCGATGGCGACGGCGTTCGCGAAAAAGACGGTGTTCCTTTGAAAATCGTCTACCAGACCTCGACCAACGCTGTCCGTCAGGACTTCCAGGCGCTGATCAAGGAGTGGTGGAGCCAGATCGGTATCGAATCCGAACTGCGCAACATCAACGCGTCGGTCTTCTTCGGTGGTGACCCGGGCTCGCCTGACACCTTCCAGAAGTTCTATGCTGACGTTGAGATGTACGCCAACACCTTCAACGGCACCGACCCGCAGTCCTATCTGGGCAACGGCCTGTGCGATAAGGCACCTCGCCCCGAGACCCAGTGGCAGGGTGAAAACATCAGCCGCTTCTGCAACGAAGAGTTCGACAAGCTGCACGGTCAGCTGGCTGAAACTGCGGGTCTTGAGCAACGTGCCGAGATCGCGAAAAAGCTGAACGACATCATGGTTGAAAACGGTGGCATGATCCCGCTGGTTCACCGTGGTCGTCTGTCGGCGCACGCAAACACCCTGGGTGGCGTTGTCCTGAACGTTTGGGACAGCGAGCTGTGGAACATTGCGGACTGGTACCGCAAGACCGGTTCCTAAGCCCTGACCTTGCAAAACCGCGCCCCGATCGTTATCGGGGCGCGGTCATTTGCATACCACCCCAACAAGAAGACGCATATAAAGGCGCCTCTTAATGCTTAATTTTACAATCAGACGACTGGTGCTGGCGGTTCCAACACTGCTGTTCATCAGCCTCGTCATCTTCCTGCTCCTCGAACTCGCACCCGGCGATCCGATGGCGCAGGTTCCGCTCACCGTTCCCCCCGAAGTCAAAGAAAAGATGCGCGAGGCGCTTGGCCTCGGCCAGCCGATGCATATCCGGTTCTGGAAGTGGATCGTGCAGTTCTTCTGGATCGAACCGCAGGTTCTAATCGACTCGATGTTCGGTACAACTTTTTCCGAAGGCGACCTGCGCGTGATATCCTGGCAGACCCGTTCGCCTGTCATGGACATCGTCGTTCAGCGGATTCCCCAGACCCTGTGGGTTGTCGGCACCGCCTACGTGGTCGCCATCCTGATCGCCCTGCCTATCGGGATCTATTCGGCTTATCGTCAGTATTCCTGGTTTGACCAGATGGGTACTTTCGTGTCGATGGTCGGTTTTTCTGTCCCGCCCTTCTTTTCGGGTGTGCTGGTGATCGTAATCTTCTCGGTCCAACTGGGCTGGTTCCCGTCGATCTATGACACCACGCTTGTGGTCAACAGTTGGGACAGCTTCATGCTGCAGCTGAAACAGATGATCATGCCCGTCATGGTTCTGGCCCTGCAAATCACGGCGCAGCTCAGCCGGTTCATGCGCGCCTCGATGCTGGACAATCTCAATCAGGATTACGTCCGAACCGCCCGCGCCAAAGGCCTGAGCGAATACACGGTGGTCATGGTCCATGTGCTGCGGAACTCGATGATCCCCGTGGTGACGGTTATTGCGCTGGGTATCCCGGCTATCTTCGGTGGCGCCATCATCACCGAACAGGTGTTCAAGGTGAATGGTATCGGTCAGTTGCTGATCGGGGCAATTCAGGCAAACGACCTGCCCATGGTGCAAACCCTGACCTTCATCTTTGCCGTGTTGATCGTCCTGTTCAACCTGATCGCGGACGTTCTCTATGGCATTCTGGACCCGAGGATTCGCTATGACTGATCATGATCGTACCGATACGCTGGTCCCGGACGAAGGGCTTGCTCCTGCCTCGACCGCACTGCCGACTGCTGACGTGATGGAAGAACTTGCCACCCCACCCCGCAGCCAATGGCGCGATGTGTGGGATCAGTTCAAGACACACAAAGGCGCAATGATCGGGGCGATCCTGTTCATCTTCATCGTGGCGGGCGTGTATCTGGGGCCATATCTCTGGAGCATTGATCCGACGCAGATCGATATCCGAGCCCGAAATCAGGGACCCAGCTGGGGGCATCCTTTCGGCACGGACCAACTGGGCCGGGATATTCTGGCCCGCATGATGTCGGGGGGGCAAACTTCGGTATCCGTGGGCATCACAGCGATGTTGCTGGCGCTGTTTCTGGGATCGTTCATCGGCGTTCTGGCGGGGTTCTTCAGACGGCTGGATGGCCCGCTCATGCGCCTGACCGATCTGTTTCTGGCCCTGCCCCTGCTGCCTTTGCTGCTGGTCATGATGCTGCTCTTCCGCGAGCCCCTGTCGGCCGCGTTCGGGCTGGAGCGTGGGATCTTCATCCTGATCGTCTGTGCCATCGGCATCACTTCGTGGATGCCTACAGCACGGATCGTACGCGGTGACGTGTTGGCCATCAAAGAGCGCGAATTTGTTCTGGCTGCCCGGTCCATCGGCACCAGCAATTCGCAGATCATAGCGCGGCATATCCTGCCGAACGTGTTGTCTCCGATCATGGTATCGGCGACGCTGGGGATTGCCACGGCCATCATCACCGAAAGCGCGTTGTCGTTCCTGGGCTTGGGCTTCCCACCTGACTTCCCGACATGGGGCCGCCTGCTGTTTGACGGTGTCGATTATCTGCAGCAATACCCCGAGCGCGTGTTCTGGCCCGGTCTGGCGATCTCGCTTACCGTTCTCAGCGTCAACTATCTGGGTGACGGTCTGCGCGACGCGCTGGATCCGCGCATCCGCGGTCGTTGAACTAAACCTAGCCGGCGCGCTTCAGTGCGCCGGCCAACAGTACGATCAGAACGGCCAATGGCAGCAGTACGGCAAAAGCCAAACGCAGGCCGAACAATTCCGCCAGAAGACCGATCAACGGCGGCCCGATCAACAGCCCCCCATACCCCAAAGTCGCAACGCTTGCGATGGCTTGCCCCGGCGGCACATTCGGATCGCTGGCCGCCCGGCTGAATGCCAGCGGCATGATCACGGCATAGCCTATTCCCATCAAGGCAAACCCGGCCAACGCAGTCAAAGGCGTCGCCGCAGAAACCACCGAGAAAACCCCGAACGCGGCGCAAATACCGCCGAAACGGGCCGTAACGACCGGGCCGAACCGCGTGATAACAACGGCACCTGCAAGTCGAAACGCCACCATGGTCACTGAAAACACCGCATAGCCCAAGGCGGCGACACTTTCAGATGCCGCCGTGATGTCACGCAGATAAATCGCGCTCCAATCCGCGACGGCCCCTTCCCCCAAGGCACCGCACAGGGCCGCAAAGCCGACCAGTATCAACGTGCCGGACGGCAACGCAAAGACCGAGCTTTGGGGGCCATCGGATCGTCTCGACGTCCAGCTTACCGTTGATGAGGCAAGTGCCAGACCAACAACCACACCACCAGCAAAGAGGAAATGCTCAAGAACTGTTAGCCCCATCTGAACCGCAACATATCCGCTGAGTGCGCCAAGACCGGCCCCAAGGCTCCACATTGCGTGGAAAGAGGACATTACAGGTTTGTCGTACGCCTGCTCAACCTCAGCGGCCCACGCATTCATCGCAACATCCATGGACCCGTGGAAGGCGCCAAAGATAAACAGGAACACCGCCAGCCCCCAGAACCCATCAGCCAGGGCAAGCAAGATCAGCGACACTGTGTACAGAACCGCAATGATCCGGGTGATTGCGACAGCGCCGAAACGATCCGTCAGTCGCCCGGTTATCGGAAACGAGCAGACGGCCCCCGCCGCCATGAACAACAGACCGTATCCCAGTGCCTCATGAGACAGTTCCAACCTGTCTCGCACGGCGGGAATGCGTGACGCCCAGATCCCGAACAGGGCACCATTCAGAATGAACATGGCGGCGACAGCACGCCATGCGGCAACTACGCTTATCATATGACTCCCTCGCTCTGCGTTCCAAGTGCCCGCTTTCTACAGGCCAGATGAAACTTGGCAATTGCGGCTTAACCGAGCCGTTTGCGAATACGTCGGACCGCGTACCACACCCCGGCGACAACAGGGATCGTAACCGCCGCTGTCAGCATGCCTTTGCTGATGCCAGAGGCCGTCAACGGATACAAAAGGTAGCTGACCAGCGAAACCGCATAATAGCTGATGGCAACGACAGAAAGCCCCTCTACCGTGTGCTGCAAACGAAGTGCCAGATCGGCGCGACGGTCCATGCTTTCCAGCAACGCCTGGTTTTGCGCGCTGCGTTCAACATCCACCCTAGTCCGCAGCAGTTCACCAGCACGGATGGCCCGGTCCGACAAGGCCTGAAGGCGGCGTTCCGTAGATTTCACGGTGCGAATTGCGGGGTCATAGCGACGCATCATAAAATCGGCAAAATTCTGACCACCCTCGAAACGCTGTTCTCGCAACACTTCGATCCGCTGGTTGACGATAGCCTCATAAGCGCCCGTGGCGCCGAACCGGAAGGAGCACCGGGCCGACAAAGTTTCGAGTTCAATCGACGTTGACAGCAAATCCTGCAAAAGCACGTCAGGCTGAGCCGAGTTGTCGGTCATCTGCCCCATCAACCGGGTGAGTTGCCCGTCCAGTTCCCCGATACGCGGCATCAGCTGCTTGACGCGCGCAAAACCCAGCATCGACATCGCCTTATACGTTTCGATTTCGCATAGTCGCTGAATAATTCGCCCCGTCCGGCGCCGTCCGGTGCCCTCGGCCACGAATAAAGCAAAACGCATATGTCCTGCCGGATCGATACGAAAGTCACTGGCGCAAATGGCGGCATCGTCCAATACTCTGGCCACGGCCAGGCTTTCCGGCTCGAACCAATCCAGCAGTTTTGACTTCACCACATCGTCACTTTCGCGTTTAACGACGCGCACCATCGCTGACGTTACCCTTTGCCCCGGGCTGGCCATCAGCCAATCAGGCGGAAAGACTTCAAAGTCGGCCGGGTTGAAGGCGCGATCACTCACGTTCTGAGCGATCGCGGTGTAGGTCACGAATTCGGTATGCTGCTCCCACTTCAACCAGTGGCGACCAATCTGACCCGCGTAATGTGTTGCATCAGGTTGAGGATGCTGCGCGCCGTGGCGGTCCAGCAGGTCGATCAAGTGAGCCAAATCCTCACGACGATCACGAGCGACCGCAGCCTCTGGTTTCTTGATCGCCAGAAAGACCACCGTACAGGGCATTGACGCGACCGGGAACGGTCGAGCATGCAGTTCATTGGCCAGCGCATAGCGAAGGGGATGGTCATCTATCGGTGTCATTCAGGGCTCCGCCTCGTCACGCGCACTATACGACACATAAACGATACATCAATTATCTTTTTATTTCATATACTTACAAGGATACAATAGTATACAACACTGCTATCTCATTGATTTGGCTGCCACAGCTCGATGGGGTTGCCTTCGGGATCATGAATGCGGGCAAATTTTCCAACCTCGCTGTCCCAGTCCGGATCGGCTTCCACTGTAATTCCAGCTTGCTCAAGCTGCGCCGTCATCGCGGCCAGATCATCAATACGGAAATTGATCATCCACTGCTGATCGGCCCGACCGAAGTACTCGGTGTCCTCGGCGAATGGCGCAAAGACCGTATAGCCTTCACGCTGCTTCCAGGGCACGGGGTCATAGTAATTGACGCCCAGGTGCTTCTCATACCAGGCGCTCAACGCCTTTGGATCGCGGGCGCGAAAGAACACACCGCCAATGCCGTTCACCTTCTCCATCTTCGACCTCCTGCAATCCTCGGCTCCACCCCAGACTACCACACTCCGCCTGCTTCATCTGGCTGGAAATATCCCGGGGGTTTTGGGGGCAACGCCCCCATGCACACTCAAAAAGAAAAGGGCGCCCTAAGGCGCCCTTTGCACTCTGATCAAACCTGGCGATCATTCGATCATGGGCAGCAGCTTGTCCAAGCTGGCTTTTGCGTCGCCGTAGAACATGCGGGTGTTCTCCTTGAAGAACAGCGGGTTTTCGATGCCCGAGTACCCGGTGCCCTGACCTCGCTTTGACACGAACACTTGCTTGGCCTTCCAGCATTCCAGCACCGGCATGCCGGCGATGGGGCTGTTGGGGTCTTCCTGCGCCGCAGGGTTCACGATGTCGTTTGAGCCGATGACGATGGCCACATCGGTGTCCGGAAAGTCATCGTTGATCTCATCCATTTCCAGAACGATGTCATACGGCACCTTCGCCTCGGCCAGCAATACGTTCATGTGGCCCGGCAGACGTCCCGCAACGGGGTGGATGGCAAAGCGTACGTTCTTGCCTTGCGCCCGCAGCTTGCGCACCAGTTCGGAAACCGACTGCTGCGCCTGTGCCACGGCCATGCCGTAACCGGGGATGATCACCACGCTGTCGGCATCGTTCAAGGCCGCAGCCACACCGTCGGCCTCGATGGCGATCTGCTCGCCTTCAACGGCCATCTGCTCACCCTGCGGGCCGCCAAAGCCACCCAGGATCACGCTGACAAAGTGACGGTTCATCGCCTTGCACATGATGTAGGACAGAATCGCACCGGACGAGCCCACCAGCGCACCCACCACGATCAGCAGGTCATTGCCGAGGCTGAAGCCAATCGCCGCAGCCGCCCAGCCCGAATAGCTGTTCAGCATCGACACAACCACCGGCATGTCGGCCCCGCCGATGCCCATGATCAGGTGATAGCCGATGAACAAAGCCGCCAGCGTCATCAGGATCAGCGGGAACAGGCCCCCTGTCGATGTGTACCAGATCAGGCAGATCAGCGAGAGACCTGCCGCCGTCGCATTCAGCGCATGGCCACCGGGCAGCTTGGTCGCTGCCGAGGTCACTTTACCTGCAAGCTTGCCATAAGCGACGACCGAACCGGTAAAGGTGATCGCACCGATAAAGATGCCCAGGAACAGTTCCACATGCAGGATTGCCAGCTCAGCCGGGGTTTTCTTGGCGATCAGTTTGGCAAAAGCGCCCAGATCGGACAGGTCCGCCTGGCTTGCACTGTCAGCAATGGCCATGACCTGCGCCACGTTGCCAATCTCGAAATGGGCGTTGAAGCCAACGAACACGGCCGCAAGACCGACCAGCGAGTGCATCGCAGCCACCAGTTGCGGCATCTCGGTCATCTGGACGCGCTGCGCCACATATTGACCGATCAGGCCACCGCCGATGATCAGCAGGATGGACAGCAGCCACAGACCCGAGCCCGGACCCACCAGGGTAGCAAACACCGCCAGCGCCATACCGACGATACCGTACCAAACCGCGCGCTTGGCGCTTTCCTGGTTCGAAAGGCCGCCGAGCGACAGGATGAAAAGGACAGCCGCAACAACATAAGCGGCAGAAGTGAAGCCAATCATATGCCCGACCTCCTTAAGATTTCTGGAACATGGCGAGCATGCGCCGGGTGACAAGGAAGCCGCCGAAGATGTTGATCCCGGCCATGAACACGGACAGTGCCGCCAGCAGAATAACCAGGAACGACCCCGACCCAATCTGCATCAAGGCCCCAACGATGATGATCGACGAGATCGCGTTGGTGATCGCCATCAGCGGTGTGTGCAGGCTGTGCGCAACGCCCCAGATCACCTGGAAGCCTACAAAGATGGCCAGCACAAAGACGATGAAGTGCTGCATGAAGCTCGCCGGAGCGATCAGCCCCACCAGCAGCATCAGCGCGCCGCCAATCCCCAGCAGGGTGAACTGCTGTTTGGTCTGCGCTTTGAAGGCCGCAACCTCCTGCGCCTTTTTCTCTTCCGGGGTCAGTTCCTTGACCTCGGGTTTCTTCTGCGCCGCGATTGCCTGCACCTTGGGTGGTGGTGGCGGGAAAGTGATCTCACCTTCATGCGTCACGGTCGAGCCGCGGATCACGTCATCTTCCATGTCGTGATTGATCTGACCGTCCTTATTGGGCGTCAGGTCCGTCATCATGTGACGGATGTTGGTGGCATATAGCGAGGAGGACTGCGCCGCCATCCGGCTGGGGAAGTCGGTGTAACCGATGATGGTCACGCCATTGGGGGTTACGACCTTTTCGTCAGGCACCGTGCCTTCGACGTTTCCGCCACGCTCAGCCGCAAGATCAACAATGACCGAGCCCGGCTTCATTGCCTTGACCATATCTTCCAGCCACAGCTTTGGTGCCGGGCGGTTGGGGATCAGGGCCGTCGTGATGACAATGTCTATTTCCGGGGCCAGTTCGCGGAACTTGGCCAGCTGCGCATTGCGGAACTCTTCTGACTGAACCGAAGCATAGCCACCCGTGGCTGCACCATCCTGCTGGTCTTCTTCGAAGTCCAGATAGACGAATTCCGCCCCCATCGATTCGACCTGTTCGGCCACTTCAGGGCGCACATCGAACGCGTAAGTAATCGCGCCCAGCGAGGTCGAGGTCCCGATCGCGGCCAGCCCTGCAACACCGGCGCCAACGATCAGCACCTTGGCAGGCGGCACCTTACCGGCCGCCGTCACCTGACCGGTGAAGAAACGGCCAAAGTTGTTGCCAGCTTCGATAACCGCGCGGTAACCCGCGATGTTCGCCATCGAAGACAGCGCATCCATTTTCTGCGCCCGCGAAATTCGCGGCACCATCTCCATCGCGATAACATTCGCGCCCTTGGATTTGGCCAGCTCCATCCCCTCTTCGTTGCCCGCAGGATTGAAGAAGGAAATCAGCGTCTTGCCCTTGGTCAGACGTTTCAGCTCGGTCTCGGTCGGGATCCGAACCTTGGCGATGATATCTGCGGTTTTCCACAGCGACGCTGCGGTCTTGACCACCTCTACGCCCGCAGCCTCATACGCCGCGTCCGAAAAACCGGCGGCAACACCCGCTCCTTTTTCGATCAGGCACTCATAGCCCAATTTTTGCAGTTGCACGGCCGAGTCCGGTGTCATCGCGACCCGGTTCTCGCCGTCCAGTATTTCCTTTGGCGTGCCTATCTTCACTGGCAGTCCCCCTAATTCTTACTCTGTCTGAGCGGGTGATCGGTATTCTTTGTTAAGCAAAGATGTATCCTGCGCAACATTATTTCGCAAGCGCAGCATTTCTGACGTGATGTCATTGCAGAATTCACCCTAGATCCAGCGCCGTGTCTTGCGTTCATAACGCGCGAAGTCGGCGCGAAAGGTTCGACGTAGGCGATCTTCTTCCGGCAGGATGAACCGACGCTCCAACACCCAGACGAAGACTGGTACAAGAACCAGGGACAATACGGCGTCAAAACGAAGAATAAGACCTGCAAGGATCAGAACATCGCCTGCATAGATCGGGTTCCGACTGCGCTTGTAGATACCTGATTGCACCATAGACGACGGTGTTTCATGCGGAACGACAGTTGTCTTGTGGCGGCGGAATTCGACCACTGCCAAGACAGCCATCAGGAGGCCACCTCCGATCAGCACCCCGCTCAGAAGGTCCGTCAAACCGCCCTCAAGCGACAGGCCGAGTTTCAGATACTTGGCCTGCAACCAGGCAAGCCCAGCAAAAGCAATCAGCCAAACCGGCGGCACATCTATCCAGCGCATGCAGAGCCCTCATTGAGTGACGACAAGATCGAGCACATGTCGCATCTGAGCGATGTCCTACCGCTTTTGGGTCAAAATGGCAAAAGACCAGTATGTCGCATCGCATGGACTCACATTTGAGGATCGACTACCTCAAAAGCAATCACCGACGTTCACACAAGTTAGCGAGCCCTCATGACTGATTTTGCAGCAACCAAAGCCATGTTCGACCTGCCCGAGGGTGTCATCTATCTGGATGGCAACTCTCTGGGCCCTCTGCCGAAATCGGCAGGCGCGCGAGTACAAAGGATGCTGACCGAAGAATGGGGCCAAATGCTGATCACCGGATGGAACAAGGCAGGTTGGATGGGCTTGCCCACCGGGCTTGGCGACCGGATTGGTCGTCTGATCGGAGCAGAGCCCGGCAGCGTGGTGACCGGGGACACTTTGTCGATCAAGGTCTATCAGGCCCTGGCTTCGGCCCTTGAACTGAATCCGGATCGCAAAGTGGTTCTGTCGGATAACGGGAACTTTCCGTCGGACCTGTACATGGCGGATGGCCTGTTGCGGTCACTCGGCGACGACTACGAATTGCGGATTGTCGATCCCGAATCCGTAGCCGACGCGATCACCGAAGAGGTCGCCGTTCTTATGTTGACCGAGGTGGATTACCGCTCGGGCCGCATGCACGACATGAAGGCGCTGACCGAACTGGCACATGCCAACGGTGTAGTGACAGTCTGGGATCTGGCCCATTCCGCAGGGGCCATTCCCGTGGACCTTTCAGGGTGCAACGTCGATTTAGCGGTTGGGTGTACTTACAAGTACCTCAACGGAGGACCCGGCGCACCGGCCTTCATCTATATCGCACCCAGATTGGCAGACAACACACGCCCTGCCCTGTCCGGTTGGCTGGGGCACGAAGCGCCCTTTGCCTTCGATCTCGATTACCGCCCCGGCAACGGCATTGAGCGGATGCGGGTGGGAACGCCACCCATCATCCAGATGACGGCATTGTCGGCCGCCATGGACATCTGGGATATGGCGGACATGACCGACGTTCGCGCCAAATCGGTTGAACTGACCGAGCTTTTCATAGAACGCGTCGAGGCAACCTGCCCGGATCTGCAACTGGCCAGCCCACGCAATCCAGAGCTGCGTGGCAGCCAGATCTCGTTCCGTTTCAAGGAAGGGTATGCCGCCATGCAGGCCCTGATCGCCCGCGGCGTGATCGGAGATTTTCGTGCACCCGACATAATGCGGTTCGGCTTTACACCTTTGTATATCGACGAAGGCGATGTCGAACGCGCCGTCGAGATTATCGCCGATATTATGCAGAACCGCCTGTGGGACACGCCCGAATACAAGATCCGTCAGCGCGTTACCTGACTTCGAGCCCGGCGCCAAAAAGGGCCGCGACCTGCGCGACCTGCTGCTCATAGACCTCGGCACCGGCACCGATCAGCTTTAACCCCTTGAGTGTGGCGGTGATCGTCCGTCCGGTCTCCGCCGCATCAGCCAGCAGGCGCACCCGGCCCGATTGTTCCTGACGCGTTAGCCAGTCCGCATAGATACCTGCCAATTTGGCCTCACCCACTGCGATGATTTCGGAAGACAGGGACTTGGTGTTGTCCAGCATCTCAAGCCCGTGGGGTGAGGCCAGAATTTTTGCCATCCCTTCGGTCTGCGCCTGAACTGCACGGGTCAAAACCTCGGGCACCGACCCCTGCGTCGCCAGCGCTTCGGCCACCGCGACGCTCTTTTCGGCATAGTACAACTCAGTCAGCTTGCTGACGATCGCCTCTTTATTCTTGTAATGCAGATACACCGCCGGCCGAGACATCCCCGCGCCGCGCGCGATGTCGTCCATTGAGGTCTTTCGGTATCCGTAAGTGGAAAAGGCCTGAAACGCCGAATTCAGGATCGCCTGTTGCCGTGAGCCGTCACTGTTATCTTTCATGCCTGAAGATCTGACATTTTTTGCTCAATTTGTCAATTGACACCCTGACACTTTTGTACAATTATGTCAGCAACCAGCCACAGCAACACGAGGTGCGCCATGGCGACGACCCTGAAGATCAACGGAAAGCAACATCAGGTGGATCTGCCTGATGACGTCCCACTTCTTTGGGTTCTGCGGGATGAGGTCGGCCTGACCGGTACCAAGTTCGGCTGCGGCGTGGCCGCATGCGGGGCTTGCACCGTGCAAATCGATGGCGAGGCCGTGCGCTCGTGCCAGGTGGCGCTGTCGGATGTCTGGGGTGACGTGACCACGATCGAAGGGCTCGGCTCACCGGACGCGCTGGCCACGATCCAACAGGTCTGGATCGAACATCAGGTCGCGCAGTGCGGATACTGCCAGTCGGGCCAGATCATGCAGGCCGCTACATTGCTGGCGGAAAACCCGGACCCCTCTGACGCAGACATCGACGAAGCGATGCAGGGCAACCTGTGCCGCTGCGGCACCTATCCCCTTATCCGCGCAGCGATCCATGACGCGGCATCCAAGCTGAAGGAGGCGTAAGCAATGGCTTCCGTTGGAAAAATCCTCCGCCGTACGTTCCTGATCGGCTCTGCCGCGATAGTTGGCGGCGTGGCCTTTGGCACCTATTACATTACCCGCCCCGCGGCCAACCCCTTGAAACCCGGCGAGGGCGAGGCGGCACTGAACCCGTTTGTGTTGATTGACCAGAACGGCGTCACCTTGTTCGCGCCCCGCGCGGAAATGGGTCAGGGCGTCCGAACCACATGGGCCGCGCTGATCGCCGAAGAACTGGATGTCGATCTGGATCAGATCACCGTTCTGCACGGTCCCGCTGCGGCGGCCTATTACAACTCGGCCCTTGTGGGCGAAGGGTTGCCAAACAAAGGGTACGATATCTCGAATTTCCAGCACAATCTGGGCGAGGCACTGGGCGTTCTGGGCAAAACGCTCAGCCTGCAAGTCACGGGTGGCTCGACCTCGATGAAAGATGGGTTTGACCGGATGCGGCAAGCCGGTGCTTCGGCTCGTGAAACACTGAAACGTGCTGCCGCAGACCGGTTGGGTGTCGACCCCTCCGATCTGAAAACGGCGTCAGGCCATGTCATTGCCCCCAACGGCGACAAGATTGCCTATTCAATGCTTGCCGAGGATGCCGCCGGGCTGGAGCCCGTTGAGATGCCGTTGCGAGACCCGTCTGAATGGCGTTATCTGGGCCAAAGCCAACCGCGTCTCGACATGGTGGGCAAGGCGACGGGCACCGCTGAATTCGGCGTCGATGTTCGCCTGCCCGGCATGAAATTCGCCAGCGTCCGAATGAATCCCAAACTGGGCGGTGCAATGAATGGTTTTGACGACAGCGCCGCAAGATCCATGCCCGGGGTTGAGAAGGTTGTCGATCTGGGCACAGGCGTGGCCGTGATCGCAAGCAACACATGGTTGGCCAATCAGGCGGTTGAGGCCATTGACGTTGATTGGGGCGACGCGCCCTATCCGCCGGAAACCGAGGGCATCTTTGCCAGGATCGCCGAGGCGTTTGACGACGCACCGAACTCGACCATGCGCGACGACGGCGATGTCAGCGCAAGCCCGGAAAACGCGACGGAAATCACCGCCGAATATCGCGTGCCCTATCTGGCCCATGCAACGATGGAGCCGATGAACGCCACCGCGCTGTTTACCGGCGACGCTTTGGAACTGTGGTGCGGAAACCAGGCCCCGACCCTGATCCAGTTCCGCGTTGCCAACACCGCCGGTCTGGATACCGAAGCCGTCCAAATCCACACCACCTATCTGGGTGGCGGGTTCGGTCGCCGCGGAGAACTGGATTTTGGCGAAATCGCCACCAAGGTTGCCATGGCCATGCCCGGCACGCCGGTTCAGACAACCTGGAGCCGCGAAGAAGACATGCGTCACGACTATTTCCGCCCCGGCGCCATCGCCCGGATGCGCGGCGCGGTTCAGGACGGCACGGCCGTTCTCATAGACGGGAAGGTCGCTGCGCAATCTCCGACCCAACAGGCGGTCGAGCGCTACACAGGGTTCCCCGGCGGCGGCCCCGACAAAGTGCTGGTCGAAGGTTTCTTCAACCAGCCCTACGCAGTACCGAATTACCGCATGAGCGGTCACATTGCTGATCTGGCTGTCCCCGTGGGCTTCTGGCGCTCGGTCGGCAACAGCCATAACGGCTTTTTTCATGAGACATTCATGGATGAGATGGCTCACGCCGCAGGCCGCGATCCGCTGGAGTTCCGGCTGGATCTGATGAAGAACGAACACGCGCCGTCGGCGGGATGTTTGGAAGCCGTGAAGGAGATGTCAGGCTGGGCCGGCCAGACGACCGAAGGCGTCGGCCGCGGCGTGGCCTTCACATATAGCTTCGGCACCCCGGTGGCTCAGGTCATCGAAGTGGTCGACGAAGACGGCACCATCCGCATCAGCAAGGCCTGGATTGCCTGCGACATGGGGCTGGCGCTGGACCCGGAAAACGTCAAGGCACAGATGTTCGGCGGTATGATGTACGGCCTGTCTGCCGCATGTTTCGGCGAGATCACCTTTGCGGAAGGCGAAGTCGAGCAATTCAACTTCCCTGACTATGACGCGATGCGAATGCACACTGCCCCGCAGGTCGAGGTGCGCGTACTGGAAACCAATCGGCATATGGGCGGCGCGGGCGAACCCGGAACACCGCCTTCGATGCCGGCGCTCGGCAATGCGCTTTTCGACCTGACGGGCAAGCGCGCACGCTCGCTTCCGCTGATCAATCAGTTCAACCTGCTGGTCTGATCGTTTTGGCGCCGCCTCTTGACTTGAGCCGGCGCCCCCCTTTTTCGCCCCTTGAGGTTCAGAAGCTGACAGAAAGAAAAACGGACGCTTCGGTCGTATCCAAATCATCTTCGAACAAACTCAGATATCCCAGTGTCGCCTCGACATAAACGGCCTCACTCGCGCGCCCGCGCACCCCTAAACGCGTGGCCCAAGTCAAGTCGGTCTGGGATCCAGCGCCTAATCCAACATTGTCCCGGTCGAACCAGTATGTCGCGCTCAGCGTCGCAAAAGGAGACACGATCGATCGCGAAGTGACAAATGGCCTGATGATTTCCAACTCAGGGGTTAAGGCGCTGTAAGTCGCTGAAGCAACTTCGCCAAATATGTTGACCGGAACACCTGCCACAGTGCCGCTCAGATCATAGTCTTCTGCGCTGTAGTTATAATAGTCAAAGGCAATCGACGGACGTAACAGGAAATTCCCGGCCTCGTACTGACCGATCGCCTCCAGATTGGCTCGCCACCGGGTCCGGTCGAAATCGCCACTTAAGCCCAGCACGTTCACATCCGTCGAAAACTCGCCGACGGTCGCCAGTCCATTCAGCACCCATCTCTCTGACATGCGCCAGGCAAAATAGGGGCCCGCAGCAAGCCCTTTAGTGTCTTGTCTGAATTGACCCTGAAACCCTTCGACATCAAGGTTTTCATATTCAACCTGAAATCCAACGACCAAGTCCGGCCTGACAAGCCTGTCAAACCCTGCCGCAAAATAGTTGTCATTTATGTCGACTTCTCCGACCCCGCGCGTGTCTTCGATTTCGGTATAAGTGAAATCTGTCCATACATTCCATGTGGACGGCAGCGCGAGATCTCGGCCTTCGGTCAAAGGAGGGCCCACAATAGGAGCAGTAACAGAGGGATCACATAATGCCGCGTCAAGTTTACCCGGCGCTGCGTCAACACACTCAACACCGACAGCGTATACCCCGTCAGCAGCACTTTGTGGTCGAGTACGAGGTACAGCGGCCGCAGTTCCACCTCCAGCAAAACCACCACCAGAGCCACCGGAACCGCCACCGGAGCCACCAGAACCACCTCCGCCACCGGAGCCACCTGAACTGCCACCGCCGCCAAAGCCGCCGCCGGAGCCACCGGAACCGCCACCGCCGCCAAAGCCGCCGCCAGAGCCACCTGAGCCGCCTCCACCGCCAAAGCCGCCGCCAGAGCCACCTGAACCGCCTCCACCGCCAAAGCCGCCGCC